>NZ_PZZP01000001.1:1224240-1530300 GCF_003046315.1 Desmospora activa DSM 45169 | reverse complement strand
TGGAAGCTCACAACGGTTTATCAGCAAAAATCGTGGAAGAGGCGGGCTTTAACGGGATATGGGCCAGCGGACTTACCATCTCCGCAAGTTTAGGTGTCAGAGACAACAACGAAGCTTCCTGGACGCAGATATTGGATATGTTGGAGTTTATGAGTGACGCCACCTCCATTCCAATCTTGTTGGATGGGGATACGGGATACGGGAATTTCAATAATGCAAGGCGATTGGTGAAAAAATTGGAGCAGCGCAATATAGCCGGTGTGTGTATAGAAGATAAATTGTTTCCTAAAACCAACTCCTTTATCAACGGAGAAGCGCAACCACTGGCCGATGTAGAAGAATTTTGCGGCAAGATTAAAGCGATGAAAGACAGCCAATTGGATAAGGATTTTATTGTGGTTACAAGAGTGGAAGCTTTTATCGCAGGCTGGGGTTTACAGGAAGTATTGCGGCGGGCGGAGGCATACCGGCAAGCGGGTGCAGATGCTGTATTGATTCACAGTAAACGATCGGACTTGACAGAAATTGAAGCATTTATGAAAGAATGGAGCGGTAGACACCCCGTGGTCATTGTCCCCACAAAATATTATGCCACTCCAACGGAACGTTTCGCTGAATTAGGGGTTAACCTCGTGATATGGGCCAATCATAATCTACGGGCATCCATTGACGCCATGAAAATTATCTCGCAGCAAATTCGCCAACAGAAGAGTCTCATCGGTGTGGAGGGCAAGGTGGCATCGATCGACGAAATTTTCCGATTACAAGGAGCTGACGAGCTGCAAATGGCGGAAAAAAAATATCTTCCCGGTAAAAAGAGTGTAAGGTAATGCCGATGTTAAATACAAAAGGGTTTGGGGACGAACTGCAAAAGATGGGTTTTTCTTTTTATAGTGGTGTTCCATGTTCTTTTTTGAAAAGCTTCATCAATTACGCGATGAATGAATGCGAATATATTGCGGCGGCGAACGAGGGAGAAGCGGTGGCCATTTCTTCCGGAGCGGTGCTGGCAGGAAAAAAAGCCGTGGTTCTCATGCAAAATTCAGGGCTGACGAATGCAGTTTCCCCATTGGCCTCTCTTAACTATCCGTTTCAGATTCCGATCTTGGGATTTGTCAGCTTGCGCGGGGAACCGGGGACCTCTGATGAACCGCAACATGAGCTGATGGGAAAAATTACGACCGAAATGCTGGATTTGATGCAAGTGGAATGGCAATTTCTTGCAACGGATTTAGAAACAGCGAAAGGCCAATTGTGGCAGGCGAATAAGTGTATCACCAATAATCAACCTTTCTTTTTCGTTGTTAGAAAAGGGACATTTACTGATGAATTCTTGCAGAAAGAGATGGTTTCCTCATGTACCAACCGCATCAAGAGGATAAAAAATCCAACGATAAAGGAAGAGATGCCGCTCCGATACGAAGCACTTCACATCATTAACGGCTGGAAGGATAATCAAACCGCCGTGATCGCCACCACGGGAAAAACAGGCCGGGAATTGTATGAAATCGAAGATGCCCCGAATCACTTCTATATGGTCGGATCAATGGGGTGTGCCGCTTCGCTTGGACTGGGATTGGCGCTGGCTTGTCGCGATCTGGATGTTACGGTTATCGATGGCGACGGAGCGTTGCTCATGCGTATGGGGAGTTTAGCTACCAATGGCTATTACAATCCGGGCAATTTGCTTCATATCCTGCTTGATAATCATACCTATGATTCGACAGGGGGGCAGAGTACGGTCTCCGTTAATACTGATTTTGTGGAGATTGCCGCTGCCAGCGGATATACCAACTCCATCTACGTTCACAATCGAAAAGAATTGAAATCTGCCCTCAGCGAGTGGAAACAGAGCGGTGGACTAACTTTTCTCCATATGAGAATTGCTAACGGATCAAAAAGCCGACTGGGTCGTCCCAAAATGAAACCGTATGAAGTAAAAGAACGGTTACAATCTTTTATTAAGCAATAAGCCCCCTACTTCAAGTACATAAGTAGGGGGTTATTTACTCTCTGAATAAACGAAGGTGAGAAGATGGTTAAAAGAAATATTCTGTTGACGCCTGGACCCGCTACTACATCGGATCGTGTCAAATACGCTCAAGTCGTTCCCGATATATGCCCCCGTGAAGCGGAATTTGGCCAATTGATGGCATGGATCTGTATTGAATTAACCCGATTGGTGGGTGATCCAAAACCGATTGCGACGATATTGTTTGGCGGTTCAGGAACGGCGGCGGTGGAATCCATTTTAAGTTCGGTTGTGGATGAGGGTACATTGCTCATTGTCAACAATGGTGCCTACGGTAAACGGATGTGTGAGATTGCGGACGCCTACGGACTCGATTTTCAAATATTTAATAGTTCTCCTGAGAAGGGAATCGACTTAAACGCCTTAGAAAAGCGGATTAACCACTCTTCCCGAACGATTACACATCTTGCCGTTGTTCACCATGAAACGACTACCGGTCTCTTAAATGATATAGAGTCGATCGGTCAAATTTGCCGAAAACACCAAATCGAGTTGATCGTGGATGCAATAAGTTCCTTTGCAGCGATCCCCATCCAGATGAGAAGCATGAATATTAGTTTCCTGGCCGCCAGTTCCAATAAAAACTTGCAGGGAATGGCAGGGTTGGCTTTTGTAATCGCAGATCGCAGCAAGTTGGAACGCATTCGGCATCATCATCCGCGAAATTATTATTTAAATCTGTATAAGCAATATCAGTTTTTTTCCCAAACTTCCCAGATGCGTTTTACACCTCCTGTACAAACCTTATATGCCCTTAAACAGGCGATTATGGAGTTGAAACAAGAAGGAGTCGTGAGCCGATACAGACGATACGTCAAATCGTGGGAAACGTTGACGAAGGGAATTGCACGGCTTGGATTCAATCATATCGTCCCAGAGAAACATCACTCCAAATTGATTACGGCCATCCGTGAACCGGATTGCTCCAGGTATGATTTCAATCGCATGCACGACTACTTTTACAGTCGGGGTTATACCGTATATCCGGGCAAACTGGAACAGCTAAAAACCTTTAGAATCGCCAACATCGGTGAGATTGATCACAAAGATATTGAAGCGTTTTTAAGTTTGTTTGAACGTTACCTACATTCGATCGGTTATGTTTCGAAAGGGGAATAACCATGAAAAAAATTCGAAGAGGCGATAAATGGTTTAAATATTCATATATGGTGAAGAGTACCCATTTGGCTCCCCATATGCCGAAGACCTGTTTTTTTACCGCTGAATCGTTGCAGAAGATGATTACCCGTTATGGAGAGGTAATTTTGAAACCAGTGATAGGAAGTCGTGGATCGGGTGTGATCAAGGTGTCGTTTTTAAAAGAAAACGGTTATGAAATCCACACGGAAAACAAAAAAAAGGAAATCACAGAATTTGAAAATGTGGTCAACCATATCAAAAAAAAGATTGGATCCCGAAGATATCTGATTCAGCGGCGAGTCAGACTGTCCGAAATCGACAACCGTCCATTTGATATACGAATAATCGTTCAACGAAAAAAAAATTCCCGCTCATGGAAAGTAACAGGGAAAGTGGCCAAAGTGGCCGGAAAAGGGTATATCGTCACGAACATTACAAGAAGTAAAGGAACACTGCTCACGGTGGAGACTGCAATTGAACGATCGAGCTTAGAGCACATTTCTGTAAGCGAACTGACTGCAAAGATCGATCAAGTTGCTTTATTGTCAGCTCGAAGATTGACCAAGTTATTTCCTCACCATCGTATCTATGGATTGGACATGGGTTTGGATCAGAAAGGTCATATTTGGGTGATTGAAGCCAACACATCCCCCATGATGTCCCACTTTCGCAAAATGGAAGACAAATCGATGTATCGTCGAATTAAGGCATACAAACAAGGGTAACGCTTCTTTATAAGATCGTTTATTGCTATGATGAGGGGCATTCGATTACTGAAATAAATCTGCCTGTATCTTATACTTATATAGACAACCCCTCATCAACATTGTTTTTTCTGGAGGATGGATATGGAAAAGAAAAGCGAACAGGTAGATTCTTTGTCTCTCAACGTGTTTAACCGCTACCCGCTGTTGTTTGGTCCATCCCCTGTCCATCGGTTGGACCGGTTGACGGCTCACTTGGGCGGTGCGGAGGTATGGGCGAAACGGGAGGATTGTAATTCTGGGATTGCCTATGGCGGCAACAAAACGCGCAAGCTTGAGTATCTGGTCGCCGACGCATTGGCCCAGGGTTGTGATACGTTGGTATCGATCGGTGGTGTACAGTCCAACCATACCCGCCAGGTGGCGGCAGCTGCGGCTCGTGCCGGGCTCAAGTGTGTGCTTGTCCAGGAGAGCTGGGTTGATTGGCCAGATGCGGTGTACGATAAGGTTGGAAATATTTTGTTGTCCCGGTTGATGGGTGCGGATGTGCGTTTGGTGCAATCAGGCTTCGGTATCGGCTTTAAAGAAAGCTGGCAGCAGGCGCTCGCTGAGATCGAAGCTTCCGGGGGAAAACCTTACGCCATCCCCGCGGGGGCATCGGACCACCGACTGGGTGGACTCGGTTTTGCAAACTGGGCTTTCGAGCTTGCTGAGCAGGAACGTGAACTTGGTATGTTCTTTGACACCATTGTAGTCTGTTCAGTCACGGGCAGTACGCAAGCAGGTATGATTGCCGGATTTGCCGCACTGGGAGGGAAACCACGACGAATCATCGGCATTGACGGTTCCGCCAAGCCCGAGGAAACATGGGGACAGGTAGCACGGATTGCTCGCAACACTGCTGAACTTATCGGTGTCGATCGCGATCTTACTGATGAGGAAATCATTCTCAACGAAGATTACCATGCGGGTACATACGGTATTCCGGATGAGTCTACTCTAAATGCCATGCGGCTGGCTGCTCGTACGGAGGGATTGATTACTGATCCGGTATATGAGGGGAAATCGATGGCAGGGTTGATCGATCTCGTGACAAGTGGCGACATCGACAAAGACGCTAAAGTCCTTTATGTTCACTTGGGAGGCCAACCCGCCCTCAACGGCTACAGTGCCCTGTTCGGCTAATCGTTTGGGACCAAATTCTAAACTGATTTGTTTTCCGATCAATCGCTAAAATTGAAATTCAACATACAATATGGCAGGCGACTCGCCCAAATTCTCAGGGAAGGTGTTGTAGGGTGTTTGGGATCCATCAATCATGGCAGTCTGTCGTGGCGGAACTTAACCGCAGTATGTACGGGGAAGAAATGGTTTGCTCCATGAGTTCGCAGTTGTTTCACATTCCGGAAACGGAAAATTTACAAGGGAATGCGGAAATGCACAGTCATCTGGTTCCGGCATCGTATCATCGGGTGACGGCACTAGGATCAGCGCGACGATTGCAGAGCGGAGAGAGTGCCCGCTCGCTGATGAAGACACTAACCGCTTGCATTCAAAACGCAGAACGGCAAGACCGTGATGTACGTGCTGGTTTACAAGTGATGAGAAATGCGGCTCCCGCTGCGTACAAAACGTTTGTAGAAACGATAATCCGTTGGCAGGATTATACGGAACTCCATTTGCGAAATGCAAAGCAACTGACGAGCCAAATGACGGGAACACGATAGGAAGAGAAATTTTAGTCATCAAAAAAATTTTCCCGCCGCTACTTGTTGTTGGGCGGTTTTTTTTCGCCGTGGAACAAAAATGGAATTCTGTATAAGATAAAAAGGAATCCGTATTGAAAGGAGCCGTCATCATGCTATATTTACTCGCGGTCATTCTTCCACCGGTTGCGGTTTTGTTTGTAGGAAAGCCATTCCAAGCCTTGCTCAACCTGATCCTCACTTTAATTGGATGGCTTCCCGGTATGATTCATGCCATTCTAGTGGTGAACGAATACAAAGCGGATAAACGAGCAAAACGGCAGGCGGAGTATCTGGCTGCCGTAAGAAAGCGAGCATAGGCGCCAAGACCCAAAGATTGAGTTGGTAAAACCGGGAGGCTGATTTCCGCGAAGTGCCCGATAAAGGATATTCGGTGCACCTGCTGCCCTCTGTTCTCAAATTTTTCACCTTTACACCCTGTAAACAGGGTGTTTTTTTCGCTTCTGTATGTGTTCCATTCTCCAGAGCATACTAGGGTTGGAAAAGGAGGGCGAATCATGTCAGATGAAACGACCACTCAGCCGGCACCGGAAGTGGAACGGGATAAGGATACACACAAAAAGAACGCAATGGACGCGATTCGGCAATTGGGGCAAGCCAATGTGCCGCAATTGGAATCCAATATTTATTGTTTATCGGTGATTGGGCAGGTGGAAGGCCACTTGGTGATGCCAGCCCAAAACAAAACGACAAAGTATGAGCATGTAATCCCCCAGATTGTAGCGGCGGAGCAAAATGAAAACATCGAAGGCATCATCGTTATTTTGAATACCGTCGGCGGCGATGTAGAAGCGGGGTTGGCGATCGCTGAAATGATCGCGTCTATGAGCAAACCCACGGTTTCATTGGTGTTGGGGGGAGGGCACAGCATCGGGGTGCCGATCGCTGTCAGCGCCAATGTCTCCTTTATCGCGGAGACGGCTACCATGACGATTCATCCAGTTCGGTTGACGGGGTTAGTGGTGGGTGTGCCGCAAACCTTTGAATACATGGAAAAGATGCAGGAACGGGTGATTCGATTTGTGGCCAACCATTCCAATATCTCACAGGAACAATTCCGGGAATTGATGTTTCGTACTGGAGAGTTAGCCCGAGACATCGGAACCAATGTGATCGGCTCGGATGCCGTTCAACACGGGTTAATCGACCGTGTGGGAGGATTGGGGGAAGCGTTGGCAGAACTCAACCGGCAAATAGAAGAGAGCCGCAGTGGAGGGATTGTTCAATGATCTATTATTCAGTGATACCGGCGGAGACGGCTTTGACGGATGAAACGGAAATCTCAAATGTGCGGGAAGTGAGTATCAATGGGGTGATGATGCAAGTAGAGATGATTGGTCCAGGACAAGGGCGTATCCAGCGTCTTCTGTCCCCGGAACCCCACCATTATCTGGACGCTCGCTATCAGCCGGGTCAATCAATTGCGATTCCACTACAATGACAAATGCGTTATTACCGCAACAAACCCCCTTCAAATCACATGGAGGGGGTTTTGTACTATAATTGGAGGCTCTTTCCATGCTATAATGGTGGTGAAACGAGCGGTGGAAAAAGGTGATCGAAATGGCAAAATCCAAAGGTAGAAAAAAGAAGGCGAAAGCATCTAAAGTAGCGGTGTTAAAGGAGGCCATTCGATTTGAACTGTATGCCATCATTTTGCTGACCCTGTCTCTTCTGACCATTGCACAACTGGGAGCGGTGGGCCGATCGTTTACATACCTGTCCCGTTTTTTTGTTGGTAACTGGGATTTCCTTTTACCTTTGGCCGGTATTTTCGTTGCGGGTTATCTGGCATTGAAGCGGCAGTGGCCGCAGGAGTGGTCATCCCGGTGGACGGGGATGCTGTTGTTATTGTTGGCGTTTTTGATTTGGAACCATATCGATACATTTGACGGTCTTCAACAACGGGGACTGGACGGGTCCGTTATTCCGGTCACCTGGGATTTGATCCTGGAGGAACGGCAATCCCGTTTGCCGACAGATATTGGCGGAGGGATGGTAGGGGCATTGGGTTACGCCTTGTTTCTCTATCTGTTTGATCGAGGCGGTTCTACGATTGCAGTTGTTGCTGTGGGGATCGCAGGAGCACTGTTGGCGAGTGGATTTTCTTTTGTGCAGACAATGGAGCGTTTGCGCGATTGGAGTCGGCAAACGCTCCAGGAGTGGAAAGCCCGTTTGAGTCAGATCGTCGGCCGGATGAAACAGAGGGATTTGCATAAACAAAAACCAAAACGGATGAAAAAAGAGACTGTAGCGGAAGAGGAAATACCAGTAATTCACGACTTTTCCGACAAAGAGGTTCCAAAGAGGTGGGAACAACCGGAATTGTTTCCACCAGGACAAGAACCCCCTTCCCCATCGAAGGTGGAGAAAAAAGTTTCACCACCGCTGGAGAGTGGGCCAAAAGAAGAAAAAAATACGGGTGGTGTGGTCGTTCAATTCAACCATGATCAGGATATGTCGGAATACCGGCTTCCTCCTTATTCGCTGTTGGAAAAGCCAAAAAACAAAGGGCGTAGCCGTGAACGTCTCGACATGACGGAAAACGCCAAAAAGCTAGAGGCCACGTTGGCCAGTTTTGGCGTCAAGGCTAGAGTGACGCAAATTCATCGGGGGCCTGCTGTGACCCGATATGAGGTGCAACCCGATATTGGTGTCAAAGTGAGTCGCATCGTTAATCTGTCCGATGATATTGCCTTATCGCTGGCGGCTAAGGATATTCGCATCGAGGCTCCCATTCCCGGGAAGGCGGCCGTGGGGATTGAGGTACCCAATCCGGAGATCTCCATCGTCGGTTTGCGCGATGTGCTGGAAAGCTCCCATTATCATGAATCACCGTCTAAGCTTTCCATCGGTCTGGGGCGGGATATCTCGGGCGAGCCGATTGTAGGCGACCTGGCAAAGATGCCGCATTTGTTGGTGGCTGGTGCCACGGGGGCGGGAAAAAGTGTCTGTATCAACGATATCATCTGCAGTATCCTGTATAAAGCGAAGCCCAATGAAGTGAAGTTTATGATGATCGATCCTAAGATGGTGGAGTTAAATATCTACAATGGCATCCCCCATCTGTTGACACCGGTGGTGACCGATTCACGCAAAGCGGCGATTGCTCTAAAAAAAGTGGTGGCGGAGATGGAGAAGCGCTATGAGCTTTTTGCTGATTCCGGTGCCCGAGATATTGAGCGGTATAATCGGATTCAACAAGAGCGGGAAGGAAAAGAGGGTGCCACGCTTCCCTATATTGTGGTGATTGTGGATGAGTTAGCCGATTTGATGATGGTGGCTCCCGCAGATGTGGAAGATGCCATCTGCCGGTTAGCGCAAATGGCCCGGGCGGCGGGAATCCATTTGATTATCGCTACCCAACGCCCCTCTGTCGATGTGATTACCGGGGTGATTAAAGCCAACATCCCATCCCGCATCGCCTTTGGGGTTTCCTCCCAAGCGGACTCTCGCACCATCTTGGATATGGGCGGTGCCGAAAAGTTACTGGGACGGGGGGATATGTTATATTTGCCGGTCGGAGCTTCTAAACCGATCCGTGTACAAGGATCATTTCTGTCGGATAAAGAGGTGGAAGCGGTTGTCCGGTTTGTGAGTGATCAGCAGCAAGCACGTTATCAGGAAGAGATGATCCCAGAAGATGTCGGCGAGGAGATGGAGCAAAAAGTAGAGGATGAGCTTTTTCCGCAAGCAGTCCAGCTTGTGGTGGAGGCTAAAACCGCATCGGTTTCGCTGTTGCAGCGTCGCCTCCGCATCGGCTATACCCGTGCGGCCCGGCTGATCGATTTTATGGAACAACGGGGCATCGTCGGCCCTTATGAAGGGAGCAAACCACGTGAAGTGTTGATGGGACCTGAACAATGGAACCTTCATCAACAAAAACGGGATGCTTGACCACTCCCCATGCGTAAAGGCAGGGGATTCACCACAGGCACTTCCTACGGTCGTTTGGGTAATCCTCGGTAGCGCGAGGATATGGAGAGCGGTTTGTGCCCATTTTACTACTCAGGAGGCAATCCCTCCTGTTTATTTTTGTCTAGGTATTTAGGCGGTGTATTTAACGCAAACTAGTAGCAAAAAGGGATAACCCATGGTATAACAGTAGAGGAGCATGTACGCTGGACAGGATAACGGAAAGGCTCACGATTTGGTTGGAAGGACATTTGTACAATCAATCCATTGGATAGAGGTTGATACAATCAAACTTCCATCGTCTGGTTGATTTCCGTTTGTCCACCACACAAGGGGGTTTTTGTAAATGTCTTTTAAAAAAGCTTGGGCAGCGGGTCTCTTGTGCGCTGTATTGGTTGTTTCCACTGCTTGTGGCGGAGCGGGAAGTAGCGACGGTGGCGACAAAGCCGAACTTAGCACCGCTCTGGTTACCGATACCGGCGGTTTAAACGACGAATCTTTTAACCAAATTTCTTGGGCCGGTTTGCAACAGGCAGAGAAAGAATTAAACGCTGACATCGCTTATCTCGAATCGAAACGGGATGAAGATTATGTTCCCAACTTAACCAAGTTTGCTCGTGATGGGCGCGATATCACTTGGGGAATCGGGTTTAAATTTGAAAAAGCACTCCCTGAGGTGGCCAATCAGTTCCCGGATGCCAAGTTTGGGATTGTAGATACCAATCTGGGTGGAGACATCCCGGAAAACGTCGTGGCTGTCACCTTTAAGGAAGAGGAAGGCTCCTTTTTGATGGGAGTGATTGCCGGCTCCATGACAAAAACGGATAAAGTGGGCTTTATCGGTGGGGTAACTTCCCCTCTGATCAAGAAGTTTGAAGCGGGCTTTACCGCCGGGGTGAAATCGGCTAACCCTGATGCCAAAGTGGTCCCCGCTTATGCAGAAAGCTTTAATGATGTATCCAAAGGGCGTTCGCTAGCCGCCAATATGTATAATGACGGCGTCGATGTGATTTATCACGCTGCTGGTGGCGTTGGCAAAGGATTGTTTGACGAAGTGAAAACCCGTGAGCAAGGGAAATATTGGGCGATCGGCGTCGATATGGATCAGTCGAAACTAGCCCCGGATCATACCCTCAGTTCTATGATTAAACGGGTGGATGTGGCTGTTTTCGATATCGTAAAAGATCTGAAAGAAGGTAAGTTTGAAGGCGGTAAGCAGGTGGAGCTAAGCTTGGCCGATGACGGTGTGGATATCGCAGAAAACACGGATAAGCACGTTCCGGAGGATGTATTAAAAACCGTGGATGAGTATAAGCAGAAGATTATTGATGGTGAAATTGAAGTGCCTGCCACTGAAAAGGAGTTAAAGGCATTTTTGAAGTAAGTTTCTCACCTGCATCAATTGGATGGCAATTGAAACAGGGCTGGCGATAAGCTAGCCCTGTTTCTCAGGTAAGAAAGGGGGATTTTGCGTTGAACGTCGTGGAAATGAAAGAAATCACGAAGCGATTTCCCGGTATCGTCGCCAATGACGGCATCAATTTGACGGTGAAGCAGGGAGAGGTTCACGCATTGCTGGGGGAAAATGGTGCCGGGAAATCGACGTTGATGAACATCTTGTTCGGCTTGTATCAGCCTGATGAAGGAGAGATCCACATTAAAGGCGATCCTGTCACGATTACGGGACCGTCTGATGCAGGCAGGTTGGGGATTGGGATGGTTCATCAGCATTTTATGTTGGTAGAGCCCTTTACTGTAACAGAAAATATTATTCTTGGTGTAGAGCCCAACCGCCGCGGGTTTATTGACCGCGAAAAAGCAGAGCGGGAAGTACAGGAGATCTCGGACCGGTATGGATTACGTGTCGATCCTCGTGCTCGAATTCGCGATATCTCTGTCGGCATGCAACAGCGGGTGGAGATTCTAAAAACGTTGTATCGAGGGGCGGATATCCTCATTTTTGATGAGCCGACAGCGGTATTGGCTCCGCAGGAGATTGATGAGTTGATTGAGATTATGCATAATCTCGTTCGGGAAGGGAAAACGATTATTTTTATCACCCATAAATTAAAAGAGATTATACAAGCTTGCGATACGGTTACTGTGATCCGGCGTGGGAATTATATTGGTTCCGTCAATGTGAAAGAGACGGACCAAAACCGCTTAGCCGCGATGATGGTGGGACGGGAAGTCTCTTTCCAAGTGAATAAAAAACCGGCTGAACCCACAGAACAGGTGTTATCGGTTGAAAATTTAGTTGTTGCCGATGCTCGTGGGGTTGATGCGGTGCGAGGATTAGATTTGGATGTGCGTGCCGGGGAGATTGTGGGACTGGCCGGAGTAGACGGCAACGGACAATCGGAGTTGCTGGAAGCGATCACCGGTTTGCGCAAAGTCCGGTCCGGTCATGTTCGAATCAATGGAAAAGCGATTACCAATAAAAAACCACGGCAAATCACCCGTTCCGGTGTAGGGCATATCCCAGAGGATCGTCATCGCCGCGGATTGGTGCTCGATTTCTCTATCGGAGAAAACATGGTGTTACAAACCTATGCTCAAGCTCCTTTTTCCAAGGGGATGGTGATGCAGTTTCCCCAGATACATCGCTACGCCGACAAGTTGATCCAGGAATTTGATGTGCGTACGCCAGATGTTCACACCTTGGCTCGCTCTTTATCAGGAGGCAACCAACAAAAAGGGATTATTGCCCGGGAAGTGGATCGGGACCCGGATCTCCTCATTGCTGCTCAACCCACCCGAGGCTTGGATGTGGGGGCGATTGAGTTTATCCATCGCCGCCTGATTGAACAGCGGGATCGTGGCAAGGCCGTTCTCCTGATGTCCCTTGAACTGGATGAAGTGTTAAAACTGAGCGACCGTGTTGCCGTCATCTATGAAGGAAAGATTGCCGGTTGGGTTGATCCGGCGACCGTCACCGAAGAAGAAGTCGGGTTGTTGATGGCTGGCGGTCAACCAGGGGCGGAGGTGGATGTCTGATGCAATTACTCTCCAAAATCAATAAACAGGCGTCGTTGTTGGCGGCTGTTATTTCGGTACTGATGGGGATGTTGATAGGAGCGGTTATGATGCTGGTGGCGGGATACAATCCGCTGGTGGCTTATAGTGCTCTCTTTCAAAGCGCTTTTTTAGAACCCTTTGATATGGGTGAGACGATTCGGACGATTACACCGTTGATCCTCACCGGTTTAGCGGTGGGACTCGCCTTTCGTACGGGATTGTTTAATATCGGGGTAGAAGGACAATTGATTATCGGCCAGTTGGTGGCGGTGATTGTCGGCTTAAAATTGGACTTGCCACCGGTTATCCATGTGACAGTCGCCGTGATGGCCGGAGCTTTGGGCGGAGCCTTATGGGCGGCGATTCCAGGATTGTTGAAGGCGCTTAGAGGGGTTCATGAAGTGATTATCACCATTATGATGAACTTTATCGCCCTTTATCTGGCCAATGTGACGGTGCGGGAATGGCTGACCAGTGGGGCTGATTCTACTGCCCGCATCCCGGAGTCGGCATCGTTGCGCTGGGAGTTTCTCTCCGATCTATTTGGACACTCGCGGATTCACTTGGGGATCTTTGTGGCGCTGTTGGCTGCACTTTTGATGTATTTTATCTTATGGCGCACAACTCTGGGCTTTGAATTGCGAGCGGTCGGACTCAATCAACATGCGGCGGAGTATGCAGGCATGGGTGTCAAACGGGGTATTATTTTATCGATGATGATCAGCGGCGGCTTCGCTGGGTTGGCCGGAGCCACCGAGCTGTTGGGTACTTCCGAATATTTATCGATCCAGTCGGCTTTTACGGGAATCGGCTTTGACGGAATCGCTGTCGCTCTCTTAGGCGCCAATTCTCCGATCGGGATTGTGTTGAGCGCAACCCTGTTTGGTGTGCTCACTTATGGGGGAAGCAGCATGCAGTTTGCCGCCGGTGTACCCTTTGAAGTGATCCGGGTCGTGTTTGCGGCGATTATCCTGTTTGTGGCTGCTAATGTCGCTAGCTGGCTGATGCAGAAGTTGAAGGCGGTGAAAAAGTGATGGAAACATGGACAAATGTGCTACAAACCACCGTTCTTTATGCAACACCACTAATCTTAGCGGCGATGGGCGGGTTGTTTTCGGAACGGTCCGGGGTGGTTAATATTGGCTTGGAAGGGTTGATGACCATCGGCGCTTTTGCTGCAGCCGTCACGACGCTGATGACCGGCAATCCTTGGGTGGGGCTGTTGGTCGCTATGGTTGCCGGTATCCTGTTCGCGGTTCCACACGCGGTGGCGTCGATTACATTTCGCGCTGATCAGGTGGTTAGTGGGGTTGCCATTAATTTTCTCGCACTAGGAATTGCGGTCTATACGGTGAAATCGATGTACGACGGCGCGGCACAAACACCAGCCATTCCGTCTGCGGATACATTGAACCGGCTGCCGATTCCCGGGTTAACCGAGATTCCGGTGATCGGACCCGCATTGTTTAACGCCTTTCCCACTACTTATATCGCTGTGATTGTGGTCATCCTCTCCTATGTCATTCTGTACCGCACCCCCTTTGGTATGCGTTTGCGCGCGGTGGGGGAACATCCGCGAGCGGCAGCGACCAATGGCATTTCCGTGATCCGGTTGCGCTATATTGCGGTTCTGATCAGTGGAGCCTTAGCAGGCCTTGGTGGGGCGGGGCTTTCCATCGCCATCGCCAGTGAATTTAACCAGACGACTGTTGCCGGACAAGGATTTATCGCATTGGCGGCGTTGATTTTTGGCAAATGGAACCCCTTCGGCGTGCTGGGAGCGGCCACCTTTTTCGGATTTGCCGTCTCCCTTTCCCTCATCGGTCAATTGATTGGATTGACGGCGTTTGTACCTTCCGAGGTGCTCAGTATGACGCCTTATATCTTGACGATCCTCGCCTTGGCTGGTTTTGTCGGACGGGCGGAAGGGCCTGGTGCCTTAGGAAAACCGTATGAAGCCGATGGTCGCTGATGATCCACTGTTGAAACCGGTCGCTTTTTTGGCGGTCGGTTTTTTGTGTGTATGGAAACATTTCTTTAACGGTCGGTCATACTATGGAACAATAGGAAGTAGATCTTTTCCATGACGGAAGCGATCCTCTATAATGAAAAAGACACGAACAAAGAAAAGGGGTGTGGTTGTGACGGAATCGCTGCGTTTTGAAAGCTTTCAAGCGGGAAATGTGCATGTGCACGTCTGTTCCACGGAAAAATTTAAGACCAATCTGTTGATGGCAATGGTGCAACAGGAGCTATCTTCCCAACATGTAACACAACACGCGCTACTACCCAGTGTATTACAGCGGGGCACACGCTCGTATCCAACAACCCTGGGCCTAAAACGGAAGTTGGATGAGCTGTACGGTGCCGGTCTGTTCGGTGATGTGGGCAAACGAGGGGAAAACCACGTATTGCAGTTGGGGTTAGAAGTGGCCAATGAACGGTTTTTATCCGGCACCTCCTCTTTGTTGGAGGAAGGGGCGGCTTTTTTAGGCGAAGTATTGCTACACCCGGCGACGGATGGGGACCGATTTGCAGACGGCTTTGTCCAAGCGGAAAAAAAGAATCTAAGGCAAAAAATTGAGAGTCTCATGGATGATAAAATCCGTTATGCTGCCCATCGTTGCGTCTCTGAGATGTGTGCCGGCGAACCCTATGCCTTGTTTAACCATGGGCGTGTGGAAGATTTCGATCACATCGACGCGGACACTCTTTATACATACTATCGTCAATTATTACAATCCCGACCGCTGGATTTGTACTTTGTCGGCCATCTGTCGCGGGCGGAAGTGGAGTCGTTGGTGAAGCGCCATTTTCAAGTGGAAGGAGGGAAGCGTTCAACCCCACAGCGCACCCAAGTGCGGACGGAAGTGAACGAGGTAAAACATGTGGTCGACCGGCTAAATATCAAACAAGGCAAGCTTAATATGGGCTTCCGCACGCCGGTTACGCTGGTGGATGACGCTTATCCCGCCCTGTTGATGTATAACGGGATTCTAGGTGGATTTCCACATTCTAAGCTGTTTATCAATGTGCGCGAAAAGGCGAGTCTCGCTTATTACGCTGCTTCCCGGATCGAAAGCCACAAAGGGATCTTAACGGTACAGTCGGGGATTGAGATTGAAAACTACCAACGGGCGGTCGATATCATTCAGGAGCAGATTGAAATGATGGCCCAAGGAAAAATCAACGATACGGAATGGTCCCAAACCCGCACGATGTTGATTCATCAACTGCGTGAACGGCAAGACCGGGCATACGATTTGATCGATGCACACTATCACGGTGTGCTGTCAGGTCGGGAGCGTCCTTTGGAAGAGATGATCCAGGAGTTGGAAGCGGTGACGCAGGAGGATGTAATCGCCATCGCCCGCCAGGTGAAGCTGGATACGATATACTTTCTGCGGGATCAGAAGGGAGGAGCCGACGATGGAACGGATTGAACATCAACAGTTAGAAGAGACGTTGTACTATGAACAATTGCCCAATGGACTGCAAGTTTATTTACTGCCGAAACCGGGTTTTAATAAAACCTATGCTACTTTTACCACCCGTTACGGTTCGATCGACAATCACTTTCAGCCGCCGGGTGGTGAGGAAATTCAAGTTCCTGACGGCATTGCTCACTTTTTGGAGCACAAAATGTTTGAGAAAAAAGACGGAGACGTATTTAATCTTTTTTCACAACAAGGCGCTTCCGCCAATGCTTTTACCAGCTTTGACCGCACTGCCTATCTCTTCTCTTGCACGGAGAATGTAGAACAAAACTTGACTACACTGATCGATTTTGTGCAGGACCCGTATTTTACCGATCAATCGGTAGAGAAGGAAAAAGGAATTATCGGTCAGGAGATTCGCATGTATGACGACAACCCGGATTGGCGTTCCTACTTTGGATTGATTGAGTCAATGTATGCCGCCCATCCGGTTAAAATCGATATCGCAGGAACAGTGGAGTCGATCGCCAAAATCGACAAAGAAGCGCTTTATACCTGCTACAAGACCTTTTATCACCCCAGCAATATGTTGTTGTTTGTGGTGGGAGCGATTGAGCCGGAATCAATTATGGAGCTGGTGCGCAACAATCAGGCGGCAAAATCATATCAAGCGATGGACGAAATCGGCCGCTTCTTCCCGGATGAGCCGGAGAAAGTGAATCAAGCCCAGCTGGAGATTCAGTTGAGTGTTGGGATCGCCAAATGCTTATTCGGTTTTAAAGAGAGCCCCCATGCGGTCCGTCTGCAAGGGGAAGACCTGGTTCGGCAGGAGCTGGCGACCGAGGTGATGTTGGAAGCGATTTTCGGCGAAGGCTCCGATCTGTACCAATCCCTCTATGATGAGGGGCTAATCGATGATCATTTTGGCTATGATTACAGCTTGGAACAAGGATATGGCTTTTCGGTCATCGGAGGGGATACACCGGACCCGGACACTCTCGTGAAACGGATTCAAGCGGCTTTACCGGAAATCCAGGCACAAGGCATTCCCGCTGATGTGGTGGAACGGATTCGTAAGAAAAAAACAGGCGGCTATATGCGTTCGCTCAACTCTCCCGAATGGATCGCCAACCGCTTTACCCGTTATAAGTTTAACGATGCCGATCTATTCCAGATCGTGCCCTTGCTGGAATCGCTCTCTGCCGATGATGTCAATCGACGCTTGCAGGAGCATATCGATTGGGAGCGCTTTGCAGTATCAACGGTGCGATCACATTAGGGATTGACCCGAGAACGGTTTATACGACGCTGGCCCGCGCCTGATCAGGCGCGGTTTTTCTGTAAAAGGGAGGGGGAGCGATGTGAATAAGGATCTAGCGAATCAAATCGCCTTTATCTCTGGTGGCAGCCGCGGGATCGGCGCCGCTGTGGCGAAGGCTTTAGCTGATGCAGGTGCGGATGTGGCGATTAACTACAATCGCTCACACCAACAGGCGGAACGGGTGGCTGATCGATGTCGGAAAAAGGGAGTGAAAGCGATAACCGTTCAAGGCGATGTCCGCTTTCGCTCCCAAGTGGAGGCAATGGTGGATCAGGTGGAACAGGCTTGGGGGGCACCTGCCCTATTGGTGCACAGCGCCGGCGTTGTAGGAGAGAGTGATGTGTTCCAACTGGTGGATGACGAGGAATACGATCGTGTGATGGATGTTCATGTACGTGGGGCGTTTTTCTTGATTCGACGCCTTTTACCTGATATGGTGCGAAACCGATATGGCCGCATCATCATTCTCTCTTCGGTCTGGGGGGAGTCCGGGGGAGCGGGAGAGGTGCTTTATTCTACCGCCAAGGGAGCTTTAAACGGATTGGTTCGCTCATTGGGGAAAGAGACGGCACCGTCAGGAATCACTGTTAACGCGGTTGCTCCTGGAGCGATTCGGACTGAGATGTTGGATCAGCAGCTCACAACGGTGGAACAACATGCTTTAGCTACCGATATACCGGTAGGAAGGCTGGGAGAGCCTGCTGAGGTAGCTTCGTTGGTTCGTTGGCTCTGTGAGAGACAAGCGGCTTATGTGACGGGGCAAGTCTTTCATATTGACGGCGGGTGGACGGTTTGACGGTGGAATAGAGATTGTATCTTTGGATCATATTATCCATGGAAGACAGGTTTTGAAAAAGGAGGCAAATATCCATGTCGGTCTTGAACAACTTCCAAGAATGGAAAAACTTCTTGAACCAGCGGGTGGAACAAGGGGAAGCTTTTGGGATGGATAAAGAGGCGATCACCGATGTCGCCTATCAGATTGGGGATTATCTAGCGAAGGATGTCGATCCTAAAAACGAACAAGAACGGTTGTTAAAAGAGTTATGGGATTGTGCGGATGAAGAAGAGCAGCGTACAATTGCTGGGTTGATGGTAAGGCTGGTCCAAGGTGGAGAGCAGCAACATTAACACATTAGAAAACAAGAGGGAAAGATCCGTCTAAAGGTGGATCTTTCCCTCAATTGGCCTATTATGGATCTGTTAATCGCATTGCGCCCTTTAAAATAAGGGCGTTTGTTTTTGATTCACCATTATTTCTTAGCTGGATAGGGTTCGCTTCTTCTTAAACATATGATATACTAAAAACCAAATTTGCTCGGCTTTCCAATCTACAGAACACTTTGATAGAGGATTTGCTGGGAAAGGTGTGTTTGAATGGGCGGTCATGATTGGTACTTAGAATATCAGATTCACAAAAATCGTCCTGGATTATTGGGTGATATTGCCTCGTTATTGGGGATGCTTTCCATTAATATCTTAACCATTAACGGAGTAGAGAACAAACGGCGTGGCATGCTTCTTAGAACTGATGATGAATTAAAAATCGATGCACTCAAACAAATTCTGAATCGAGTGGACAATATCACGGTGACCGCCATCCGTCCACCCACACTGATGGATCGTATGGCCGTTCGCCATGGACGCTACTTGGATCGTTGTCTGGAGGATGAGCGAACCTATCGTTTTACCCGGGAAGAGCTTGGATTACTGGTTGACTTTATGGCCGAGCTGTTCCAAAAAGAAGGGCATCAAGTAGTGGGAGTCAGAGGGATGCCCCGTGTGGGCAAGACGGAATCCATCGTCGCTTCCAGCGTATGTGCCAATAAACGATGGACCTTTTTATCCTCGACGCTGCTAAAGCAAACGGTTCGCAAACAATTGGCAGATGATGAGATGACTCCCAACAATGTGTATATCATCGACGGGATCGTCTCCACCCTGCGCTCGACTGAACGACACCATTTGTTGGTGCAGGAGATTATGCGTATGGGGGCAACCAAGGTAATTGAACACCCGGATATTTTTGTGCGGGAAACGGAATTTACTTTTGCTGATTTTGATTATATTATCGAGCTGCGCAATCATCCCGATGAAGCCATCTCATATGAGGTTTTGGACAATGATATGGCGGCCTTTGATATACGATAAGGAAAGGAAAATAGGAGGTGTCCCATGTGTCAGGTATCGGTTCTTATCTGAAACAAACCCGTGAATCGTTGGGTTACACCTTGGATCAAGTGCAAAAGAGCACCAAGATCCATATCGAGTACCTGCGTGCTCTGGAAAACGATCAATACGACGCCTTACCCAGTGCATTTTATGTGCGGGCTTTTTTACGCACATATGCACATAGCCTCGGTTTGGACGCGCAACCGCTGCTCGATCGTTATGAGCGATATGCCGCGTCGGGGCGTCCCTCTGTCCGTCGAATGTCCCAACCCTCGCCGCAGAAATCAGACAACAGGCCGACGCTACCTCCCACCCGCAATAAGATGTCCGGCACTCATCCCCGTATCGGGCGCACTTATTCACCGCAGTCGCAACGAATGGCACCACCAGTTCAACCGACACAGCCGTCGATGGACGAGCAACAGCAGCAGGCGCAATACTATACAGGTCAAACCCCACCGGTTCAACCGACACAACCGTCGAAACCACCAGCGCAAGAATACCAGTCTTCTCGTGCTACACCCCCCTCACCGTCGACACCAGCTGTTGAACAAATGGGACAAGCCACCCAGCGAATGCAACCGGCCGCGATGCAACCACAACCGATGCAACCGCAACCGACGCGCTCTGCTTCCAAGCAGGAATCGGTCAGCCAGAACACCTTTACTCCTCGTCGGGTAAGCCAAGAGGTGAGTAGAGGGATCGAGCAGGGGGACGGGAAACCGAAAAAGAAAAAAGCGAACTGGTTTGTACGCGTAGCCGCTGTCGGCGCACTGATATTGATTCCTCTCGGCGCGTATGTTTCCGGTGTGTGGCCGTTTACCTCCTCACAGGCGATCGATTCGGAGCAACCACAAAATCAGGATACAGCCAACAGTGGTAGCACTCCGACAGTGGATGCCCAAACCCCGGATGAGATTAAGCTGCAGGTGGCGGAATCCGGAAGCGATATGGAGGGGGATCTGTACACCCTGGAAGGGGCGGAACAGATTGAAATTGAGATTAAGGCAAACAAAGGAGATAGCCAATTTCGCTTCGGCAATAAAGTGAACGATTCCGATGGAGAGGCTTTTGAGCTCCAGATTGGCGACCGCAAAAAGATCACCGATGATACGATGGTATGGTTCCGCTTAGGATCACCCTCCAACACCGAGATTAAGGTTAACGGCTTGGAGATCGATACCACAGCCCAAGATGTTCCTAAAAGTTATCGCATTCAGTTGGAGAAATAAATCGTTCTGATTTTCATTGTAGGAGGTGGGCCGGGGTGTCGATGGAAATCGGTCACCGACTCCGGCAAGCCAGAGAATCGATGGGTTATACCCTTGAGGAGATGGCAGAAGAAACCCAGATTCATGTTTCCTATCTGGCTGCATTAGAAGCCGGGGATTGGAACAGTTTGCCCAGCCCCTATTATGCCCGCGCCTACCTGCGCACCTATGGAAGCAGTCTGGGGTTGGATCCAAAATCCTTAGTGCAACAAGTACGAAGGACCGGTGGAGGCGTGGAATCTCGTCGCTCCACTCGACCCTCCCCGAAGACGGGAACACACCAACGGAGACGAACACTCCCCCCTGAACCGTTATCGGGGGAAGATGGGAAGCAGGTTGGATCACGGCGGGGAAAAAACGACCGGCGGCAGGGACATCCCGAGAGCGGAGCTGCCGTCGAGGAGACGGCTGCAGGCCAACTGGCGCTTCCCTCTCGGGGATCCAGTGGGGCACGCCGCCCCAGCCTGCCACCGGATATGCCGGAGCCGCAGGAGTTAGGACTGTCTCCACGAAAGAAGACGAGACAGTCACTTCCTCCTTCGCCAGTCGTTGAAGCAGAAGAGGATCAGCAAAGCTCCCGCTTACATAGCACTCATGCTGAAGATGGAAATCAACTTTCCCGCACCGCTCGTTCCAAACGGGGTAAGGAAGGAAAAAGTTCCAAACAGACGCTAGTGACATGGCATATTCGCTTGCTCAAGTGGGGTGCCATCCTCTTGATTCCCGCTACGATTGGCTTGATCTGGTTGACGTTCTTCAGCGATGGGGGCGACGCGCAACCGGAGACATCGGAAAAAACAGAGGGCGAAACAGCAGCTGCTGAAGAGAGAGCGGAAGAAACGGATTCCGCTCCAGCTTCAGATACGGTATTAACCCCAATCGAAACCGGAGAGAACATTCACGACCGCTATGAATTGACGGGTGCGGATCAGATTGAACTGCAACTGAAGGCAACAGGAGAGTGCTGGTTTCAGATTCGAAGCCAGGAGGCGGGAGGGATGTTGGAAGATAAAGTGTTAAATACTGGTGACACTTTTCCGTTTTCATATGAAGATGGAAAAACCCTGTGGTTGCAGCTGGGTAATGCTTCCAATGTCGATGTTACTGTAAACGGTAAAAAGGTGAATACCAATTATCAAGGCAGTAAACAAATTCAAATCAACCGGGTGAATTAAAGGCTCTCGAATATCTCGGGAGCCTTTTGACATGAGACTTTTCGCTCCGTTATACTGAACGGGGACAAGGCGTGGTTTTAAGGTTGAAGCTTGTCTGGGAGTCTGTAAAATTTTTATCATCAGACCTATCCTAGGCAGACACGTCCCCGCTTCAAACTTCAGGGGACGTAGGAGGTGGGAACACGGCATGTCCAATCCGACGGATCAGTTGCGGGAAGCGCGGGAACGAGCCGGGCTTTCGTTGGAAGACGTACAACAACGGACTAAAATTCAGGTTCAATACTTGGAAGCGATTGAAAAAGGAGAGTTTGAACGTTTACCCGGCAGTTTTTATGCCCGGGCCTTTATCCGATCGTATGCCGAACATGTAGGTGTGGAGCCGTTACCTCTGGTAAAGTTTTATGAGCAAGAGACACCAACGGAAGCGGAAGAAAACGGGGGGGAACAATCCCTTTCCTCCTTAAGCCGCCGACAACGATATGCTCGCAAATCCCGGCACAAGCAGTTTAAGGGTTTCTCTTTTTCCTTCCCTCGCTCCATTCTCCCCAAGGGATATGCATGGCTGCTGCTGGTATTGTTCATCTTGTTGATTCCCGCCGTCATCTATGTTTTTAAGGTATATGGTGACGACGGTGGAAAGGAAGAGGCTCAGGGACAAGTATCTGCTGAAGCCGCCCAGCAAGAGGAGGATGGCGATGAAGTTGTTGTGGAATTAGTACAGCCCGCGGAGACATATGAGTATGGAGATGTGTTTGAGATCAGCAACGCTGAGCAGGCGGAAGTTACGTTAGAGGCCAAAGGGGACACTCGGTTTCGATATCGCGCCGGTGGACCAAAGGAAGAGGTAACCGAAGAAGCCGATTTGGCCAAGGGGCAGTCAAAGACCTTTACACACTCCAGTTGGGTTTCGATTTTTATTCAAAATCCTGATCAGGTTGAGTTGACGGTGAACGGTCATGTGATTGATACCACTGAAGCGACGGAAGCACAGGCGTACCAATTGAAGATAAAAAAATAGGACAATCCTATCCATTAAATTGATGACAAAGTGGGGGCTCAGGGTCCGATTTCGGTCTCTGGCCTCTTTCCCTTTCACTGATGAAGGATTATCCACGCAAAAGGTGCTACACTGGAAATCGTATCCCTCTTCCATTCATCAGTCGGAAGGGGTTTTTTCACCCCTTGCAAGTTCGACAGGTTTATGGGTACAATGAAACCACTGAGTGCGGAAACACTTTAAACTATCAACTGAGCGGGATCTCGTCACTTCTACATTAGGGCTTGACCGTTGGATATTCGCATCCGATCGCCCCAACACCAACGGCATCGAAACATATAGGGAGTGCCTTGGAGGGTTTATTTGTGTGGGAGGCAAGTCAACCTTACAGAAGAATTGCGAGAGTGGAAAAGTGCGTGCCACTAAGCCCGCCCAGCGTGCCGGGCTTGTTTTGCCTTCCCGGTGTCCGGACGCCGGGACCCGTTCCAAAAGCGGACAAGGGGATGTGCCGCTTTTCTATTTAAAAATAGGATCCGTCGCGCTCAATAACCGCGGGGTGTTCGTATCTGAATGGCACCTGGCGTGTTTTGATTTCGCGGGGGGAGGTTCGTCGACGTGAATCTAGCCAATAAAATCACGCTTGCCCGCATCTTTTTGGTACCGGTGGTTATGATTTTTCTTCTGGTCAAGTATGATATGGGACAATTCCAGGTGGGGCAAGGCGTCATCACCGTCAGCGAAATTATCGCTACTTTGGTGTTTATCCTGGCTGCAGTCACTGACGGTCTGGATGGGTATATCGCCCGGAAAAAGAAATTGGTTACCAATCTGGGGAAATTTTTAGACCCATTGGCGGATAAATTGTTGATTTCTGCTGCGTTGATTTCTTTGGTGGAAATGCAGCGATTGGATGCATGGATTGCGATTGTCATCATCAGCCGTGAATTTGCTGTCACGGGTCTTCGCTTAGTGGCAGCTGCTGAAGGAGAGGTTATTGCTGCCAGTCCGATGGGTAAACTGAAAACGATCATCCAGATTATCGCCATCGCTGCTTTGATGTTGAACAATTTCCCCTTCTCCTCCATCGCGTTTCCGTTCTCCCAGATTTTTATCGGGTTGGCGGTTGTGATCACCGTCTGGTCGGGCATTGATTATTTTTTGAAAAACCGACGCGTGATCCGATTTTCTAAATCCCGATGAGGGAGAAAGGGGTGGCTGGTTTGCGGGCTGAATTGGTTGCGGTGGGAACAGAGTTGTTGTTGGGGCAGATTGTGGACACCCACTCTGCCTATTTGTCACGTTTCTTGTCCGATATCGGCATCGATGTGTTCTACCACACTGCTGTGGGTGATAACCAAGCGCGCCTGCAGGATGTGATCCGAGCCGCTCACTCCCGCTCTGATCTGGTAATTTTTACTGGAGGATTGGGTCCGACGGAAGACGATTTAACCAAGGAAGCGGTTTCCGCAGTATTGGGATTAGATTTGGTTGAACATCCTCCCTCTGTCAAGGCGTTGGAGGAGCTGTTCATCGAGCGGGGATTAGATGTTCCAGCCTCAAACTACAAACAGGCGCTGGTCTTCCCACAGGGAACCGTTTTCCCCAACCCTAACGGAACCGCTCCAGGAGTAGCCGTCACCCATGACGGAACCACATTCGTCCTCCTTCCGGGACCGCCGGTGGAGCTTTATCCGATGGTCGAGAACGAGGTGCGTCCATTCCTGGAAGCGTTGCTCCCTACCAAAGAAGTGCTGCTTTCCCATGTGCTTCGTTTTTATGGGATTGGTGAGTCCCATCTGGTAAAAAAGGTTGAGCCACTCATTCAGCACCAGTCCAATCCGACAATTGCCCCGTTGGCGAAGGAAGGGGAAGTGACGCTACGTTTAACGGCCAAAGCTGCGGATCACAAGCAGGCATGGAATTTGATCCAGCCTGTTAAAGCAGAAATCGTAAAACAAGTGGGTCACTATCTCTACGGTGTAAATGATGATACCTTAGAAGTGGTGGCGATACGGGCTTTGTCCGAAAAGAGGCAAACCGTCGCTTTGGCTGAAAGCTGCACAGGCGGGCTGATTGCCCGAATGCTGACGGCGATTCCCGGTGCCAGCAATGTGTTCCGTGGTGGCTTTGTCAGTTACAGCGATGATGCAAAACAGAAGTGGTTGCACGTATCTTCGGAAGTGCTCGCCTCCGCTGGAGCGATCAGCGAAGCGGCTGCCCGGTCGATGGCGGAAGGGGCGATGGCGCAATTGGACGCCGACTGGGGTGTGAGTGTAACCGGGGTAGCGGGCCCTGATCCCGCTGAAGGGAAGCCTGTGGGGTTAGTTTTCCTTGGAATCGCAGCAAAGGAGGGAAAGACAACCGTACATCGTCTCTCCTTACGGGGTTCCAGGGAAAAAATTCAGATCCGGGCTGCCAAACATGCCTTGTTTATTCTACAGGAACGTTTACGAGGAACGTTTAGAGAAAGGTGAAACGACGCGATGAAGCAATTTGAATCTTTTCAATTGGATCCTGCCATTTTAAAAGGGATCCGCGAGATGGGTTTTGAAGAACCTTCTCCTATCCAGGCGGAATGTATTCCCGCCGTTTTGCGGGGAGAAGACGTGATCGGTCAAGCACAGACCGGTACGGGTAAAACGGCGGCCTTTGGGATTCCGTTGCTGGACCATGTGGATACCAGCCGCCGCAAAGTGCAAAGTGTGGTGCTAGCACCGACGCGGGAGCTGGCGATCCAAGTATCGGAAGAGCTCCGCAAAATCGGTCGACCGAAGCGGGTGATCACACTACCGATTTATGGTGGTCAATCGATCGGCCGACAGATTAAGACGTTAAAACAAGGGGTCCATGTGGTGATCGGAACGCCGGGGCGGATGTTGGACCATCTGCGCCGGGGGACGTTAAAGCTGGACGATGTAGAGATTATGGTGTTGGATGAAGCAGATGAAATGCTGGATATGGGCTTTATCGACGATATTGAGGCAGTGATGAAGTTTCTGCCGGAATCCCGTCAACTGCTGCTCTTTTCTGCAACGATGCCGCAAGGGATTCGCCAACTGGCCCAAAAATATATGCGCAAGCCCCGCTATATAACCGTAAGTCGGGGGGAAGTGACTGCACCGGTGATTGAACAGGTGTTTTATAAAGTGTTGGAGAGCGCCAAGTTGGAATCCTTGTGCCGTATCCTCGATAGTGAAGAAGTGGGACAAGGCATCCTGTTCTGCCGTACCAAAAAAGGTGTGGACGAACTGGCGGAAGCCTTGATGGCCAGAGGCTATCTTGCAGGCGGTTTGCATGGGGATATGGCCCAACAACAGCGTGACCGGGTGATGAATGCGTTTCGCCGCGGGGATGTGGAATTGTTGGTGGCAACCGATGTAGCGGCGCGGGGAATTGACATCGGCAGCATTTCCCATGTGATCAACTATGATATTCCTCAAGATTCCGAGAGCTATGTTCATCGGATCGGCCGTACCGGTCGTGCTGGACGCACTGGAATCGCCCTCACCTTGGTGACTCCTCGTGAGATGAAACAGTTGCGCTCGATTGAACTGGAGATTGGTGATCATCTGACTGCCCGTGAGTTACCCAGCTTGGAAGAAGTGGCGGAACGGCAGCAACAGGTGTTGACGGAACAGTTACAGGAAATTATCCAGTCCGATGAACCGGCTTCCATTTTCCAAGAGATGGTGGAGGCGTTGACAGAGGAGCATGATCCGAAAAAAGTGGCTGTAGCCGCTTTACAGATGGCTTTTGCCGATCGCTTTACTTCTGGCAATGATGCGGTGTATGATTTTGGTGAAACCGGTGCATCACCGGGGATGGTTCGCTTCTTTATCAATGTCGGCCGCAATGCTAACATTCGTCCCCCAGAGCTGGTGAAAGCGATTGCCGAGCAGTCCGGGATCCATCCGAAAAAAGTGGGACGTATCAATATCTACGACCGCTTTTCCTTTGTCGAGGTGCCGGAGGAAGCAGCACCCTTCGTTTTTGAAGCGCTGCGCCAAACTAAAATCAATGGGGCTCGGGTAAACTTGGAACCGGCCCGCCCACGTAACCGCAACTGATCCATCTTTAAAAGGGGATGGTTCCCATGAATATCCTTTTAACGTGTGACAAACAAAAAAACCGGTAACGCTTATGCGTTACCGGTTTTTTTGTTTGTTTACCATCCCCAACTTCTCTGTATAGAGACTAATTTTTTCACAAAAACCATAAATGGAGGAAACCAATGAAACCAAATCGTGCGGCAGGATTATCGATTATTAGCAACTTAACCGTTGTGTCGATGAAATTCGTCACCGGTTTACTTACGGGGTCTGTTGCCATATTATCCGAGGCGATCCACTCCTCTCTTGACTTGATGGCCTCCATTATGGCTTATTTTTCGGTGAAAATATCCAACAAACCGCCGGATCGTGAACATCCATACGGTCATGGTAAGATTGAAAACATCTCCGGCACGATTGAAACCTTGCTTATTGTTGTGGCGGGGATATGGATTATCGTTGAATCGACGAAAAAGCTAATGCACCCTGAACCGATTCACCTTCCTTTTCTCGGGGTGGCGATCATGTTAATCGGCGCGCTTATCAATTGGATCGTGGGCAGAATTGTAAAACGGGTGGGGGAGGAGTCCAAATCCGTCGCTATGAAGTCTAATGCGTTGCACCTGCTGACCGATGTATATTCATCGATCGGTGTTGCAGCCAGTCTGCTCGTGGTTAGTCTGACCGATCTGTATATTTTGGACCCTCTGATCGGGATTGGGATTGCGTTGTATATCATGAAGGAAGCTTTGCAGCTGGGGAACGAATCGTTTTTGCCCCTGTTGGATGTGAAGCTGTCAGAAGAAGAGGAAAAACAAATCCGGCAAATTCTGCGTTCTTACGCTGACGAATATGTGGAATATCACGATCTCAGAACCCGGCGGTCGGGTCCGGAAGAACATATCGATCTACATCTGATTGTGGAATCGAAGATGACGGTAGATGAGGCCCATCGCTTATGCGACCGGATCGAGGTGGAGATGCAACGTGCGTTTCCACAGGCGCAAATTTTGATTCATATCGAGCCGGAACACGAAAAACGGGATTAGAGATTGATGACAAAGTGGACCCGGGTCCCGATTTTCGTCTTCACGCCTCTTGCTCTTGCAACGATGGTAGACTGTCCGCTCCGTCTCCTCCGTCCCCAACCAACGACCAAAAGAAAAGCATGTGTGGTCGCTAAACGGTTGGGTTCTGCGGAGACTTGGCTGGATAGTCGAGCAAAGCGAGACTAAGGAACGAAGTGACTGTAGCGAGACTTGTGCTTTAGTGCAAAGGGCGCTACACCGGAAATCGCTCCCCTTTTCCCATTATCAGGGTTTGTCAGCAGCCTCGCATGAGAGAGAAAAAGCCAACTCTTCACCTGTCACCAGGTAAAAAGTCGGCTTTTTTGTTCAGTGAATGCCCAGGGCCATCTTGGCGTAGCGGGACATGCGTTCTTTTGACCACGGCGGGTTCCAGACGATATTGACCTCCACGTTCTTGACGCCTTCCACCGATTTAGCGGCAGCGGTTACCATTTCGTTGATCATGCCCGCCAGCGGACAGCCCATGGCGGTGAGGGTCATGGTTACTTTCGCATTTCCCTCATCATCCACTTCCACGCCATATACCAAACCAAGATTGACAATATCGATATGAAGCTCCGGATCTTCCACAGTTTCCAGGGCTTCCATCACTTCTTCCTGGATTTTTTCTTTATCCAATTTCTGCTCACTCCTTCACATCAATCTCCAGTTACCGTTATTCTAATTTTACTGTACCATACACCAAGGCGTCTTCCAATGTTCCCATCATAAAAAATGACGAATAAATGTTCGCAAAAGATCTTGGCACAGATCAAAAAACAAGGTATGATGAAAGTATCCAAGGGAGACGAAGGAGTGGTCTACGCATGTCCGATCGTCGTCAGGCATTAGATATGGCCTTAAGACAGATTGAGAAGCAGTTTGGCAAAGGCTCGATTATGAAGATGGGCGAAGGCGGTACTCGCCAGGTAGAGACGATTTCCAGCGGTGCGCTGGCTCTGGATATTTCGTTGGGTATTGGCGGTTATCCGCGCGGACGGATTATTGAAGTGTATGGTCCGGAATCCTCCGGTAAAACGACGGTCGCGCTCCATGCAATCGCAGAAGTGCAGCGCACCGGGGGACAAGCTGCTTTTATCGATGCGGAGCATGCCCTGGACCCGGTGTATGCGGGTAGATTGGGAGTTAATGTCGATGAGTTGCTGCTTTCCCAGCCCGACACAGGAGAGCAGGCACTGGAAATCGCGGAAGCGTTGGTGCGTAGTGGGGCGATTGACATTATCGTGATCGACTCTGTCGCGGCTCTGGTGCCGAAAGCGGAGATCGAAGGGGAGATGGGTGATTCTCACGTCGGGTTACAGGCCCGCCTCATGTCTCAAGCATTGCGGAAATTGTCGGGAGCGATCAGCAAATCGAATACGATTGCCATCTTTATCAACCAGATCCGTGAAAAAGTAGGCATTATGTTTGGAAATCCGGAGACGACTCCCGGCGGTCGAGCGTTAAAATTCTACTCCAGTGTGCGTTTGGAAGTACGCCGTGCCGAGACAATTAAACAAGGCAATGAAATGGTAGGGAACCGCACCCGCATCAAAGTGGTTAAAAACAAGGTTGCCCCTCCCTTTAAACAGGCGGAAGTCGATATTATGTACGGTGAGGGAATCTCCCGTGAAGGAAGTATTCTCGATATCGGCAGTGACCTGGATGTGGTGAAAAAGAGCGGCGCTTGGTATTCGTTCAATGGCGACCGTTTGGGTCAAGGCCGGGAAAATGCAAAACAATTCCTCAAGGAAAATTACCCCTTGTCCCTACAAATTGAAAATAAGATCCGGGAGCACTATAACCTGAGCGGTGTTTCCTCTGAAGAGGTAGAGGAGGAGCAGCCGGAGAGCAAGAAAAAGAAGAAAGAAAAGGATGAAGAGACGCTCACCCTGGATGCCCAAGAGTGAGAGACGAGGAAAGGGTATGATCGATGGAAACGGGAACGATCACGCGCATTGAGAGGCAGAAAAGCGGAGCGCCCCGTTACAACATCCATATTGACGGTGAATACCGACTGGCGGTTCATGAAGATGTGCTGGTGCGCTTTGCGCTGTCTAAGGGGATGAAGGTAGACCCGGAGGAGTTGGCTTCCATTTTAGAAGCGGAGGAAGTCAACAAAGTGAATCAAGCCGCCCTACGCTTTTTAGGCTATCGCCCCCGTACGATTGCCGAAGTGGAACGCCATTTACTCGAAAAAGGATTCGCTGCCCATCCTATTACATCCGTACTTGACCGTATGACAAAGGCAGGTTACTTGAATGACCGCCGCTTTGCCCAAGAATGGGTAAGGGAGCGCAGCCGCCGAAAAGGATACGGTCCCCTCTTGTTACGGCAGGAGTTGGAGCGAAAAGGGATTGCTACGGAGTGGGTAGATGAGGCTTTGGCTCAAATGGGGGAGGAAGAGAGAGCATCTCAGATCCAAGAGGTGGCGGAAAAACGCTTTATCCGACTTCGCCATCATCCCTGGCCCACGGTGGAACGCCGCCTGGGCCAATATTTGTTGCGCCGGGGCTTTTCCGGGTCTGAGGTTTATCCGATATTGGCGGCGTTGAAGAAACGGCATAACGAAGGGGAGTGAAGTGATGGTTAGCCTCTTGTTTGTGACGGATACACATATCAGAGGAACCGCTCCCCGCAGTCGTGTGGATGATTTTGTAGGGGCGCTGCGAGGGAAGCTGGCGGAAGTGGTGGAAATTGCCCATCGGGAACAAGTGGATGCCGTCCTTCACGGTGGTGATTTATTTGACCGGCCGGATATCTCACCGGCTGTGGTACGAGATTTTGCCCGTATTTTGCGACAGTTGGAAGTACCGCTCTATACGATTGCAGGTAACCACGACATCTACGGCCATAACCCGGATACCGTCGATCGCTCGATGCTGGGCCTATTGGATGCTTTCGGCATCGTTCGCCTGTTGCGTCCCGGTGAGCGTGCGTGGGTGCGACGGGATGGGGTGGCGGTACAAGTGACGGGGCAACCGTTTCACTACGATCTGGACAAGCGGGATCCCGGTGATGATTATCGGGTGGAAAAGAGTGATGGGGCCGACTACGCTGTCCATATGGTACATGGAATGGCAGTGGAGCGGGCATTGCCGGAAGGGGTAGCCCACACCATGGTCAATCAGCTCTGGTTTGAAGAGGTAGATGTGTTATTGACCGGTCACTATCATGCCGGGTTTCCTCTGCAGCACCGCGATGGACGCTATATTATCAATCCGGGGGCCTTGGCGCGCATCAACAACCATCCTTCGGAAATGAAACGGATGCCGCAAGTGGTGTTGCTGCGTTTTCGGAATCGTATCGATGTTCGCTTTCTCCCTATCGCTTGTGCCGCTCCTGGAAAAACGGTATTGGATCGTTCCTATCTGGAAAAGGCGGCGTATCGGGAGGAAAAAATGGCCTCATTTGTACAGGAGGTACGGGCCGCTGGTGAATTTAAAGGCATCGGCATTCTGGATATCGTGGAGGAAATCGCGGGGATGGAAGGGATCGACGGTGAGGTGAAGTCGGAGGCGATGCGCCGCATCGCTGTCGCTCAGGAGCAGCTGGCAGGCGAGGGAGGGGAGGGTGAATGAAGGGGTTTCAGCGAGTGGTCATTGAAAATTTCCAATCCCATGACCGTACGGAGATCGATTTAACAGATGGTCTCAATGTATTTGTCGGCCCCTCGGATAGCGGCAAAAGTGCGATTCTACGGGCGTTGCGGTGGCTGTTGTACAATCAGCCTAGGGGAAGTGACTTTATCCGGGCGGGAAAAGATCGCTGCCGTGTCACACTCACCTTAACCAATGGCGTCAGCATTATCCGGGAGCGCACGCCATCCAGCAATCGATACATACTGCGTAATTCCGATGGGGAAGAGCAGGTGTTTGAGGGTTTTGGCGGGCAGGTACCGTTAGAAGTGATGGAAGCCCATGGGATGCACCCGTTAAAAATGGATACGGACTGGAACTTGCCCGCTCAGTTTGGCACGCAGTTGGAAGGGCCGTTTCTCCTGTCTGAGACCGGGGGAGTAAAAGCGAAATCGATCGGCCGTATCAGCGGTGCCCATATTATCGATATGGCTTTACAGTCAACGGTAAAGGACCAGAAGCAGCTGGCGGCGGAAACGCGCTATCTCGCGCAGGAAACGGAGCGGTTGGATGAGGCGCTAAAACCCTACGCCGATCTCCCGCAACTGATAAAAGGGTTGGAGCGTTCCGAGCGCATTTATGCCGAGATACGGGAAAAAGAAGAAAAGCTGAAACGGCTGCAACATTTGAGCCAAGTATGGGCGACGTGCAGACAGAAGCAGAAAGAGACACGACACCGTATCGATTCCTTGCGTTCGCTTCCCGTCCTAGAAGGGCGATTAGCTGGGATAGAAGGCTATTTGCAACGGGTCAAGGAGCTGGAGCGGATGTGGCGGCGCTTGGGTGAACAACGAAAAGAGCGTACCCGAACGGAAACGATACTGACACAAACGGCCCACTGCGACCAGGTGGAAGCACGATTGCAGGAGTTGGAGAATTTGTTTAACCGTTTAAACGGTTGGCGTGAGCGGCAGCAGCGCTGGGCGGTAATCTGGAGGGAACGGACTGCGATGATCCGTTTGCGCGAGGGTGCTAAACAGATGGAGCAGATTCCGCTTGCTACCATGGAGGAACAAATACAACGCTTGCGTCAGTTGCAGCGACTCTCGCCACGGGTACGTCAATTATCCCGTAACCGTCAAAGTTGGGAGAGGTGGATGGAGCGAACCGCGCACTTGCCAGAACAAGCGGCGGAGGAAGCAAGTGCACGCCTGGAACGCTTACGGGTGCTGCGACAGGCGGCGGAGCGCTATGCTGATGTATATCGTCGCTTGCGGGAAGGACGAAGGTTTTACCGGCAAAAAGAAGAAGAGATTGAAAAGGGGACAAGCCTGTTGGTAGATTCGTTTCGCCGTTTGGGTCGTTGCCCCACCTGTGGTTCGCCAGTGAATGGAGACGTACTGGATCACATCATGGAAGAAGTGGGGGGAGGGTGGAGCCGTGCAGCAGCTGGAGCAGAGAATCAAGGAGATAAAAACAAAACTGGATGAGGCCAAAAATCTTCGTTACAAAGCGGAAGTACGTTTAGAGGATCTTGAGCGGCAGGAGAAGGAGATTCTGGCTGAACTAAAGGAGCTCGGAGTGGAGCCGGAGCAGCTGGATGAAGAAATTACAAAGCTGGAACGGGAGATTGAGCAGGGGTTGCAGGATGCGTGGGCATTGTTGCCCCGGGAGTTGATCCATGATGGCCGCTCAGAGTGAACGGTTGAAAGAGTTAGGCGCAGTACTGGCCCAGGCGCGGGAGGAAGCGCTAATTCGTCAGACGCGCCGGGACGAACTGGAGCGGCTGCGCAACGAGAGGCAGGAGCGTCTAGCGGAAGCGGAAAAGCAGCGGGATGTGTTTGATCGGGTGAAGGTGCTGCTGCAGGAATCCGCTGAACACGCACGCTTACAGGCGAAAGCGCAGTTAGAGGGCTTGGTGACCAATGCCTTGCAGTATGTGTTTGGGCCACTGTTTCGCTTTGAAATCGATCTCTCCGATCATGGGGGAAAACCGGTCGCTGAGTTTTTTGTGGTGACGGATTGGGAGGGAACCCCGGTAAAGACGAAGCCGCAAGAAGCCCGTGGCGGTGGGATTGTGGATATTACTTCTCTCGCATTGCGGGTGGCAATGATAGAAACGTTTCGCCCCCGTCGGTCGGGACCGCTGATTTTGGATGAACCGGGGAAGCATATTAGTGCAGAATATGTGGTTCCCATGTTGGAGTTTTTAAAATCGACGACGGAGATGTTTGGCAGACAAGTGATTCTGGTCACCCATAACAACCATTTGACGGAAGGAGCTGACCAAGCCTTTGAAGTAAGGTTATCCAACGGCGAGACACGTGTGCGCCCGGTGGGTCTTCTTGACAATGGAACAGGTTAAAGATTACAATTGGTGTGCATCCTTCATCCTTAAAATTGTCGGATGAAGGATGTTTTCATGACTAATGTTTGGTGCCGTTTAAACGGGTGTGGAGCTTGCTGCGGGTGACGCGGTTCCGACATCCTTTTACCCAAGAAATCCGTCCGGTTCCGCCGGAAAATGAGCAGATCTTTAGACGGACCGAAGTGAGAGTCGGTCTTGTTTTGTAATTGGAGAAGGGGGGAGGTGGGTAGCGATCAATGGCTGATTTCCTGTCATGGTTACTCCTGTTCCTCCTGGGATCCGGAGCCGGGCTTGCCGTCGGTTACTGGTTACGAAAGTTGACGGCGGAAGCCCGCATCGGAAGCGCGGAAAAAGAGGCGGAACAGATCATGGATAAAGCCCGCCACAATGCGGAAGCATTAAAGCGGGAACAAATTCTGGAAGCCCGGGATGAAACACATCGCTTGCGTACGGAAGCAGAACGGGAAATCCGGGAACAGCGCAATGATCTCGCGCGCCTGGAACGACGCTTGATGCAAAAGGAAGAGACTCTGGATCGAAAACAGGAATCACAGGAGAAAAAGGAAGAAGCCCTCTCCCGCAGGGAAAACCGCATACAGGACAAGGAACGGAAGGTGGAATCCCTGTATCGGGAGCAGGTGGAAGAATTGGAACGATTGTCCGGTCTTACGACCGAAGAGGCCAAGCAGTTGATTTTGGCCAAAGTGGAAAGTGAGATGCGGCATGAAACCGCCCAGCTGATCAAGGAAATGGAGAGCCAGGCCCTGGAAGAAGCGGACAAGCGTGCCCGCAGCATTCTCTCTTTGGCTATCCAACGGTGTGCAGCCGACCATGTGGCGGAAACGACGGTTTCGGTGGTCACCTTGCCCAACGATGAGATGAAAGGGCGTATCATCGGACGGGAAGGGCGCAATATCCGCGCATTGGAAACATTGACCGGGATCGATCTGATCATCGATGATACACCGGAGGCAGTCATACTGTCCGGATTTGATCCCATCCGGCGGGAAGTGGCCCGTGTCGCCCTGGAGAAATTGGTAGCGGATGGGCGCATTCACCCGGCGCGGATCGAAGAGATGGTGGAAAAATCACGTCGGGAAGTGGATGAACGGATTCGGGAATATGGAGAGCAAGCCACCTTTGAGACAGGGGTACACGGATTACACCCCGATGTGATCAAGATTTTAGGGCGGTTGAAATTCCGGACCAGCTATGGCCAAAATGTATTGAAGCATTCGATGGAAGTGGCTCATCTGGCTGGGCTGTTGGCAGCGGAGCTGGGGGAAGACATTCATCTAGCTAAGCGGGCTGGATTGCTGCATGACATCGGAAAAGCGATTGACCATGAAGTAGAAGGCTCCCATGTGGAAATTGGGATTGAATTGGGTAAAAAATATAATGAACACCCTGCTGTGATCAATGGGATTGCATCACACCACGGCGATGTGGAAGCGACCAGTGTGATCGCTGTGCTGGTGGGTGCTGCCGATGCGTTGTCCGCAGCACGTCCCGGTGCGCGCAGAGAAACGTTGGAAGCTTACATCAAGCGGCTGGAAAAGTTGGAGGAGATCTGCGAATCCTTTGATGGTGTGGAGAAATCCTACGCTATCCAAGCGGGGCGCGAGGTACGAATTATGGTTCGTCCTGAGGAGATTTCCGACAATGAATCGGTTAAACTGGCGCGTGACATTAAAAAGCAGATTGAAAACCAATTGGACTACCCTGGGCATATCAAGGTGACAGTGATTCGAGAAACACGTGCGGTTGAATATGCAAAATAAAGCGGCCCTGTCGCCGCTTTATTTTTTTACTATGGACGAATACCTTGATGGGTAACCTTCGTCCGAATGGAGGAAGACGAGATGCGAGTGTTGATGATCGGGGATGTGGTGGGTAAGCCGGGGCAGGAAACCCTTTTTTCTTATCTACCCCGCCTTAAAGGGACTTACCAGCCTGATGCCATTGTGGTCAATGGAGAAAATGCCGCCAATGACGGACGGGGGATCACCCGTGCCATCAGTCGTGAATTTTTTGGTGCAGGCATCGACGGCATTACCTTGGGAAATCATACATGGGCCAAAATGGAGATTTTTGATTTTATCGATCAGGAAGAGCGGATGGTCCGACCCGCTAATTTCCCTGAAGGCACACCGGGGAGAGGGATAACTCGCTTGCCGCTCAGCCAGGGGCGGGAACTGGTGTTGATCAATCTAATGGGCCGTTCCTTTTTATCCACCTTGGATTGCCCCTTTCGTGAAATCGATGCCTTGCTCTCCCAGATTAAGCAGGGGACGCCTGTATTGGTCGATTTTCATGCGGAGACGACTTCAGAAAAGCAAGCGATGGCCTGGCACCTCGATGGACGCGTATCTGCGGTGATCGGGACGCATACCCATGTGCAGACCGGTGATGAACGAATCCTGCCAAAAGGGACGGCTTATCTGACGGATGTGGGGATGGTCGGACCGCGGGATGGGGTTATCGGCATGGATCGAGAGATGGTGTTAAAAAAATTTTTGACGCAGTTACCCATTCGTTTTGAAGTGGAAGCGGGACCCACACAATTGAATGCAGTTCTGATCGATATTGACAACAAAACGGGGCATGCACATGGGATTCGTCGCATACGGATCGATGATGATCATCCTTTTTTCGATTGAAATAAGTGTTCGCACTTCCCAGTAGAGGATCGATGATGAGTTTGTGGCTATATGGCAGGAGTCCTTTTGTTTGCTCTGTTCTCCGCTGTGGAATTGCGATTGGCGGTGTATTGGTGATGGTTGGGCTGGGAGTTTCACCAGCTAGTTCCTAATTAGAAGGAATTTATAAAAGATTGCCGAATATATTAACAGTGGACTTAGTCCAAACCATCGAGGAGGTCACCGACATGGAAGTATTAAAAGTTTCAGCAAAGTCCAACCCGAACTCCGTCGCTGGTGCGCTGGCCGGTGTCCTGCGTGAACGAGGCAATGCCGAGATTCAAGCCATCGGTGCAGGCGCACTCAACCAATCCGTAAAAGCGGTTGCAATTGCAAGAGGATTTGTAGCACCCAGTGGCATTGACTTGATTTGCATTCCAGCATTTACCGACATTATGATCGATGGTGAGGAACGTACGGCCATCAAGCTTATTGTGGAACCCCGTTAAGGGATGAAACAACTGATAAAACCTGTTTATGAAATATAAACAGGTTTTCTTTTGTTTGCAAAAAGGAGGCAGCTCGATGCGCTGGATCGATTTGCATTGTGATGTTTTATCCAAACTGTGGCGGGATCCGGATCTCTCCTTTTATGAAGAGAGGGAGGAGACGGGTTTAGATGTAACTTACCCCCGGGCATCCCGAGCAGGGGTGGGGATGCAGGTATTTGCCATATTTGTCTCTCCCTCTGTCCCGCGAGCGCAAACCTGGGAGGCCGCCTTGGCCCAAGTGGATCTGTTTTATGAAAAGGTGGTCATCGGGGAGCGGCAGGTGTTTCCTGTTTTGGATCGGAGTGATGTTAAGCGATTGGGAACCGATAAACGGCTGGGAGCGTTGTTGTTGCTGGAAGGGGCGGATGCGATTCAGGGAGAGTTATCCCATTTGCGCCTGTTGCACCGTCTGGGCGTTCGTATGGTAGGCTTAACCTGGAACTATGCCAACGAAGTGGCGGATGGGATTGAAGAGGAACGAGGAGGCGGCTTAACCCGGTTTGGCCGTACATTTGTACAGGAGATGGCACGGCTGGGCATCATCCTGGATGTTTCCCATCTGTCGGTACGCGGATTTTGGGAGGTAATGGAGATGACAGAGGTGCCGGTGTTGGCTTCACACTCCAATTGCCGCGCCATATGTCCTCATCGGCGCAATCTGGAAGATGATCAGATTCGAGCGTTGATCCAGCGGGATGGCTTAATCGGTCTCACATTTGTGCCTAAGTTCCTTCATCCTGACCCGGATCAAGCGCGAGTAGATGACCTCTTCCGCCATTTGGATCATCTATTGGAGTTAGGAGCGGAGCATCACATCGCCTTTGGCTCCGATTTTGATGGGATTGATCAAAAAGTCCCCGGTCTAGAGAATACAGGAGATCTACCGGAGTTAGAAAAGTTGCTGGCCCGTCGTTATCCCGAGCACCTCCGTATCGGTTGCCAACGGGAAAACGCCCACCGCTTTCTACTAAAGCACTTATGATCGATTATTTTAGAGCTCGCTTACCGTTCTGCTCTCGCTAAATTCATGGTATAGCGGTTGCTTTTTGCGATAAAGCGGTCTAGAATTGACAATGATGAGATTTAAACTGATCGATGGCGAAACATTCAGCCGAATGGCGCGAATCGGATTGCGCGTCAGGGTGTAGGGTTGGATGTGATCGTTTATCGGCATCTCGAGCCCCGTCAGCATTGATTGTTCTTCAATCAAAGTTATCTGATGGGGACTAGAACGTAGGGGAAAGCAGATGAGAGCGGAGAGAGAACCGCCTCAACACACAGGGACTAGGTTCACCCAGGAAGGTGTCAGGGAAGATTTAAAGGAGATGAGTTCATGATCAAGCAACTTTCGTGGAAAGTGGGCGGGCAGCAGGGGGAAGGAATCGACAGTACCGGTGAAATTTTTTCCACTGCACTTAATCGCCTGGGATATCACCTCTATGGATATCGACATTTTTCTTCCCGTATTAAAGGGGGACATTCCAACACCAAAATCCGGATCAGCACCCGACCGATCCGAGCTGTATCCGATGATTTGGACATACTCGTCGCTTTCGATCAGGAAACCATCGATCTAAACGCTCATGAACTTCACGATCGCGGTATCATTTTAGCAGATGCAAAGTTTAATCCAACTGTTCCTGAGGGTGTTTCTGCGCGTCTGATTGCGATACCGTTTACAAAAACCGCACAGGATATCGGTTTGGCCCAAATGAAAAACATGGTGGCCGTTGGTGCGTCCAGTGCTCTTTTAAGCTTGCCGTTGCATGTTTTTCAAGAGGTGATTGAGGAGAAATTTTTGCGCAAAGGCCAGCAAGTGGTGGAGAAAAATATGCAAGCGATTCAAGCGGGAGCCGATACGGTTGTAAAGGAGACGGGAGGAGCCCAGGCGGAACTGATGCTGGAACCTTCCGACAACAAGAAGCGGCTCTATATGATAGGCAACGATGCGATCGCGTTAGGAGCCGTTGCTGCTGGCGCCCGTTTGATGGCCGCTTATCCGATTACGCCATCTTCGGAAATTATGGAATATCTCATTAAGAAGCTTTCCCAATTTGGTGGCACAGTCGTTCAGACCGAAGATGAAATTGCCGCCATCTCCATGGTGATCGGTGCCAATTATGGTGGTGTGCGGGCGCTGACGGCGTCCGCCGGACCGGGACTCTCGCTGATGACGGAAGCGATCGGCTTATCGGGTATGACCGAGACCCCCGCCGTTGTTGTGGATACGCAGCGAGGTGGGCCTAGCACGGGTCTTCCTACCAAACAGGAACAGAGCGATATCAACGCCATGATCTACTCCACTCATGGCGAGATCCCCAAGATTGTGATTGCTCCCAGCACCGTAGAGGAGTGTTTTTACGATACGATCCAGGCTTTCAACCTGGCGGACAAATATCAATGCCCCGTTATCATCCTGTCGGATTTGGCCCTTTCTCTCGGTAAACAGACGGTGGAACCACTGGATTACGATCGCATCCAAGTTGATCGCGGCAAGCTGATCTCCGATGCAGAGGGACTGGAAGCGTTAGAAAACTCCCAGTTATTTAAGCGATATCAACGGACGGAAGACGGCATTTCTCCACGGGTGCTGCCGGGGGTTAAAAACGGATTGCATCATGTGACGGGCGTGGAGCATGACGAGACCGGGCGTCCCTCAGAAAATGCCGACAACCGCCGGGAAATGATGGAGAAACGGCTGCAAAAGTTGGCTGATGGCATCGATTTTCACGATCCGATCGTCAGCGATATCCGTCATGATGAAGCGGATCTGTTGCTGGTTGGGATCGGCTCCACCCGTGGTGTGATTCAAGAAGGGATGGAGCGGTTGGAAAACGAGGGAACCAAGGTGAATCAGCTTCATATCCGCCAGCTGCTCCCATTCCCGGCGGAGGCGGTAAAGCCTTTGATGGAGCGTGCCAAACGGGTGGTTGTGGTGGAGAATAATGCAACAGGTCAATTGGCCGATCTGTTGAAACTGCATGTCGGTATGAGGGACAAGATTATCCATGTCGGCAAATACGACGGTAACCCTTTCCTACCGTCGGAAATATACAACCAATGTAAGGAGTTGTTGGTTCATGGCCACGTTTAAAGAGTTCCGCAACAAAGTGAAGCCCAATTGGTGTCCCGGCTGTGGTGACTTCTCCGTGTTGGCCGCGATGCAACGCGCATTTGCCAACCAGGGTCTGGAGCCGGAGGATGTGGTCTTGGTGTCCGGCATTGGTTGTTCCGGCCGTATTTCCGGATATATGAACGCATACGGCTTTCACGGCATTCACGGTCGGGCTCTGCCGATCGCACAAGGATTGAAACTGGCCAACCGCGACTTGACGGTGGTGGCTGCCGGTGGTGACGGCGACGGGTTTGCCATCGGGTTAGGGCATACGATTCATGCGATTCGCCGCAATGTGGATATCACCTATATTGTGATGGATAACCAGGTCTACGGCTTAACCAAAGGGCAGACCTCTCCCCGTAGCGATATGGGCTTTAAGACAAAAAGCACGCCCAAAGGTTCCATCGAGGCTACCATCGCCCCCTTGGAGATGGCGCTGACGGCAGGAGCCGGTTTTGTCGCACAAGCTTTTTCCAGTGATCTCAAACAGATGACCCATCTGATCGAAGAGGGATTGAAGCATCGAGGCTTCTCGCTAATCAATGTCTACAGCCCCTGTGTCACTTACAATAAAATCAATACCTACGATTGGTTTAAGGAGCATATCACCAATCTAGAAGAAGATGAAACGTATGATCCATACAACCGCATGACTGCCATGCAAAAATTGATGGAAACGGGCGGTTTGGTAACTGGGCTGATTTATCAGAACAAAGAACGGAAAAGCTATGAGGAGCTGATTCCTGGCTTTCGAGAAGAACCCTTGGCCAAACAGGATCTAAAGTTGTCAAAGGAAGAATTTGATGAGTTGGTAGCGGAGTTCGCTTAAATTTTAACTCGCCAGTGTCCATGTTGGACGCTGGTTTTTTCTTTGGAATCCAGTAAAAAGGGCAAAATCAGAGAAGAACGATCAGTGAAGGAGTGTTACGGATGAAATGGACGGTCTTAGGATGCCATTCTCCTTATCCAGGGCCAGGTGGAGCGACAGCCGGTTATCTTTTGCAAACGGCTAACAAAAATATTCTAGTGGACTGTGGAAGCGGGGTGCTGGCCCATTTGGGGAAGATTATGCGGCCGGACCAATTGGATGAAGTATGGTTATCGCACCTCCACCACGATCATATCGCTGACTTTTTTGTATTACAGTATGCCATTTTAACTGCGTTGCGGCTGAAACGTCGCTCACGTCCACTGCTGGTGCGTACGCCACTTGCGCCCCATGAGTGGGCGGATCGTCTAACTTATCATGATACGATCGCGATCAGGGAGGTAAAGGATGGCGATCATCTGAAACAGGATGGACTATCGGTGCGCTGGTACCGCACGGATCATGGCGTGCCGTGTTATGCGATGGTGATCGCGTCGGAGGAGGGGACAATTCTGTATGGAGCCGATGCAGGATTATCTACTGACTGGGAAGGAATGATACAGCGGCCGGATCTGTTCATCTGTGAGGGCACCTATTTGCATCGGGATAAACCGTCAGCACCGATGGCCCATCATTCAGTGCGTGAAGCGGCGGAAGCAGCAGCTCTCATCGGCGCGCGCACCTTGATGATCACCCATTGGTTTCCTGAATTAGATCCACAGGAGATTGAAGCGGAAGCAGAAGCCTTTTTCCAGGGTAACATACGGGTGGCTCAATCCGGTTTGGCAGTGGAGGTTATTTGAGGTTCTACATACCTTTCTGACGTGGGCTATTTGGGTGGTTGGCACCTCAGTCCATTTCCCTTTCAAACGTCAAATCACTGTAAAATCATGTTATACTAATACTGTAGACCTACGGTGTTATTTCGTTTAGAGGAGAAGGGGCGAATATGCTTCGGATTTTTCAAGATGAAGAGAAAAAGCGAAAAGTGATGAAGCAAGCGAAGCAGTTGTGGGATAAAAGTCTACAAATCGGGAAAAACGGACTGGAAAAAGGGCTAAAAGCAAGCGGAGACGGGGTTAAAAAAGCGTGGAATGGGATGCGGGAAGAACGTGCCCGACGTGAACGGGAAAAAGCATATCAAGAGGAATATGAAGCACAGTTTCGTTATCATGACAACGATCTCACCTTTGAGATGCTGATTTCCGCAGATGAAGCCAAGGTTTACGAAAAAGCGAAGCGGAAGTTGAAAGAGGTGAAGCGTCTACACAGCGATCCCAGGGTACACATGGAATGGGAAGCCAAGAAGTATTTAAGTTTGCATGACTATTTCACCGCCAAAATTGATCATTATATCAAACGTCGCAATGAAGATCCACTGGCGCTCCATCGGGCGATTCGTTACTGTGAGCGTCAAATTGAGTATGCACCGGTGGCAAAAAAAGCGTATCAAATGGACCCATACAACTTTGGACTGCCGCAACACCCCGGCTACAACGGTTTAATCCACTTATATGTAGAAGTGGAAGAGTGGGAGAGTGCGATTCGCTTGTGTACCCAGGCCAAGAAACAGGGGTGGCAAGGGGATTGGGAAACAGAGATTCTCAGGCTTGAAGCAAAGGTACGCGCACAATAAAACGAACAGCCGTCAATAGGCTGTTCGTTTTTATATTGAGGGGCTACTTCAACTTTTTGCGATAACGCTCAATCCGTTGCGACCAATCCCCTTTCCACTCTTGGTCCAACGCTTGTTGACAAAGGCGGATCGCTTCATTGAGGTCTCCCTCTCGTTCTCGGATAATGGCCAGTTGTTTATAACCATAATGTTGGGGGAGTTCACGTGTTTGCGGATCCATGTGATTGACATAAATCGCCATCGGGGCGTATTGGATCATCTTTTCACAATAGGAGACGGCTTGCGCCAATGCGTCTGGGTCTTGATTGCGCTGTTTGTAATAGTGTTGGGCACGGTCGCGATAATGGAGTTGGAGGGACCAGTATCGTTTTGCCTCCCAATGTTTCCGCTGTTTGTCGTTTTCCTCAGTCAGTTGGGTCAATGCTTCTTCCACTTTGCGATCCGTTTCCTGCAACACTTGGCGTTCTTCTTCATCAATCGGCATGGAAAAAGAGAAGTTATCATCTTGGTAGTGAAAATGTCCGTTTTTAATGGAATATGCCGCTTGATGCGTTTTGTCGGTGTCCGTCTTCAGCTCTTCGTTGCCGGAGTTGTCATCAGCAGAGGCAGGAGCTTGTTGCTCTTCTTCCTCAACCGTTTGCTGAGCAGATGTAGCTGCTGTCTCATCCGTCGAGGGTGTGGTGTGTAATGGTACTTCTTTTTCGCTCTCTTGTTCGGTAGCGTTTTCCGGCGAAGGGGTGATCGCTGTAGCGGTATCGTCGGCGGAGGGAGCCGCTTCATCTTTGTCAGGTGTCTCTGTTTGCGATGGGATATCCGTCTCTGAAGAATTGGATGTTGGCGGAGTCGTTTCTTCCGGCGTCTCTGTAGCGAGAGTCTGTTCTTTACTGACAGCGACTTCTTCGGCCACGGAGATGACTACAGGCTCCTGTGATGGCTCCATTTCAGGTTTAGGTGTGGTGTGAGCCATCTCGGTTTGTTTTGGTGTTTCCGACGGGGTATCTGCAGCTGTTTCAACAGTAGTGGATGATTGCTTTTGCTTTGCGGGTTTAAACCATTGGATCGCGTTTTGTAACCACTTTCTGATCAATTGATCAACCTCCCAGTATTGATTTCGACAAAATAATCTAACGAAATGGTATCTCCTCTGCCTCTCCTCTGTCAATTTAAAGGCCACCATTGCAGCGAAAATGAGTCTAATGTCTATTCTGGTCGTACATCTTACCTAATACTAATTGAGGTGTTATAATAAAGGCGGTATTTATAAAGAGTTGTATGAATCGTGCTTAGGAGGGAGTGTCCGCTGTGGGTGGAACCATGCGTGCACTGGTGAAACACTGCGCCGGTTTTGGGGCGGAATTGCGGGAAGTGCCGATTCCAGAACCAGGACCGGGTGAAGTGCTAATCAAAGTAGAGGCGACGACGATTTGTGGTACCGATGTTCATATTTACACCTGGGATGAGTGGGCAGCGGGCCGTGTCCGTCCTCCGTATGTGTTTGGGCATGAGTTTTCCGGTGAAGTGGTGGAAACGGGCATTGGAGTTACTCATGTAGCGGTGGGCGATCGTGTTTCCGCTGAGACTCATATTGTATGCGGTTCCTGCCCCCAATGTCGCCGCGGGGAGGCACATGTCTGCCTAAATACGGAGATTATCGGAGTGGATCGCAATGGCTGCTTCGCCGAATATGCGGTGATGCCGGCGGAAAATCTATGGAAAAATCCAGCGGGAGTACCGGCGGATGTGGCTTCAGCGATGGAACCGATGGGAAATGCCGTCCATACGGCTTTATCCGGCCCAATCGCCGGTCGTACAGTGGCCGTGATCGGATGTGGGCCGATCGGGGTGATGGCAGTGGCGGTAGCGAAGGCCGCCGGTGCAGTTGCGGTGATTGCGCTGGATATCAATGAATACCGTTTGGAGTTGGCACAAAAAATGGGCGCCACTCACTTGGTTCATTCTGGGGAAGAAGACCCGGTGGAGCAGGTACGAACCATTACCACCGGTTATGGTGTCGATGTGGTGTTAGAGATGTCGGGTAATCCGACGGCGATCCGACAAGGGTTTGCGATGTTGACCTTTGGTGGACGGGTGTCAATGTTAGGGCTTCCCACTCGCCCGCTGCAGTTGGATGTGGCAGAGGAGATTGTATTTAAAGGGGCGCAGGTACATGGGATTGTGGGTCGCCGCATGTATGAAACCTGGCAACAGACGGCGGGCTTCCTTGCCTCTGGACAGGTAGATCTCACTCCAATGATTACCCATCGCTTTTCATTAGAAGATTATGAACAAGCTTTTGCACAGATGATGAGCGGAAAATCAGGGAAAGTGGTATTATATCCCTGATACCATCTTGGGAGGGAAGAGCATGAAGGGGTTTGAACATTTGGAAGAAGAGATTCGCGAATGGCAAGAAAACGGCGTTTTTCGACCCTTGACCGAGTTGGAATCCGACCAGGAATCGACGGTAAAAATCGGTGGACGGAAATTAATTCAACTTTCCTCCAACAACTATCTGGGCTTAACTACCCATCCCCGTCTAAAAGAAGCTGCACTAGAGGCTATTAACGTTTATGGTGCAGGGACCGGTTCTGTACGTACCATCGCCGGCACTTTTTCTATGCATGAAGCTTTTGAAAAAAAGCTGGCCGATTTTAAGCACACAGAAGCAGCCTTGGTGTTTCAGTCCGGATTTACCGCCAATGTAGGGGTGTTGGGCACGATCTTGACAGATGAGGATGTGGTGATCAGTGACGCCCTCAACCATGCCAGTATCATCGATGGAATTCGGCTGACGAAAGCGGGCCGCCGTATTTATCAACATGCAGATATGGACGATTTGAAGAAAGCGCTGGAAGAGACGCAGACGGCGCGGCGTCGCTTGGTGGTTACCGACGGCGTATTCAGTATGGATGGGGATGTTGCCCCGTTGCCGGATATCGTCGAGCTGTGTGAGCAATATGATGCCATTGTGATGGTGGATGATGCCCATGCCAGTGGTGTGATGGGGAAAAACGGACGCGGTACGGTGGATCACTTTGGCCTTCATGGTCGCGTCCATATCCAAGTCGGGACGCTTTCCAAAGCAATCGGCGTCTTAGGTGGGTATGTCGCCGGTCCTCAGGTTTTGCGAGATTATCTGATTCATCGCGCTCGACCGTTTCTCTTTAGCACTTCTCACCCGCCGGCGGTGACGGCTGCTTGTAGTGAAGCGATTGACGTATTGCTGGAAGAGCCAGAATTAATCGATCGCCTGTGGGAGAATACGCGTTTCTTCAAGGATGGCTTAACCCGGCTCGGCTTTAATACGGGTAAGAGCGGAACCCCGATTACACCGGTGATTGTCGGCAACGACGCCTTGGCGATGAAGTTGTCCGATGAATTGATAGAAGAAGGCGTATATGCCCAAGGAATCGTCTTTCCCACGGTCCCACGGAATCAGGCACGGGTGCGTACGATTGTGACGGCGGCTCACAGTAAGAAAGAGCTGGAACAAGCCCTGGAAGCTTTCGGACGCGCAGGGCAGAAGTTGGGGATTATATAAAACAGGTATACCCTTCGCTCACGATGGTGGGAGAAGGGTTTTGTTATTTGATGATCCGATCCAAATCAGGTATAATATATAAATTGCAAAGGCAGATCGAAACACCCTAGTAGAAAGGTGTTGAGTATAGATGGATGAAAAAATGGCTCGCTATTTTCAGCCGCCGGATTTAAAAGCGGCAAAGAAGCGTGGCAAAGAAGAGATCTCTGTTCTTCAGTTTGATCAAATCCCGCAGGAGATGCGGGGTATCGGCGAAGGCAAGCGATATATGATCAAAACGTACGGTTGCCAGATGAATGTTCACGACAGTGAAACGATGGCCGGTATGCTGGAGTTAATGGGATATACGATGACAGAATCGGAAGAAGATGCAGCGGTTATCCTGATCAATACCTGTGCCATCCGGGAAAACGCTGAGGATAAGGTGTTTGGGGAGATTGGTCGCCTCAAGACGCTAAAGACGGAAAAACCGGAGTTAATCCTCGGGGTATGCGGTTGTATGTCCCAGGAAGAATCAGTAGTTAATCGCATTTTGCAAAAACATCAGCAGGTGGATTTAATCTTTGGTACGCACAATATCCACCGTCTGCCACACTTGTTGCGAGAAGCGTTGTTCAGCAAGGAGATGGTGGTGGAAGTCTGGTCCAAAGAGGGCGATATTGTTGAAAATCTGCCCAAAGTGAGGGAAGACGGCTTAAAAGCATGGGTAAACATCATGTATGGGTGTGATAAGTTTTGCACCTATTGCATTGTGCCTTATACTCGCGGAAAAGAGCGCAGTCGCCGACCGGTGGATGTATTGGCCGAGATTCGCGAGCTGGCCCGCAAAGGTTATCAAGAAGTAACCCTGCTCGGCCAGAATGTTAACGCATATGGCAAAGACTTTACCGATCATGACTATACGTTTGCCGATCTGATGGATGATGTGCGCCAAATCGGGATTCCCCGTGTTCGCTTTACTACCAGTCATCCCCGCGATTTTGATGATCACTTGATTGAAGTGCTGGCTAAGCGGGGTAATCTAGTGGAACACATTCATCTTCCGGCACAATCGGGCAACAGCGCTATCCTTAAAATCATGGCTCGTAAATATACCCGTGAACACTATCTGGAATTGGTGCGCAAAATTAAAAAGGCCATCCCCGATGTAGTGTTGACCACGGATATTATCGTCGGGTTCCCTGGGGAGACGGAGGAGCAGTTTGAGGAGACACTCTCGCTGATGAAGGAAGTGGAATATGATTCTGCCTTTACATTTATTTATTCTCCCCGGGAAGGGACACCGGCTGCTAAGATGAAGGACGATGTATCGATGGAAGTGAAGAAGGAGCGTCTGCATCGACTCAATCAACTGCAAGATGAAATCAGCCGCAAGAAAAATGAGGCATTGCGTGGTCGGACGGTGGAAGTATTGGTAGAAGGGGAGAGCAAGAAGAATCCCGAGATTCTATCCGGACGCACCCGTACCAATAAATTGGTCAATTTCCGTGGGCCTAAGCACTTGATCGGTCAATTTGTTCATGTCCGCATCGATGAACCCCTCACCTGGACATTAAAAGGGGAATGGGTGGACAAAGTCGATTCCCGTCAGGTGGGTAGCTAAGATGGCGGCGATCGAACCCGGCCATCCGGTGCTGGCACTGGCGCATAACTTGGGACGCCGTCTGGCGCTCACTGCGGAGATCCAACGCTTTCGCCTAGCGGAGGAGCAAGTGGAAAGCAGTCGCCGTGTAACGGAATTGATTGAGACGATCAAACGCAAACAAAAAGAGTTGGTGCATGCCAAGCATTACGAGAAAACGGCGTATATCCGGCAGTTGGAACAAGAGTTGGAACAGATTCACCATGAGTTGGACCATTTGCCGATCGTACGGGAGTATCAACAATCGCAAGTGGAAATGAATGAGTTATTACAGACCTTGCAGCGAGTTGTTGCCGATTCCGTCTCCACCCGTTTGGATGTTGAAGTGGGACAGGACCCCGGTGGAGGCGGCTGTGGCAGCGGTGGTCCCTGTGGCTGTAGCTGAGTAAGCATCTATAGCCGAAATTGATGATAAAGTGGGTCCGTCTCCGCCCTTTTCTCTTTCAACGATGAAGGTCTGTCCGAATTATTCCTTCGACCCCAACCAGCGCCTTATCCCGACTTCGTGTCGGGATTATTTTTTTGCCGCCACAATCAATCTTGAGGTTTTTAGGTGAGAATCACTATTTTATGTGAACGCCCATCACTTTTCTTGCATAGACTTGGAAGGGGATGGGCGCTTTGCCCCCGCCCGGCGACCGGCCGCCCGTGCGGGCCCCTGCGGAAAAGAGAGCGGGGTTTTTGGCACCCAGGACTCCCGCCCTGCATACAAATGTATGGAACGATTGGTTTGGAGGAGGGAGCATCGTGTCCAACACAGAGAGCGGCATGCAAAGCCGGCAAATTATCACCAAAGCGGTTACCGGCAAGGGTCGTAAGTTTTCCCAAGCGACGCACTCCATTCAACCCCCGGACAATATTTCCAGCATCCTGGGCTGCTGGATCATTAACCATCAATATGAAGCCAACCGGGTGGGCGATACGATTGAGGTGTTGGGAAGCTACGATATCAACATCTGGTACTCTTTTAATCAGAACACAAAGACAGAGGTGTCCAATCAGACGGTTCGTTTTGTGGATCAGGTTCCGCTCAGCTTTTATGACAGCAATGCACGGGTTGGTACCACAGAAGTGAGTGCTGTCTCCACCCAATCCCCCAATTGCATCGAGGCTACCATGGCGGGTGATGGATCTGTCCTGGTACGGGTGGAGCGGGAGTATTACGTGGAAATGGTTGGGGAAACCAAGGTAAATGTCCTGGTTGCACCCGGTGAACTGGATGACTGGGATGACAAAGGGCTGGATAGTTCCGCTACAGAGGCGACTGCAGATTTTGAAGATCTGGATCCCGATCTGGTTATCGACGATCTTAACGATTGATCACAGCGGAACACAGCAGCCGAGGAGGCAGGTGCCTCCTTTTTCTTTTTCCCGCTAACCACTTGAAGGTGCCATTCATAACATAACAAGGGACTAAATACAGAAAAGACGGGAAAGGGGAAGGGATATGAAACCGCTCCTGCTTGAGTGTGGCCGGGATGATGTGGAAACAAGGCTTTTAGGGACCGCCACAACCTCTCGCAATCACCTGGCTTCCTCCATTCATCTTCGCTGGAATGGAGATCCCCTTTACGTTTCTTCTATGCTGGGGCTCAATCATACACAACAGGTCGAAAGCGCTCAATCTAGTGAGTGGAAAAAAGAGATCTGGAAATTGCATGGACTCACGGTTGCCGCATCCCAGGCGACTGTGTTGCGCTTATATGTGGTTCCGGTCTTTCAGACACAGGCGCTACTCCTATACCGCTCCAAAACCTCCCCTGTCTGGTTATCGGGGGGAGGCGGCAAGCCGACGTTTCAGCGGGTATCAACAGAAGATCAGTCACGGGAAGTGCGCAAGGTAAAAGCGATGGCGATCCGTGCCTTTTATTCTCTGGGCTTGGATTACGGTGTTGCTAAAATCGGTATCCAGCCTGGTAATCAGATCGTGGTGGTGGATGTAGCCCCCGGTCCACGCATCAATCGAGAGATGGGTGTGCAACTGGCGGAGGCGGTTCAACTGTATATAAAGCGCCTCCCCCGGTTATGGGCTTCTCTAGATCAAGTGATGCTGGGGGCCGATCCTGAGTTTATCATGCAGAAGAGTAATGGTACGCTTGTCATGGCATCCGATTATTTTCCACGGTATGGTAGTGTGGGATGTGACGCTATTTGGCATGGACAAAATCGATCGATTAAACCGTTAGTGGAGTTACGTCCCAAGCCTAATAAAGATCCGCGTCAATTGGTGCTTCGCATGTATAAGGACATGATGACGGCATCACGGCGGGTGAACAACAAACAGGTGGAATGGCTGGCCGGAGCATTGCCCCATCCGAAGTATCCTCTGGGTGGCCATATTCATTTTAGCGGAATATTGCTTACTTTTCAGCTGTTGCGGGCCTTAGACCTTTATCTGGCTTTGCCCTTGATGCTGGCTGAGGATGGAAACGGGGTACAACGTCGTCCACGCTACGGTTTTCTCGGTGATTACCGCTTGCAGTTTCATGGTGGGTTTGAATATCGTACCCTTCCCAGTTGGTTGATTTCACCTACTTTAACCAAGGGATCGCTGGCCGCCGCCAAATTGATCGCTGCCCGCTATCCGCATTTGCCCCTTGATGATTGGTATGATCGCAAGTTACAACAAGCTTATTATCGTGGAGAGAAAAAAAAGGTGCGGGAGAGGGTGAAGGTGTTATGGGAGTCGTTACGATCGCTAAAGGAATACGCATGGTATGAGAAAGATTTGGATCGTTTTTACCAGATGATCGTCTCCGGCATTACCTGGAATGAAAAAGAGGATATCCGTAAGCGCTGGAAGCTGCCCCCGTATCAAAAGTGAGGGGGCTTTGATTTACCCCCATGATTTAGCCGGTGATCGGTTGTTCCGCTCTCAGGGGCGTGGTAAAATAAAAATCAGTTCAAATTCACAATTTCGGAGGGTCTGAGCGGTGGCCAAACATACTCCGATGATACGGCAGTATCTATCGATCAAGGCAGAAGTTCCCGATGCCTTTTTATTTTTTCGTCTCGGTGACTTTTATGAAATGTTTTTCGAGGATGCCGAAAAGGCGGCCAAAGAATTGGAGATTACCCTGACCAGCAGGGACGGGGGTGACGAGCGGATCCCGATGTGCGGGGTCCCCTTTCATTCCGCAGGGGTTTATATCGCTCGGCTGATTGAAAAAGGGTATAAAGTGGCGATTTGTGAACAAGTGGAGGACCCCGCTACCGCCAAAGGGGTGGTTAAGCGGGAAGTGGTGCGGGTGGTTACCCCCGGTACGGTGATGGAAGAGAAAATGTTATTGGAACGGGAAAATAATTTCCTGGCCGCTTTTATCCGTCGCGATCAGCGTTGGGCGTTGGCATCCGGGGATTTATCCACGGGCGAGTTTTATGTGACGGAGTTGCGAGGGGGAGAAGATGCGATCATTGATGAATTAGCAGCTTTTCAGCCGAAGGAAGTCGTGATGCGCGCAGGAGAGGAATTTCCTTCTCCCCGTGAGTTGAGACGTCGGCTGGGCACATTGGTCACAACGGTGCCAGCGGGAGAGATGACGGAGCCCGAATCGTTGGGACGAGTGTTGTCAGAACAATTCCCGGGTCATGAGGATGTTTGGTCTTCTCCCTACATATTGGAAGCGGCGGGTTTGTTGCTCTCGTATCTGCGGCAAACGCAGAAGCGGTCGCTTACGCATCTCAACCGGATTGAACGATATGATGCACAACATTTTATGGTATTGGACCCCGCAGCACGGCAGACATTGGAATTGACAGCTTCCTTGAAGGACGGCAAGCGAAAAGGGTCGTTGTTAGGGTTGCTGGATCGTACGGCGACGGCGATGGGCAGCCGTCTCTTAAAAAAATGGCTGGACAAGCCACTGTTAGATGTCGATGCGATCCGAGAACGGCAGAGTGCAGTGACGGCATTGTTGCAGAATCCTATTTTGTTGGAGGAAGTGAGGGACCGCCTCAAAGAGGTATACGATCTAGAGCGACTCTCCGCTCGAATTGCCTACGGTTCCGCTAATGGACGGGATTTGCAGGCGTTGCGCCGCTCGCTGGAAGCGCTACCGTCACTACAGCAGCTATTGCTGGAGGCAGGTGATGACTCCTTGGTTCGCTTGGCGCAGGAGATGGATCTGTGCCAGGATGTAAGGGAGCTGGTTGAGCGGTCGGTGGCGGAGGAGCCGCCGGTGTCGGTAAAAGAAGGGAATCTATTGAAGGAAGGGTTTAATGACGAGCTGGATGCCTTGCGCACCGTGCAACGGGAGGGGCGAGAGTGGATTGCCCGCCTGCAGCAACGGGAACGGGAGGCGACTGGCATCAAGTCGCTTAAAGTGGGTTTCAACAAGGTGTTTGGCTACTATATCGAGGTGACCAAAGCCAATCTTCGCCATCTACCAGAGGGACGGTATCAGCGCAAACAGACCCTTGCCAATGCGGAGCGGTTTGTTACAGCGGCATTAAAGGAGAAGGAACGTGCCATCCTGGAGGCGGAGGAGCGCTCGGTGGAGCTGGAGTACCAGCTGTTTAGCCAAGTTCGTGAAAGCATCGCCGGTGCGATTCCCCGTATGCAGCGTCTGGCTGATCAAGTGGCCCGTTTGGATGTTTTGCATGGGTTTGCGGTGGTGTCTGAGCGTTATCGCTATGTACGTCCCGACATATTGGGAACTCCTGGTATATCCGTCAAAAATGGTCGTCATCCGGTGGTGGAAGCAGCGCTGGAAGAAGGGATGTTTGTCGCCAATGATACGGCAATCGGCGGGGAGGCCGGGCAAATTCTGTTGATCACCGGCCCCAACATGGCGGGTAAAAGCACCTATATGCGCCAGGTTGCCTTAATTACGCTGTTGGCTCAGATCGGCTGTTTTGTTCCCGCTGACCAAGCTGAAGTGGGGGTTGTCGACCGGATTTTTACCCGAATTGGTGCGGCGGACGATCTGGTGGGAGGGCGGAGCACGTTTATGGTGGAGATGGATGAAACCCGTCTTGCCTTGGCTCAAGCGACCCCCCGTAGTTTGATTCTGCTGGATGAGGTAGGGCGGGGAACCTCCACCTATGACGGGATGGCGTTGGCTCAGGCGATTGTGGAGTATCTGCATGAACGAGTCGGGGCACAAACGCTCTTTTCCACGCATTATCACGAGCTGACCCGTTTAGCGGAAGATTATCCCCGTGTCGTCAATCTACATGCCCGCTGTGTGGAGAAGGATGGGGAAGTGGTATTTCTGCACCGGATGGAAGCCGGAGGGGCGGATAAGAGCTATGGCATTCATGTCGCCCAATTGGCGGGAATGCCGCCACAGGTGATTGCACGAGCCCAGGTGGTATTGGAGTCACTGGAAGCCCGTTCACAGACGGCGGCTGCAGAGCAGTTGGATTTGTTTCAGTATGCGGAGCCGCAGGCCAAGGTGAGACCGGAAGAGGAGGAGGTGTTGCACCGTCTGCAGGAATGGGATCTCTTGAGTCGGACACCGTTGGAGTCGGTCCAGTTTCTGCATGAGCTACAGCGTAAGCTAAAGGGGACGGGAGGGGAGTAAGATGCCGGTAATCCGCGTTTTGGATGACGGATTGGCCAACCAAATCGCCGCTGGCGAAGTGGTGGAACGACCTGCTTCCGTAGTGAAGGAGCTGGTGGAAAATGCGTTGGACGCCCGTGCTAGCCGTATCCAGGTGGCCATCCGTGAAGGGGGAATTCAGTCGATTGAAGTGACGGATAACGGAATCGGGATGGAGCGGGCGGATGCCGAGCTAGCATTTGAACGGCATGCTACCAGTAAGATCCGGCGGGAGCGAGACCTTTTTTCCATCCGTTCACTCGGCTTTCGCGGGGAGGCGCTCCCCAGTATCGCGTCTGTTTCCCGGCTGACGTTAACCACTGCCAGTGACGATGGGACACCAGCCACCTGCATTCGCCTGGAGGGAGGCGTACGCCACCAAGTGGAAGAAGCAGTACGGGCTCAAGGGACAACGGTCCGTGTCGAGGATCTCTTTTTCAATACCCCGGCTCGTTTGAAATACCTGAAAACGGTCAACACTGAAGTTAGCCATGTAGCGGATGGTTTGGGCCGGATTGCGTTGGCTCATCCTACTGTTGCTTTTACGTTAAAACACAATGAACGCGAGCTTTTTCGCACAACCGGTGACGGCAAGCGGGTTCATGTGGTTCACGCCCTCTACGGAAAACAGGTGGCCAAGGCGATGCTTCCCTTTAGCGGTGAAGATGCCGATTTTCGCATTGAAGGGGTGGCGGGCCGACCGGAATTAACCCGCTCCAATCGCTCCTATCTCACTCTGTTGGTCAATGGGCGCTACATTCGTAACATTCCGCTGGCCCAGGCGATCCTGCGAGCTTATGATACGCTGCTTCCCGTGGGACGTTATCCGATTGTGGTGATGGCGATCACGATGGATCCTAAGCTGGTGGATGTCAATGTTCATCCGGCCAAACTGGAAGTTCGCCTCAGCAAAGAAAAAGAGTTATGTGGGCTGATTGAGTCCACTTTGCAGGCGTTGTTTCGACGGGAAGTGCTGATTCCTGCGGTGGAAAATCCGTGGAAACAAAAAAAGGCTCCTGAGCAGAAAAAGCCGGTACAGGAGAGTCTACACTTGGAACGGCGAGAAGTAAAAAAGGAAAAAACGCCGACCCCACCGCCTGTGCGAGAATGGAATTATCCTGCAGGTGTGAAAGAAGCGCAGACGACTTTTCCCGTTTCTGTCGATAGTGATAGAAAAGCTTTCTCCCACTCAGAGACGACTCCCATCGACAGTGGTGGGAAAGTCTTCACCCGCTCAGAGATGGCTTCTCCTTCACCTGAAGCGAAGGTAAGGGAAGAACCGAAGTCTTCCCCCCACCCCCGTGAAGATAAGGGGGAAGTGAAGGTCAACAACGGAGCCGAAACAAAACCATTCCCCGCTCTTCTCCCCCTGGCGCAGATTCATGGCACGTATATTGTGTGCCAGGCGGAGGACGGTTTTTATCTGCTGGACCAGCATGCGGCGCATGAACGCATTTATTATGAGCACTTTTATGAAGGGCTAAAACAGAAGGGAACCGAACCCCAGTCGCTTTTGATCCCGCTGACGGTGGAATGCGGTCCGGGAGAAGCGGAGACGTTATCCGGATGGATACCGACGTTGGTGGAGTGGGGAGTGGAGATGGAACCCTTCGGGCCAGGGGTGTTTGTGATTCATTCGCATCCGCGCTGGTTCCCCCAGGGAAGTGAGGAAGCACTGATCCGGGAGATGGTGGAATGGTTAAAGGCGGGTCAACCATTGGATATGGCCCGTATGCGGGATGAAGGGGCGAAAATGATGGCCTGTAAAGCAGCGATTAAGGCAAACCGCCATCTGCGCCGGGAAGAGATGGAAAGTTTGTTGGAGCAGCTGGCTCATTGTGAGAGGCCGTATACGTGCCCTCACGGTCGACCGATTTTGGTTCACTTCAGCACACGGGAGATTGAGAAAATGTTTAAACGGGTGATGTGATGGTGTTTGTGACAACGACTCGCCGTCCGCGCCCAGATGATGAGCGATGGGCGGCAACGATTGCTGAACGGATCGGTGCTCCGGTTCTAAACCGGGAAAATCGGTCATTAGCTGCCTTGTTCCGTGAGCAGGGAGCAGAGGCGGCGGTGGTGGTGGGACCGGAAGGAGCCCGTTGGGAAAATAGCGCCGGAGATCGATTCCGTTTTCACCCCAATTTATCGGCTCTAAGAGTGAAAGAACTGCGGCAGGGGGGCAGGGATGCGTTGGTTCAGGTAGCGCAGCTGCAACCGGGTGATCAGGTATTGGATTGTACGTTGGGTTTGGGAGCGGATGCGATTGTGGCGTCGTATGTCACGGGCGCATCCGGTCGAGTGGTGGGGTTGGAGAGTCAACCGGTGATCGCCGCGTTGGTGGAATACGGGTTGGATCGATATCCGGCCTCTTCCTCCGCTTTGGCAGAGGCGATGAAGCGAATCGAGGTTAATATTGCCGATTATAGGGAATATCTTTCCCAGTGTCCGGATCAAAGCTTTGATGTAGTTTGGTTTGACCCCATGTTTCGCCGTACGGTGACACGCTCATCGGGAATTCAACCCCTTAAAACCTTGGCCAACCCGGCTCCACTGGATCAGCGTTCGGTCACCGAAGCGTGTCGGGTGGCGCGACGGCGAGTCATCCTAAAAGAGCGACGGGGAAGCGAACAGTTTGAGCGGCTGGGTTTCCGCGTGGAAAAGGAGGCGTCTCACCATGCCTTTGGCGTCATCGATGTTGGGTGATGGTCGCGAAGATCTGTTGGTGATCGTCGGTCCTACGGCGGTTGGAAAAACGGCGCTTAGTCTGGAGTTGGCGCAGGAGTTTCGTGGTGAAATCCTCTCCGGTGACTCGATGCAGGTGTATCGCCATATGGATATCGGTACGGCAAAGGCGACTTTGGCGGAGCGGCGCCGGGTTCCCCACCATCTGATCGATCTGGTTGAACCGGATTTCTCCTTTTCCGTGGATGAATTTCAACGTCTCGCACGGCAGACGATTACGGCGATTCAGTCACGGGATCACCTGCCGATGTTGGTGGGAGGGACAGGGTTGTATATCCAAGCGGTCACCCACGGATATTCGTTGCCGGGGGTAAAGGAAGATCCAGAGTTTCGATACTCGTTGGAGCAATTTGCCGATGATCGTGGAAACGAAGCGCTTCACTACCGTTTGGCTGCAGTTGACCCGGAGGCAGCCCAGCGTCTCCATCCCAACGACAGGCGCCGGATGATTCGCGCCTTGGAAATTCATCGAGCGACAGGGCGGCCTTTGTCCGAAGTGCAGCAACAGGGGGATTCTCCTTATCGCGCATGTTGGGTCGGTTTGACGATGCCCCGGGAGATGTTGTATGATCGGGTGAATCAACGTGTGGATCTGATGATGGAGGAGGGCCTGTTGGAAGAAGTGGCGGTTCTGCGAGAGAGGGGTGTTCCCCGGGATGCGGTTTCCATGCAGGCACTGGGTTATAAGGAATTGTGGATGGCGCTGGAGGGGGAGGTCAACCTGGCGGATGCGGTGGAGATGATAAAACAAAGAACGAGAAAATTTGCCAAGCGACAGCTTTCTTGGTTCCGTCGTCTAAAGGAAATCCATTGGTTTGACTGTACGCAAAAAGAGAGGTTGCAAGAAATTCGTTCTCTGGTAGCAGGAAACTTCCCTCAGTACCAAGAATAGAGTAAACTAATGCCAAAACGCATATGGGAGGTACATACTTTGAAGCAATCAATCAATATCCAAGACACGTTTTTAAATCAAATCCGGAAAGAATCCGTACCCGTGACGATCTATTTGATCAATGGCTTCCAATTGCGTGGGGTGGTGCGGGGCTTCGATAACTTCACGATTGTGATCGATAGCGACGGAAAACAACAGATGGTTTATAAGCACGCCATTTCCACCTTTACGCCGGCACGGGCCGTATCGCTGATGTCTAACGATGATTCCAATAAAGAAAGTTAAAAACCAAGTGTGAACCACTTGGTTTTTCCATATCTTCACCAACGACTGGGCGCTTGCGTATATATAGGGCAGCCAATGCAAACGAGGTGACGTTGATGGCGACCCGTGTAATCACGCAAGAAACCCGGCGCATTCAGGTGGTGCTGGATCATGCAAAAGAATCCGCTGCCATTTCCACCGCGGAGCGTACGACAGGGTGGATGGAAGAGGAGCATCTCCCGTTAAAGCGCTGCATCGAAGAACTGGATCAGTTGGTGGGGTTGGAAGCGATCAAATCCTTCATTCATGAAGTGTATGCATGGCTGACGGTAGGACGCCGCCGGGTCGCGGCGGGGTTGGCATCGGAAAACCAAGTCCTCCATATGGTCTTCGCTGGAAATCCCGGTACGGGAAAAACAACCGTTGCTCGCATTATGGGACGCCTGTTTCACGAGATGGGTGTGCTCTCCCAGGGGCACTTGGTAGAGGTGGAACGGGCGGATCTGGTGGGTGAGTATATCGGACATACCGCTCAAAAAACGAGGGAGCATGTGAAGCGCGCCCTTGGCGGAATTTTATTTATCGATGAAGCGTATGCGCTGTCTCGAGGCGGGGAAAAAGATTTTGGCAAGGAAGCGATCGATACGTTGGTTAAGTCGATGGAAGACCATAAAAATGAATTTGTATTGATCTTGGCAGGATATCCGCGGGAGATGGAGGGATTTATTCGCTCCAATCCGGGTTTGCCTTCTCGCTTTCCCATCCAGCTCTCCTTTCCCGATTTTTCGGTGGGTGAATTGATGAAGATTGCCGACCGAATGGTAAAGGAGCGGCAGTATCGCTTTTCCGGCCCCGCCCGTGACAAGTTGCGCAAACATTTGGATCAGGTGTGTCGCATCCCCGGAGAATCTTTTGGCAATGCCCGTCATGTGCGCAATGTGGTGGAGCAAGCGATCCGCCTGCAAGCAGTACGGCTGTTGAAGAGTCGCTATGTATCGAGGGAAGATTTGATGACCTTACAGTCTGATGACCTCGTTTTTCAAGATTGGCGACAGGGGGCTTTTCTATGATCAATGGCCTGCCGTTTCCCTTGGCGGGCCATTGGCGTTATAATGGAATGATAAGTGAGGTTTTTTCAAGGAGGATGAACAACGATCGACGAGCAGCGTGAACGCGCGATTTTAGTCGGTTGCGGCACAAAGTCGGGGATGTCAGCAGAACAACTTCATGCATCATTGGAGGAACTGGCCCGATTGGCGGATACCGCTCAAGCGCAAGAGGTGGATCGGATCATCCAGTGGCGGGAGCGATTGGATCCCGCGTGGTTGATCGGTCGAGGCAAGGTGGAAGAGTTAATCCGCACAGTAGAAGAAAAAGAGGCGGATGTGGTGATATTTGACCAGGAGCTCTCGCCCAGTCAGTTAGCCCATTTGGAACAGCGGATTCCCTGTAAGGTGTTGGATCGGACGCAACTGATCTTGGATATTTTTGCGATGCGGGCAAAATCAAAAGAAGGGGTACTTCAGGTGGAGTTGGCACAACTGGAGTATCTCTTGCCTCGCTTGACGGGCAAAGGAAAGGAACTTTCCCGTCTGGGCGGGGGCATCGGCACCCGCGGTCCTGGTGAAAAGAAGCTAGAAACGGATCGCCGCCATATACGTCGCCGTATCCGTGATCTAAAGGCGGAGTTGGAACGGGTACGCCAACATCGACAATTACATCAGGTTCGCCGTCGCAAAATGGAAGTGGTGCAGGTGGCGCTGGTCGGTTATACCAATGCGGGCAAGTCGACATTGCTTAATCAATTGACCGGAGCGGGGGTAACCGCGGAGGATCAGTTGTTTGCCACATTGGATCCCACTTCGCGCTTCTGTGAACTGCCGTCAGGGGAAAGGGTATTGCTGACCGACACGGTCGGTTTTATCCGGCAACTGCCGCACCATCTGGTGGCTGCCTTCCGTTCAACCCTGGAGCAGGTGCAGGAAGCGGATTTGCTTCTCCATGTGGTGGATAAGAGCCATCCTGAGGCTCCACAACAGATGCGCGCGGTGGAGGAAGTGCTGACCCAGTTGGATGCTAGTCATATCCCAACACTGACGGTCTTTAACAAGGATGACCAAGCGGAAGGGGAGCTGTTGACAGCCACAGGGGAGTCGATTGCGATTACCGCTTTTCGCCAAGCTGATCTGGAGCGGTTGAAACAGTCGATCGACCAAACGCTCCACCGTGTGCAGGTTCGAGGTTCAGCTGAAATACCGGTCTCTCGGGGTGAGTTAATCTCCCATCTGTATCAAGCGGCCCATGTGACCCATTCCGAGGTGAACGGTTTGACGATGAAGGTGGATTTTCACCTTTCCCGTCGCCGCTATGAACGGATGTCTCCAGAAGTGAAGGCGTTTGTCAGCGATGTGATGCAGCTGGAAACGTAGACAAAGGAACAGAAAATGGTGTGACACATGTATCAATATTTGCGGCATAAACAAACATTACAACGTTGGGCAAAACGAGCGGAGGAACGGATCGCTCCCCGTCTCAAAGCAATCGAGGAACGGGTCGATCTTCATCAGTGGCGCCTTCTACAGGCTTATCGTGAAGCGGGGGTAGACGAGGGGCACCTGACCTCCTCCACCGGTTATGGTTATGATGATCGGGGTAGAGAGGCGTTGGAGGAGATTGTCGCCCGCTTATTTGGAGCGGAGTCAGCACTGTATCGGCCGCAGATCGTATCTGGGACCCATGCCATTGCCTCCGCTCTGTTTGGCATTCTGCGACCAGGGGATCAATTGATTTATCTGACGGGGGAGCCCTATGATACGCTACAACCGGTCATCGGGCGTGAAGCGGACGGTAGTGGTTCCCTGGCCGATCTCGGGGTGAGGGCACAAGCGATCCCATTAACCTCTGCTGGGGATGTCGATTGGGCGACTTTTGCCGCTGCGGTAAGCGCAAATACCCGTTGTGTGGCGATTCAGCGTTCCAGAGGTTATGCGGAAAGGGCTTCTTTTTCCATCGCCGCCATCGGTGAGATGGTAAAGCGAGTGCGTGTGCTCTGCCCCCATGCGGTTATCTTTGTCGATAACTGTTACGGTGAATTTGTGGAAGAGCAGGAACCCCTTCATGTGGGTGTCGATTTAATCGCCGGTTCTCTGATCAAAAATCCGGGAGGCGGTCTGGCCAAATCCGGCGGCTACCTCGCCGGTCGGCGTCAATGGGTGACTCGTGCCGCTGCCCGACTGGTGGCACCGGGCATCTTAGCGGAAGGGGGGGCGACCCACGGTTATTTGCGCGATTATTTTCAAGGCTTTTTTTTAGCTCCCCATGTGGTGGGGGAAGCGCTCAAAGGAGCGGTGTATGCGGCGGCAATCCTGGAGGAAGCGGGGTTTGAATCGACTCCGCGGTGGGATGCCCCCCGAACCGATATTATTCAGTTGATTCGTCTGGAGCACCCCGAACTGCTGCTTGCCTTTTGCCGAGGAATTCAGGAAGCGTCCCCCATTGACGGCCATGTTGTTCCGGAGCCGTCTCCGATGCCTGGATATAGTGACCCGGTGATTATGGCGGCGGGAACCTTTGTCCAAGGCGCCAGCATTGAATTGTCCGCAGACGGTCCGATGCGGCCGCCCTATCGCGCTTATATGCAGGGAGGGTTAACGTTTTCCCATGTGAAGATCGGGGTGTTGACCGCGTTGGATCATATGTTGGCCCATGCTCACCTCTTCCCCGATATCAAAGCAAAAGCAGGTGAATCGTGACAGTGGAACTCTTATGGTGGTTGCTGATCGTCCTCAGTTTTATGATCGGATTTGCGGGTCTGTTTATTCCCTTCCTGCCGGATACTCCGATGTTGTTGGCCGGGTTTGGTATTGCCCATTTCCTTGTAAATCCCGATGCGCTTACGATGTCGTTTTGGGTGGCGGCGGCATTGATCACCCTGGCATCCTTTGCGGTGGATTACATCGCCGGTGGCATTGCCGCGAAAACGTATGGGGGCTCCAATGTGTCCATCTTGGCTTCCGTGCTGGGAGCGATCGGTTTTACCATGCTGTTGGCCCCTTTTGGTATGGGTTTGATCGGCTTGCTGTTCGGTCCGGTGCTGGCAGTGGTGTTGGTGGAGTTGATTCAGGGCAAACCGGCGGAACAAGCCATCAAAATCGGATTCGGTACGCTGGTCGGTTTTCTGGGGGGAGTATTTGTCAAAGGTTTGTTGATGGCGGGCCTTATTATCTGGTTTATTATCCTGATGGTTTAAGTATAAAGGGAAGCGGGGGAGGAAGATCCTTTCTCCCCCGCTTCCCGCAATTGCAGCTTTAAGTTTGGGGTACTGAAGCTAGGAGTTTTTACCTCGCAAATAATATAATGTGTTAAAATTACTTACACGGGTTGACAATGAAAGTTAACATATTTACAATGGAAGAAACCAAAAGGGAGGAGGCACTGCCGATGCGCGATGATATCCGTCGTAACATGCCTCTTTTTTCTATGGGCACGATTACAAAATTGACGGAGCTCACTCCGAGGCAGGTGCGCTACTACGAGCAACAGGAATTGATTAAACCGGCTCGTACCCGCGGAAATCAGCGGTTATTCTCCTTTAATGATGTGGATCGCTTGCTTCATATTAAGTCATTGATGGAGAAGGGGATCAACATCGCCGGGGTCAAGGAAGTGTTAACCGGCAAAAAAGCTGAACAAGAGGTTGCTGCTCCGGCCAAAAAACCGGATATGTCTGACGCTGAATTGCGCAAGCTCTTGAAGCGGCAGTTGACCGAGTTGACCACGCGCCCCAATCAGGGCCACCTAACCCAGGGTGATTTGTCCCGCTTCTTGCATTAATATTTTTACCACTTGGAAGGGAGACGAGAACGAATGGCCAAAGGTCTGACCAAGGAAGACATCCTGCGCTCCGTCAAAGAAAACGATGTGCAATACATCCGTCTGCAATTTACCGATCTCCTGGGGACCATTAAAAACGTGGAAATCCCGACAAGTCAATTGGAGAAAGCGCTTGACAACAAATTGATGTTTGATGGGTCCTCGATTGAAGGGTTTGTACGGATTGAAGAATCCGATATGTACCTCTATCCCGACCCGGACACATGGGTGATCTACCCTTGGGGTGGGGAATCAGGTAAGGTAGCCGGTTTGGTGTGTGATGTGTACATGCCGGATGGTACTCCCTTTGCAGGTGATCCGCGCGGGATTTTGAAAAAGGTGTTGAAAGAAGCGGAAGAATTGGGCTTCAGCGCTTTTAACGTTGGTCCTGAGCCAGAGTTTTTCCTGTTTAAGACCAATGAAAAAGGTGAACCGACTCTGAATTTGAACGATCAGGGCGGATACTTTGATCTTGCTCCCTTGGATTTGGGTGAGAACTGCCGTCGCGATATCGTGGTCACCCTGGACAAAATGGGCTTTGAAGTGGAAGCTTCTCACCACGAAGTGGCCCCAGGTCAGCATGAGATCGACTTTAAATATGCTAACGCTGTGACTGCCGCCGACAACATCCAAATCTTTAAGCTGGTGGTAAAAAATATCGCCCGTCAATACGGCCTTCATGCTACCTTTATGCCAAAGCCGTTGTTCGGTGTAAACGGTTCCGGCATGCATACACATCAATCGTTATTCCGCGGAAAAGAGAATGCATTTTTTGATGAGTCCGATGAGCTGGGTCTCTCCACAACCGCTCGTCATTACTTGGCCGGAGTTCTAAAGCATGCTAAAGCATTTACTGCCGTTACCAACCCGCTGGTCAACTCTTATAAGCGCTTGGTTCCTGGCTTTGAAGCACCTTGCTATGTAGCATGGTCTCCGAAAAACCGCAGTCCGTTGGTACGTGTTCCGGCTTCCCGTGGTCTTTCCACTCGGATCGAAGTGCGTAGTCCGGACCCGTCCTCCAACCCGTATCTGGCCTTGGCTGTAATGCTGAAAGCCGGTTTGGACGGAATCAAAAACAAACTGGAAGCACCGAAGGCGACCGATCGCAACATCTACATCATGGACGAGAACGAGCGCGAAGCAGCAGGGATCGAAAGCTTGCCGGCCAACTTGAAAGTAGCGCTGGATGCACTGCAAAGCGATCCAGTGATTCGCGAAGCTCTGGGTGAGCACGCTTTGGCTCACTTCGTTGAAGCAAAGGAAATCGAATGGGATATGTTCCGCACGCAAGTCCATCCGTGGGAGCGGGATCAATACATCTCCCTCTATTAATCACCATTTGTAAAAACCCTCTCATCTGAGAGGGTTTTTTGTTTTGGCCGGGGGACGATTAGAGCAGAAAGAGAGTAGGGAGAAATAAAAAGTTGATTTTTGATTGTTGACATACGGTATTTGTTGTAACTATAATTGTTACATCACTTTTTAGAAAGGAGGCATGACAGGAGAAACAAGGGTTGTTCTAAGCATCCCCACAAGAGGGTGCCGAACAACGTCGATTCCTCTACGCCAATGAATTGGTGAGTCTCCTGTCGGTAATTTACATGAAAATATTGGTTACTGGTGCAACAGGGAAGCTGGGAACGAAAGTTGTAGAGGCGCTATTTGAATCGGTACCAGTGAGTCTGCTGGCTGTCAGTGTTCGTAATCCGGAGAAAGCAGAAAGTTTTCGCACTCGGGGAGTAGAGGTTCGCCAAGGAGACTTTGATCGTCCGGATACCCTGGATACAGCCTTTGCTGGTATTGACCGATTGTTGATCATTTCTGCGGACGGGGACAACGAGACCAGAATTCGTCAGCATACGAATGCGGTTGAAGCAGCTGCCCGTGCCAAAGTCAGCTTCATCGCTTATACAAGCTTGGGGAATGCAAGTGAAAGCAAGATGTTCCTTGCTCCACCACACCGAGCTACGGAAAAAGCGATTTTGAAAACCGGTATTCCTTATTCGTTCCTGCGTAATAACTGGTACCTGGAAAACGAGACAGCGAGCATTCAAGGTGTGCTAGCAGGAACACCCTGGGTGACGTCTGCGGGATCTGGAAAGGTGGGCTGGGCTCTAAGGCAAGATTATGCGGAAGCGGCGGCAGCCGTACTGGCGGGGGACGGTCACGAGAATACGATCTATGAGTTGTCTGGCAAGCTGTTGACCCAGGATGAATTTGCATCTACACTCAGCGTGGTTTTGGACAGGGAAGTTCCCGTGCAGCAGGTGAACGATGCCACCTATTCAGATATCATGAAAAATGCTGGCGTTCCGGATTCCGTCATCCCGTTTCTTGTAGAGATCCAAAAAGGAATTCGAGAAGGTGGCCTGGAGATCGAGAGTCATGATTTTGAAAAGCTGCTCGGCCGCCCGGCAACGCCAATTGACAAAGCCCTGAGTCAACTTGTAAGTGAGATCTCTTAAAAAGAAGAATGGTGTTCAATCAGTTCCTTAAGGCTGCTGACAAATATCAGCTGCCTTTTCTTGTTAAACCCTCACATGAGAGGTTTTTTTGTTATACAAGGAAATCAATATGATCGGGAAATAATCGTTTGACCATCTTAACCACTATTTAACAGGGGGGGAAGGATTCAAGGGTGATATCAAAGTGAAATGACAAAGTGAAATCGTAAACAAGTTTGTAAAACAAACCATTCCCGCCTTTTTTCAATCCCTCGCCACCATGGCAAGGAAGTTATACGCTTAAGAGCAGGATGACGTATGTAATAGGGTATAAGTGATGGGCTTGAGCTACCCTGATGAGTAGCGTGGCGATCCCTCGCAAAGGGATTCGGTTCCGTTGACCCGATTTTTTTCCAGGGGTATAATGGACAAGTCAACAAACGGATGGGGGTTGTATTGTGCTGACGACCATAAGTAAACTTTCCGCCCATGTAGGAGAAAAAGTGAAGCTGGGCGCATGGCTTTATAATAAACGTTCAAGCGGAAAAATTCTTTTTCTGCAATTGCGCGATGGAACCGGTGTGGTTCAGGGTGTGATGCTGAAGAAGCTGGTGGATACAGAAGTATGGCAACAGGCAAAAGATTTGCCGCAAGAGAGCTCCTTATACGTGGAAGGAACCGTTCGTGCCGATGAACGGGCTCCTACCGGCTATGAGTTGGATGTGACCGGGTTGGAGGTGATCCAGTCCGCTGAGGAATATCCGATCGCGTTAAAAGAGCACGGGGTTGAGTTTTTGATGGATCATCGGCACTTGTGGATTCGCTCTCCCCGTCAACGGGCGATCTTACGGATCCGTGCAGAAATTATTCGTCAAATTCGAGCCTGGTTGGATGGTGAAGGATTTACGCAGGTAGATCCGCCTGTGCTGACTTCGTCTTCTTGTGAGGGTACGACAAATCTATTTCATACCAAGTATTTTGATGAAGACGCTTATCTGACGCAGAGCGGTCAGTTGTATATGGAAGCGACTGCGATGGCCTTGGGACGGGTGTATTCCTTTGGTCCGACCTTTCGTGCAGAAAAATCGAAAACGCGTCGCCATCTGATCGAGTTTTGGATGATAGAACCGGAAATGGCTTTTGTCGATCATGTCCAAAGCTTAGAGGTGCAGGAAGCCCTTTTGACCCATGTAATACAATCTGTTCTCCAAAATTGTGCCGACGAACTGAAGACGTTAGGGCGTGACACAACCGCACTGGCGAATGTAAAGGGACCCTTCCCGCGCATTACTTATGATGAGGCGGTGGAGTTGCTCAAGCGGGAAGGGTTTGAATTTGAGTGGGGGGAAGACTTTGGCGCTCCCCATGAAACGAAGATTGCGGAAAGCTTTGACCGACCGGTGTTTATTACGCATTATCCGACAACGATTAAAGCGTTTTATATGAAACCGGATCCCGAACGGCAGGAAGTGGTACTTTGCGCCGATTTGATCGCACCTGAGGGATATGGGGAGATTATCGGAGGCGGTCAGCGGATAGATGATCCAGCACTGCTGAAACAGCGTTTCCAAGAACATCAGCTTTCTCAAGATGATTATGCTTGGTACTTGGATTTGCGTAAATACGGCAGTGTCCCTCATTCGGGCTTCGGGCTGGGGTTGGAACGAACCGTCGCTTGGATTTGTGGATTGGAGCACGTCAGGGAAACGATCCCATTTCCCCGGATGCTGAACCGACTCTACCCCTGATCACCACCTCTGTGCTTTTAAGCCTCGGTGAGAAGTCACCGGGGTTTTTGCCGCTTTTTCAAGTCTTTTTTTCATATGAGGTGGTTGATATAGTAAAAAATGAGGTGGATGCCAATGGACCATAAATGGTCGCCGCACGCCGCGCTCGTAGACATGTTGCACCAGGGTTCGATTTCGGTTCCGGTGATGTTGTTTACGGAATACCGGCGGTTGGGATTGACGGAGGGGGATGTGATGCTCTTGCTGCATATCTTGGTGTTTCAAGAGAAGGAGGGGACGCCCTTTCCCACCGTCAGCCAGTTGGAGGAACGGATGAGCGTCTCAGCGGAACAGATCGTTCAAAGGCTGCAAAAATTGGTCCGAGGTGGGTTTTTATCGATCGAGGAAACAGTGAGCCATGATGGGTTGAGAAGTGAGCGATACTCATTGGCTCCGCTTCTGCAACAATTGGCTGCATCATACCTGGATCGGGAGCCCGAAGAAGCGGATGAAGCCGCAGATGAAGCGTATGATAACCTGTTTCAACTGTTTGAGCGGGAATTTGGTCGTCTGTTGTCACCGATGGAATATGAGATGCTGACACAGTGGTTACATGAGGACGGATATCCGGAACCGTTAATCGCAGCGGCACTGCGGGAAGCGGTATTTTGTGAGAAGTTGAGTTGTCGCTATATCGACCGGATTTTGTTGGAGTGGCAGCGCAACCAAATAAAAACGCCGGAGGAAGCGGTGGAGTTTTCCCGTAAGTTTCGCAATAAAGGGTTGTTGTATCAATCCACTGACAAAAAGGGATCAGAGGACAACCCACCTTTTCCCTTTTACAATTGGGTTAATCAAGGATAAGCGGAAGCCGTCACGGCTTCCTTATTTTATCGGTGAGTGGGCACTGAATAAATATGAGGGATGAGGAGCCTCCGATTGGAGGCTTTTTTCATGGTTTCGCACATAATCCGACAATAGTTGTTAGGTAAATTAACAAAATAGGTATTGCGCACTACTGTAAGTCCGTGATATTATACATAGCAAATGTAAGGTAATTTTACATGTGAAAGGTCAGGTGATCCATTTTGGAAAACGCTCTATTATCCATCGATGCTTTATGGGTAATGCTTTCCGCTATCCTCGTTATTTTTATGCAAGCAGGTTTTGCATTGCTTGAAGCGGGTTCCACCCGAATGAAAAATGCGGGTCACGTGGCCGGCAAACAGTTATTGAGCTTTTCGCTCGTTGGCCTGGTTTTCTGGGCAGTCGGTTATGGAATCGCATTTGGAGACAGCTTAAACGGCTTTTTGGGTACCTCTGGCTGGCTCCTCAATCTTCCGCAAGCGGAAGGTGAGGTTCCGCTAGAAATTTTCTTCCTATTCCAGATGGCGTTTGCAGCGGTTTCAGCGGCAATCGCTTGGGGCGGATTTGCTGAACGGGCTAAGTTGGGTGTTTACATCATTTTTGGGATTCTGTTTACCGCTATCATCTATCCTGTAGTTGCTCATTGGATTTGGGGTGATGGTGGTTGGTTGGCTGAAGCTGGTAAGCAAGATTTTGCCGGATCGACGGTGGTTCACTTGACGGGTGGTGTTGCCGCACTTGTGGCTACGCTGATGCTAGGCCCCCGAATCGGGAAATATACCAGTGATGGCAAACCCAATGCGATTCCTGGTCATAACCAAGTGTACACGGTATTGGGTGTCGCCATCATTTGGCTGGGATGGTTTGGTTTTAACCCCGGAAGCACGTTGTCAGTAGCAGACGGATTTTTTGGATATGTTGCATTGACTACTTATTTGGCAGCAGCCGCTGGTGCCCTGGCTGCTTTGGGTACTGTGAAGTTGGCACTGGGGAAAGCAGATGTACCGATGATGTTGAATGGTGTATTGGCAGGTCTGGTGGCCATCACGGCGGCTTGTGCGTTTGTTGAACCGTGGGCGGCTGTAATCGTCGGTGCGATCGCCGGTTCATTGACGGTCTTTACATCGGTTTACTTTGAGAAAAAAGGAATCGATGATCCCATTTACGCTTTCTCGGTTCATGGTATTGCTGGGATCTGGGGAACTTTGTCCACTGGTTTTTTCGCATCTCCCCGTCTGGTGGAGATTACAGAAACTGGACAGCCGGGCCTCTTCTACGGTGGCGGCATTCACCAATTGATCGTGCAGGCGGAAGGTGTACTGGCAGCAGGTGCATTTGTGGGTGTTACAAGCTTTATCATTCTGTGGATTTTGAATAAGACGATGGGACTGCGTGTCACAGAAGAGGATGAAGTGATGGGTCTTGACTTGAGTGAGCACGGCACATACGGCTATCCTGAACAGATGGCGCAGGAAACCGGATCCTCCCAAGGACCGACGGTGTGAAACGGAGGGAAGAGGTATGCGCCAACCTCCAACCCCGCCCCTGATTGAAACTGACGATCCCGATGTTTGGTTGAAGCAACATCGCGATTGGGGCGTTTGGGCAAGCCAATGTTTGGATGAGGATGTCGCGATGAGCGATATTCAAAACTCTCTCCAGGAGGGGCATGATCACCTCTTTCGACAAGTATGGAAGCGGGCGGTAACCACCATGAAGGCAAATGGTGTTGCCGTCCCTTCCTCGTATGTATGGTTTGTAATGGGGAGTGCGGGCAGAAAAGAAGCGCCGTTATGGACTGATCAGGATCATGCTCTCTTTTTGGGAGACGATGATCGGGAAACTGTTGTTACGTTTTCTCAACGTTTAGTAAAGGGGTTGCAGCAAGCGGGTTACCCCCGTTGTCCTGGTCGGGTGATGGCGTCGGAGGCCCTGTGGCGAGGTAATCCCGACACCTGGAATAAGCGGTTGAATCGATGGGTTACGGGTAGCAGCCGTGATGATGCCCGTTATCTGATGATTGTAGCCGATGCCCGTGTGGTGGCAGGGGAGACGGATAAGGTGCAAAAATGGCGGCGCGATTTGATCCGTTTGGCAAGGCAGCATCCACAAATCTTGCGGCGTGAGTCGGATCGACGCTCACGCACTCCCTTAAACCCCTGGGGCGGCTTTTACCGGGAGCGATACGGAAAACATGCCGGAAAGGTTCCAATCAAAGAAGGGGGCTACCTCTTGATGGTGGACGCTTTCCGGTTGTGGTCACTCGCTCTCGGGATCGATGAAACATGCACCCGCAGACGTATCCAGGAAGTGGGAAGTTCACTGAAGTGGTCACAACAGCGGGTGGATACTCTGTTGGAGGCGTTGGATACGTTTTTGGAGTTTCGGTTACGCAACAGTCTGCAATACGGGACAGATACCAATCATGTGGATACGAGTGAACATCCTGTTTCTCGGATCCGGCGTTTAAAAGAAGCATTGGTCGTGTCAAAGCAAGTTTGGCGGAGTGTTCGTCGCGATATGGAACGATTGGCTGCACATTCCGATAAAGGGGATCGGAAACGGTGAGGGAAGGGAATGTTTGGTTCCGAAGGCTACGTGACAGGGGATGGATTGGTGGGGCAAGCCAAAGCTTTCAGCAGGAAGCGTGGGTTCGCTCACTGATTAAGGACGTAAAAAATCAAGAACAGTTGTCCACTCCACTCCAAGAGCTTACATTTGTGGTCGTCGATTTAGAGACCACCGGTTTTCGCCCACATCATGGGGATGAAATTATTGCGATCGGAGCGGTAAAAGTGGAAAATGGGAAGGTATTGCCCGATTCACCGTTCCATACTTTGGTGCGGCCACAAGGTGGCATTCCCGATGTGGTGGTTCGTTTAACCGGAATTACGGAAGAAGACGTTCAGTCTGCTCCATCCTTAGCCGAAGCGCTTCAATCTTGGTTGGAGTTTACAGGTTCCAGTATTTTGGTCGCTTACGGGGCAGGTCTAGACTCTTCATTTCTCAAGGTGGGTCTAAAAAAAACGTGGGGAATTACACTAGAGCATCGCTTTTTGGATGTTTGGCAATTTGCCCGTTGGTTTCACTCCGAGTTTTCCGATCACTCGCTGGAACGGCTACTCCACCATTATAAGATTCCGATTCGAGGGCGCCACACAGCAGACGGGGATGCCTGGATGACGGCGCGCCTGTGGGAAGAAATGTTGCAGGGGTTTCAACGTCATCAATTACAAAATTTGAGCCAGCTTTATGCGGCACTCAATCAAGTACGATGATACACATTTTTCTCAAGGGGATGTTTCAATATAAAAAAGCTTGAGTTATTAATGCTCAAGCTTTTTTATATTGAAACAGGTTCCCGCTTTAAACGGATGAGCGGGCTAATTCGTTCACTATTTTTTCCATTTTCAACTTGCGAGAACCTTTAAAATAGAGAATGCTGTTTTTGGGGGCGCTTTTTAAGAATCGGAGTAAACGGGCTCGGTCAGAAAAGTGAATAACCCGATTTTGATTCATCCCGTTGTTGATGGCTGAGGTGGCGATTTCGCGGGAATACTTCCCATATGTGACCAATAGGGACAATGAGGAGTGGGAGGTATAGCGACCAATTTCCTGATGAGCAGAACGGGTATATTGCCCAAGCTCCATCATGTCGCCAAGTACGGCGATTGCAGTGCGTTTGGTTCCGGCAGCTATATTTTTTAGTACGGTTAAACCGGCTTTCATGGCACTGGGATTTGCGTTCCAGGCATCATTGATCAACAGGCGACCGTTTTTGGAACGGATCAACTGCAGGCGCATACGAGGAGGTTGTGATTTGGCGAGACCGGATTGAATGGTTTTCATGCTGTAGCCCATTGCTCGACAGATACCGATTGCCGCTAGTGCATTAAGAACATTGTGATTACCCCAATGGGGAATCGTAAAGGAGAAAGATTGATTGCGAATTCGGACATCGAAGGTCATACCACGAGTGGTGTAGCGTATATTTTCCCCTTTAATATCTGCGGATCGTGCAATGCCGAACGTCCAGACTTTCCCTTGGAATCGTCGCGTTGTTAGTTGGCGGGAACGGGTGCAATCGGCATTTAAAAACAATGTTCCACCTGCATGCATACCGTCGATCAATTCTTGTTTCGCTTTTACAATGGTTCCCAGGCTTCCTAGGCTACCCGCATGGGCTTCTCCTACATTGGTGACAACGCCGATATCGGGACGTACTACTCGACATTGTCTAGCGATGTTGTTTAACGATTTCATACCCATTTCCAACAAAAGAACACGGGTACCCGGACGCAACTGCAACAGATAGGTAGGCAAATAGGTAAAGGTGTTCAAATTCCCTCTTGTGTGTACCAGCTTACTTTTCTGTTTTAAAACTGCATACACCATGTCGGTGGTTGTTGATTTGCCGGCGCTGCCGGTGATGGCGATCACTCGGTTAGGTGAGCATTGTCTCCAATTCCAGTTAGCCAATCGCCAATAAGCGTCGGTGAGGGATGGAACCCTTATAACCGCTATTCTCCCCGGAATACTGGAGGGTGAAAGATGATGCGGCAAAACAACAGCAGCAACAGAGTGGTGACGGAGTGCATTAAGTTGTTTGTCCGCCTTTTGTCGGGGGTCGATAAAATAGACCTGATCCGCTGCCAGGCTCTTGTAACGGCCCCGGTTAGCGGAGCGGAGAACTCGTTGGGGATTACCCCGAATTAAGGTGCCCCCGATTAAGCGGACGCACTCCTTTAGGGTGACGGGTTTCGTGGTTACCGCCTCCTCTGCTATGCGTTACCATTCGATTCCTTTCCATCGTATTCGGAAGAACGGAAGTCGGGACAGGTCATTGGCCCATTTAAAAACCCATCCGCGCGGAAAGCGGATGGGTGATTCCGTTTTAATTTAGTGCTTGTTTTTTATTTCGTGTGAAACGACCCGCGAAAAGTACACCGATAATGATCAGGAGAATCAGTCCCCATTTTAGAAGGGGTTCGTGGAAGTATTCTTTAAGAAAAGGCTCTCCCACGATCATTTTGCCTGCAGTCCATGCTAACACCCCAGAGCCAATATAAATGATAATCGGGTACTTTTCGATGAACTTCAAAATCAGGGTGCTACCAAAAATAACGACCGGCACACTGATCAATAAGCCGAGAATGACCAGGATATAATTATGCTGAGCAGCCCCGGCGATTGCCAAAACATTGTCCAACCCCATTACGGCGTCGGCGATGATAATGGTTTGGACGGCCCCGCGTATACTTTGGCTGGCTTTTACATTCTCATGTTCTTTTTCTTCCACTAACAACTTATACGCAATCCAAATCAACAGGACTCCTCCTGCCAACAACAGCCAAGGTGTTCAAATTCCCTCTTGTGTGTACCAGCTTACTTTTCTGTTTTAAAACTGCATACACCATGTCGGTGGTTGTTGATTTGCCGGCGCTGCCGGTGATGGCGATCACTCGGTTAGGTGAGCATTGTCTCCAATTCCAGTTAGCCAATCGCCAATAAGCGTCGGTGAGGGATGGAACCCTTATAACCGCTATTCTCCCCGGAATACTGGAGGGTGAAAGATGATGCGGCAAAACAACAGCAGCAACAGAGTGGTGACGGAGTGCATTAAGTTGTTTGTCCGCCTTTTGTCGGGGGTCGATAAAATAGACCTGATCCGCTGCCAGGCTCTTGTAACGGCCCCGGTTAGCGGAGCGGAGAACTCGTTGGGGATTACCCCGAATTAAGGTGCCCCCGATTAAGCGGACGCACTCCTTTAGGGTGACGGGTTTCGTGGTTACCGCCTCCTCTGCTATGCGTTACCATTCGATTCCTTTCCATCGTATTCGGAAGAACGGAAGTCGGGACAGGTCATTGGCCCATTTAAAAACCCATCCGCGCGGAAAGCGGATGGGTGATTCCGTTTTAATTTAGTGCTTGTTTTTTATTTCGTGTGAAACGACCCGCGAAAAGTACACCGATAATGATCAGGAGAATCAGTCCCCATTTTAGAAGGGGTTCGTGGAAGTATTCTTTAAGAAAAGGCTCTCCCACGATCATTTTGCCTGCAGTCCATGCTAACACCCCAGAGCCAATATAAATGATAATCGGGTACTTTTCGATGAACTTCAAAATCAGGGTGCTACCAAAAATAACGACCGGCACACTGATCAATAAGCCGAGAATGACCAGGATATAATTATGCTGAGCAGCCCCGGCGATTGCCAAAACATTGTCCAACCCCATTACGGCGTCGGCGATGATAATGGTTTGGACGGCCCCGCGTATACTTTGGCTGGCTTTTACATTCTCATGTTCTTTTTCTTCCACTAACAACTTATACGCAATCCAAATCAACAGGACTCCTCCTGCCAACAACAGCCCCGGAATTTTCAACAACCATACCACAGCCAGGGTAGCGGTGGCACGTATCACAATTGCACCAGCAGTTCCCCAAATAATTACGGTTTTTTGTTTGTCTTTGGGTAACCTACGAGCGGCCATCCCGATAACAATGGCGTTGTCACCCGCCAACACCAAATCAATAATGATAATGGCGATAAGTGCTTGAAAAAACTCCGCTGAAAATAAGTCCATAACTGAATACCCTCTCTTTACGCTGTAGTCTTTGTTAAGAAAAGCAAAAAGACCCTCACCAAATAACGGTAAAGGTCTTGCTTACAACGTGGTTGTTGCCAATAAAGCCGGGGATAAAAATCCCGTAGTGACGACTTTATTGTTTAACAGCTACTCCCCTTTAACAGAGATGAACTATTCAATTTGCTTCCAATTCATCATATTCGATGTCCGCCCATCCGTCAAGTAACGAAAAAGAAGCACCACCCGCTCATTCAAGGGAGTATTTTCAGCAGTGCCGACGAGTTCGCCGATAAATAGAGAGCCAGGGTATCGAAAGGAACGGGGGGTACCCTCGCGGGGCCTAAACCCGAACCTGTAAACCAGTTTGCAACACAAACGAATTCTTTTCCTTCTTTCAGTCTGCTCTTCAAGCAAACTCTCCCGCAAGGAGTTGGATGGGTTCAATCCGGCGACTAGAGATCATTTACTATAGTATACGGCGATAAGGAAAAAGTGTATGGACTTTATTAACATTCAATCAAAAACTAATACAATACCAGGCAAAATTCGTCCGGTATTGTATACAGTAAACTGCTTAACGTTCTTTCCCGTTATTGGCACCTTGTTGGAGAACTTTTTCTTGAATCGCACGAAGTCTCTTCCAATGATTCTCCACTGCTGCACGTCCTTCAGAAGTGATGCGAATAGTCGTCTGGGGGATTTTTTGTCGGACAAAATGTTTATCGACAGCGACGAGTCCCGCATTTTCTAATTTCGTCAGATGGGAAGAAAGATTTCCTTTGGTTAACCCGGTTAAATCCTGCAAAAACAAGAATTCTGCCATTGTACAGGCGGATAATGCTGTCAAAATCGATAGACGGGCCGGTTCGTGAACCAATTTATTTAATTGGGCCAATTCTTGATAGGGCAACATATCCGAATCCTCCCGATCGTCGCAATAATACAGAAAAATTATATCACAAATGGTTTTAAAGCAACGACTAGTTTGCGATATAAACTGACTAAAATAGAAAAAAGGCCTTCAATTTCGAAGACCTTTCATTTCGCCCAGCTACTGCTTACTTTATAATAAAGGGAGCATCTAATCTTCATGATCCACGAGGCGAATCTGATTTAACTGGTTTTTAACTGATCCACGAATCGCCTGCAAGTATTGTTGTCGCAACTCCGTCTGCTCTTTTTGTTCTTGTGGGGTTAATCCTTCGCTTTTCTTTTTTCTTGCTAATTCGTTAATCCGTTGGATCATCTCGTCGGTTATCACTATCATCAACTCCTTCCAACACACTGTAGCGAAAAGTAGTGTTGATCGCAACCCGCTCCGATCGAGCGAGCAGGTTTGAGCGAGCCGACGATATGGGACAATAAAAGAACGGTAATGTGGAGAAATGGAGTTGGATGCCGATAATCCGCTGTAGCGAGTACATAACTGACAATGGAGTGTGACCGAGATGGACTGGAAGCGGTTTGAAGACTTGACACAATTGCCGGGGGTTCCGGGGGCAGAGTCGCTGGTGAGCCGGGAGCTGGAAAAAATGATTGCCCCAGTGGCCGATGAAGTGGTCCGGGATCGCCTCGGCAGCTTATTCGGTAAAAAAAGCGGAGACGAGAAGGGACCGCGGGTGATGGTTGCCGGTCATATGGATGAAGTCGGTTTTATGGTAACCCGAATCACGGATCAGGGCTTTCTACGGTTTCAGCCCTTGGGTGGGTGGTGGAGTCAGGTGCTATTAGCCCAACGGGTGGAAGTGGTGACGATGAAAGGAAAACGGATTCCTGGTGTAGTTGGTTCTGTGCCACCCCATATTTTAAAAGAAGAAGAACGTAACAGGCCGGTTTCGATCGATCGTATGTTTATTGATATCGGCTTGGATAGTGAGGAAGAGGTGCGAAAAGCGGGCGTCGGTCCTGGCGACTATATCGTCCCAGTATGCCCTCCCGTCGAGATGGAGGGAGGGAAACGGCTAATGGTAAAAGCTGTCGATAATCGCTTTGGTTGCGCTCTCGCAGTGGAGCTATTGGAGGATCTTAAAAAGACTTCTCATCCCAATGTGGTGTTTTCCGGAGCAACCGTGCAGGAGGAAGTGGGTCTTCGTGGCGCGGCCACCGCTGCGAATCGGATTAAACCGGATGTCTTTTTCGCCGTTGATGCCGGTCCAGCAGGGGATATTCCTGGAGTGACCAACGGATTTGGTGAGTTGGGTCGAGGGGTGTTGATCCGATTGATGGATCGTTCGATGATCGCTTTGCCGGGAATGCGCCGCTTTTTAGTAGAGACGGCGGAAGAAGAGGGGATTCCTTATCAATTTTTCATTTCCCCAGGTGGGACCGACGCCGGTGCGGTTCATCAGACGGGAGAAGGGGTCCCATCGGCAGCATTGGGAGTATGTGCCCGTTATATCCATTCCCATGCAGCTGTGGTTGATCGCGGGGATGTAGAGGCTGCCAAAGCATTTCTGAGTGCATTGGTCCGCCGCTTGGATCAGGAGCGTTTGCAAGCGATCCAACAGGGATGAAACAATTGAAGATGGAAGGGGGAGAATCCTTGGAACATGAAGCATCCCCCTTACGACGATGGGGGTTTTTAGAAATTATCGATGGTACTTTCCAAGTGTTTCGCACCCGGTTTGTGCCATTGTTTTTCAGTGTGTTTTTGCTGATTGGTCTTTTTCAGTTTGTGTTTAATTTGTTGAATCTACAGTTGTCGGAAACATTGGAACCACTGTCCGATCCCTTTTTAGATCCGATGCCGGCTGATGCCTCACTGGAACCCTTTGGCTGGGGTGAAGCCGTGCTGATGGCCTTGATGACGGGAGGCGTATTAGTTACCTACATTTTCCTTTATCCGCTGATGCGGGTGGCGGTTTCTTGGATTACCGTACGAAATTTGATCGAAGAGCAGGCAGTAACGACGGGAGAGGCGCTAAAGCGAGCCTGGAAAACAGCAACGTCGGCTTTATTGACCCATTGGCTGGCGGGAGCGATCGTTTTGGGAGGACTGGTGGTGATCGCGGCTTTGGTCTTTCTTCCATTTTCGTTGTTGGGGATTATAGCGGGAGAATGGGTCGTGACACTGATTCTGTCCGGAATTGTCTTTCTGTTATTAATACTGCCGCTGTTGTTGTGGGTATTGATCCGGCTCTCTCTGTTGTTTCCGGTGATAGTGGAAGAACAGACAAGCTATTTTGCCGCACTCAAGCGATCCTGGAGCTTAACACGGCGATCGTTTTGGCGTTTGTTCGCTTTTTTTCTGTTTGTGGGGACGATTCTTTTTGGTGTTACCGGTATCATGGGGGTAGTATTGCAGCTACTCCTTATGTGGTGGGCTTCGATTGACTGGACTTATCTATGGATCGGCAATATTATCGTCGCCCTCGTGCTAACGGGGCTCACTTGTTTGCTGGAGGCGGGATTGGGTGTATTAGCGACTGTCCTATACGTTGATCAGCGAATACGCCTGGAAGGAGTGGACCTGGAACTCGCCTTCCGTATATCAGCTGGAAAGGAGGATGGCCGCGTTTGACACGGGAATATGAAGAGTCGAGACGACAACTGTCTGACATTCTACAACAGGATGAATTTCAGACATGGTCCTGGTGGCAGCGTTTATTGGATCGGATTGACCAGATACCTGTCATTGGCGAGTGGAGCATCGGCGCTTGGTTAAATGACCTTCTCTCATCACTGTTCCGAGCAGGGGAGGGGAGTGGAGTCGGTTGGCTGCTCCCGGTGGTATTGGCGATAATCCTGGGTTTGAGTATGTGGTTCGTCCTCCGGCAGATTTATTTTAGCCAACCACAACAAGAAAAGGATACGGCTGCCGCATCTGGAGAAAGCATGGCGGTGGTATGGTGGGAACGAGGAGAAGCATACGCCGCTCAAAGGGAATATCGCGAAGCGATTCGGTGTTTGTTTCGTCATGCGTTGGAAGTGTTAGATGAAAGGAAAATACTAGATCGACGGGAGCACAAGACCAATCGGGAATACCGGGAAGAGATCGCGGTTCGCTCCCCGGCGTTGTTGCCGGTTTTTCAGTCTTTGATCATGCGATTCGAACTTGTCTGGTACGGGATGATCGACCCGGAGGAAGCGGATTATGATGATTACCGGCGTCTGTGCCAGCGTCTGACAGGAGGTGGGGCCGTTGAAGCCGGGTAAAATCGGCCTCATTGTTGTTTTAATTGCGTTGCTAGCAGCAGGCACCCTGTTTTTAAGTTCGTGGCTGCCTGCGGAGGAGCCGCGCTACTCCAGTACGAATGCTCAGTCCGACGGGACCAAGGCGCTTTATCTGCTATTGCAAGAACGGAATGTACCGGTGGCACGTTGGCGTGATTCATGGGAACAGCTGCCTCACTCAAACGGACATGTACTTTTTCTGTTGGAACCGGATCGTTGGATCTATACTGAAAAGGACAAAGAGTCGTTGCTGGAGTGGGTGGAATCCGGTAACACCCTGGTGCTGTTATCGCATCCCCTCGATACGCTTGCTAGTCAGCTCGGCTTTTCCGCAATTGACGGCATACGAGATGCATCGATGCCAATGGAAGTTTCCGACGAGGTATGGCTGCAAGATATGAAGGAGTTGTATTTTCCACGGGATCGTCGTTTACGGAATGAAACCGAACTGGATCAAGTATGGAGAGATCAAAACGATAGCGCCCGGATCGGGCGTCTCACGTCCGGCCAGGGAAATATTTATTATATTCCTGAACCTGCCTTATGGACGAATGCCTATATTGAACAGGGGGACAATCTTGCACTCGCGCTATATCTGACTTCCTTGACTGAAGGAGAAGGGAAGGTTTGGTTTGACGAAAGCTTGCGTGATCAAAGATGGAATCCGTCATTCCTAATGGATGAAGCGGAAGAGCCTCCCGCCTATTCCGATCTGATTCCAACTGGGGCAGGATGGCTTTTATTGCAGGGAGTGTTTCTGTTTATCTTGTGGCTCTACCTAAAAGGCAAACGATTTGCCGCTCCCCGTTGGGAAACAGTGCGGGAAGTGCGGCGAGGAGAAGAGTGTGTTTATGCAATGGGTTCGTTATATCAATGGGCGAATTTAAATAAAGAAGCCTTGGCCATCCAACAACGGGCGCTTTTTCGGGAAACGGCAACCTTATTGGGATTGTCCCGACGCGCGGATGCTGAAGAGATCAGTGAGAGGGTAAGCGTTCTGGTAGATCCAGCCTTGGCAGAACGATACCGGCTTTTACAGCAGGTGGTTAACCGCTCCGTCAAATTGACAGGAAAAGAATTGGTGAAATGGAGTCGTGAGATCCAAGATTTACGGGAGGAGATGAAACAATGGAAAACCAAACCCTTGACACGACACAAATCGCAACCCGGTCCGAACAAGTGATCAACCACCTAAAAGAGGTGGTCGTCGGCCAGGATCGAACGATTCAGTTGATGTGGGCAGCCATATTGACAAAGGGACATGTGATGGTGGAAGGAGTGCCTGGGCTCGGAAAAACCTTATTGGTTCGCTCGCTTGGCCAAGTAATCGATGCCTCTTTTGCTCGAATTCAGTTTACTCCTGATCTGATGCCGGCGGATGTGACCGGTACCAAGGTGTTTGATTTACAATCCGGCCGTTTTAACTTTAAACAGGGTCCCCTCTTTACACAATTATTGTTGGCGGATGAAATTAACCGTACACCTCCCAAGACGCAATCGGCCTTGCTGGAAGCGATGGAGGAAGGGCAGATCACAATCGACGGCGAGGGACGTAAGTTGCCAGATCTGTTTTTTGTCGTAGCCACGCAAAACCCGATTGAGTATGAAGGGACTTATCCGTTACCGGAAGCACAACTGGATCGATTTGCGCTTCAACTGACGATGGATTATCCCGGTGAAGAAGAAGAGTTGGAAGTGTTGCGCGGGCATCGGGTAACTACACGACGGGAGTCTACCCTCACTCCGATGATCACGGCGGAGGAGATTGTCGCCTTTCGCCAGCAGGTGGAACAAGTGCGGACGGAAGACTCGGTCATTCGCTATGTCGCCTCCTTGATCCGTGCAACCCGCGCTCATCCGCAGGTATTGCTGGGTGCCAGCCCCCGGGCAGGAACCAGTCTGCTGGCATTGAGTCGGGCGATTGCGGCCATGGACAATCGGGAATATGTTACTCCGGATGATGTGAAATGGGTGATCCAGCCAGCCTTACGCCATCGTCTCATCATGAGCCCGGATGTGGAACTGGAGGGATTCAAAACCGATGACCTCATCGAAGAGATCACCCGCACCGTATCGGTTCCGCGATAATGCTTGGCTACCCGGACCGCGCCTGTTTTTTGCACTGGGTGTCGGCGTGGTTGTCACACTCGTATTTGCTTTCGTGGGACTTCATATCTGGATGGGAATCCTCTTTCATCTCGCCTTAGCCTGGGTGGTAATGCAAGAGTTTCGGCGCATACGCCGCTATGGCTGTGTTCAAGTGGAAAGAGAGAGCGAGCGCATTCTGGAATTGGGAGAGTCTAACCCAATTCGAATTCATCTTCACAACCCGGCTCCATGGCCAGTTATCTGTATCGTCAAAGATGATTATCCGGAAGGATTTCAGCTGGATCAAAGAAGGATGATTATCACAGTCCCGCCTCAGGAAACTACAACACTGGTCTACCATGTCCGCCCTCATCGGCGGGGTCGTCATCGTTTTGGCCGCATCCACGTCCGGCAACGGCTGCCGCTGGGATATCTGATACGTCAGCACGCCATTGATTGGAGTGAGGATAAGACGGTCTATCCCCGTTTAAAAGAAGTGCGTCGGGTTCGGGGCGGGGTTTACAAGCGGAAATTATCAGCAGAAGGCCCTCATAGCCGCCACGGATTAGGGCGGGGGGCGGAGTTTGCACATATTCGCGATTATGTGCCGGATGATGAGCCGCGCTGGATCAACTGGACAGCAACGGCTCGGCGGGGCAAACTGGCCACAAACGTCTATCAACCGGAACAAGGGCAACATGTCGCGATCCTACTGGACTGCGGTCGGATCATGGGCGTGCGAGATGGAGAATTGACCCGCTTAGACCGGGCGATCGAGGCGGCACTTGCTTTTTCCGCCATCGCGATCGAGCGGGGAGACCAGGTGAGTCTGTTGGCCTTCTCCAGCCAAGTGAAACGGTGGATTCCGGCGGGAAGGGGAGCGCCACACCTACAGCGCATCATCGAAGCCGTGCACGACCTGGAACCCGACTACGTGGAGTCCGGCTACCGCACAGCGATGGAAACCCTGGCATTTCACCATAAGCGGCGTTCGTTGGTGGCCTTGTTTACCGATGCCAGCAATCTCACCTTTGCCGATGAACTGATCCAGCATATCCGTATCTTGCAACGGCGCCATTTGATCATGACGGTTACAACGGAAGATCCCCAACTACAACGGGATCGCAACCTGCGACCACGAGAGGAAAAGGAAGTCTTCCACAAAGCGATTGCACAGCAGATGACGGAAGAACGTGATGATCGCCTCAATGCTTTAAAGCGCCGTGGTGTCGTCACCCTAAACGTCGCCCCGGACCAGCTGGCGGTCCATGTGATCCATTCGTATATCGATATCAAGAATCGGAGCTTACTTTAGGGTAGTGACGATAAGGTTCGATTACATTTTCTGAGATGGTTTCAAACAAACAAACGGGGGCGAAAACTGCCCCCGTTTGTTTGTTGCTGTATGTAACGGCTTAACTACTAATTGCCGGGCAGTCGGATTTAAGCCTGACGGTATGAGCGCAACCCGCCGCAACCGCCACCATATCACGCCATCCGCTTACATCGCATTGGTCATGCTTATTCCAACCCACAGCTGCCACCGTGCCGTCCAATTTAAGAGCAACGGTATGACGACGCCCCGCTGCAATGGTATCTTTAGGCCACCGTTTCACCTTCTAAAAAGTCGTGGAACGCCCCGCTATCTATCATTGAAGATTAATTTTTAAAGCGGGACGCACACCATAACCAGCAATACTGTTATTTGCATAGCTGCGAATACTGCCACTTGTACCGATAAAAAATGCACGCGAAGGCTTGTTTCCTTGTGTTCGCAGCCACCACCAAGAACAGCCAAATTCTTCGCCGTTTCTGATGATATAGTTATCTTTGTTTGTTCGATCGTACACATATAATTTGCATCCATCGGTTTTTTTTGTTTTGGCAAAGTCGGTTCCAACGGCGTGTCGCAAATCCTTGCCGTATATATCAGATATATCCTTTATCTCGGTAACGCTAAGCAAAAAAACCTTGTCCTCCGTATCTGGAGTTCTTTCTCCGTTGTCCGTGCAATGAGTCGGCTTTATATATTCCTTTTGGGCGGCATTGAATGCGGTGTTATAGAATTCGTTGTTCAGCCACTTGCGCAAATCACAGTTAAGCCACGTAATATCCACGCAATCACGCCACGTAATGTCCGCAGACTCGCCGTGATACCGCCTGCAGTCCAAAATGTACTCGCTCAAAATGAACAGCTCTCTACCTGAATTTTGCAGCACCCGCCACTTTATTGGCGTTCTGTCTGCGCCGTCCGCCGTCTGCGGATAAGTGCCAAAAGTAATGATTTCGCCGGGCTTTGCGCTCCAGTCCGGCGTGGAAGCAGGATTATTATTTTCCAATAAGTTCTCCTCCCTTTCGTTTCTAGTTTAATTCTACAACATTTATGCAAGTGCTAAGATAAAGCCGGCATACCCTTGAATTTAGCCAATATCGATATAAAAAGTCTATCAATCTACTTTAATGTTTTTCTATAAGAAACTTAAGTTGCTCAAAAGAACATCACTAAAAGCGGGAGCTAGCCTGTTAATTTATCATTTGGAAGAGTTATAAAAAAAGCTACCGAGATTTCTCGACAGATCGCCGACAACGACTACATGATTAGTATTTGAATGGGCCCAGATTCAAACACATCGATCTCTCAGTTCTCCGGTAATGATCATGAAAAATCCGTTTTATGCCCATAATCATCTAGAGGCGAATTTTTTCCTTTTTAACAATGTCAACAGACCCATTGACAAAAATGCGCTTTCATTTTGTTGAGTCACACTTGTAACCGTTTTATTCTTAAGCTAAACGGTATTAGAAAGGTGAGAAAGAGTCATGGATGCCAATCACAACCACTCCCAACCCTGGCGGGTTAAAATCCAGCGGATGGGGAGTAATCTCAGTGGTTTAATCATGCCTAACATCGGGGCATTTATCGCATGGGGATTAATTACGGCACTCTTTATTCCGACAGGATGGATACCGAATGAGCATTTGGCTCAATTGGTTGATCCGATGATTAAATTTTTGTTACCGCTTCTGATCGGGTTTACCGGAGGTAACATGGTATACGGCGCCCGCGGGGGTGTGGTGGGAGCGACGGCGACGTTTGGTGTCATCGTTGGTGCTGATATTCCCATGTTCCTCGGAGCGATGGTGATGGGGCCCTTGGGCGGTTGGGCGATTAAACGGGTCGATCGCCTGTTTGAAGGAAAAGTACGATCCGGTTTTGAGATGCTCGTTAACAACTTCTCCGCCGGAATTGTGGCGGGATTGCTTACGATTGCCGCGTATCTGGCGATTGGACCCACCGTCTTAGGCTTAAACAAAATACTGGCGGCGGGAGTGGAAATGATCATTGCGGCGGGATTGCTACCGCTAGCCAATATCGTGATTGAGCCGGCAAAAGTCCTATTCCTCAACAACGCCATCAACCACGGAATCCTAAGCCCCATCGGGGTGGATCAAGCGGCAAAGACTGGACAATCGATTCTGTTTTTGTTGGAATCGAATCCGGGTCCGGGGCTGGGGATCTTAATCGCTTATTGGTTGTTTGGTAAAGGAATGGCGAAGCAATCGGCACCAGGTGCGGCTATCATTCACTTTTTGGGTGGTATTCATGAGATCTACTTTCCTTATATTTTGATGAAACCAGCCCTGCTCTTAGCTGCCATCGCCGGTGGTGTGAGCGGAGTATTCACCTTTACGCTTTTTGGAGCAGGATTGGTGGCGGTCCCTTCGCCAGGGAGCATCTTTGCACTATTGGCGATGACACCTCGTGGTGGTTATATCGGTGTACTGGCAGGGGTTTTGGTTGCTGCGACAGTTTCCTTCCTGGTGGCCGCACTCTTTTTAAGATGGAATGCATCTGTTGATGAAGGTGATCTGGAGGAAGCTACCCGCAATATGGAAACGATGAAAGGCAAAAAAAGCGCGGTTGCATCCGCTCTTGCCGAGAATCTGGAGTCCGCAGAGGAGAAAATGGAAGCGGAACAACCGATCAAAAAAATCGTATTCGCTTGTGATGCTGGGATGGGTTCCAGCGCAATGGGCGCTTCCATTCTGAAGAACAAAGTGAAAAAAGCGGATCTCGACGTTGAAGTAACCAATACTGCCATCAGTAAATTGCCTGATGATGCGGATGTGGTATTCACCCATAAAAACCTGACCGACCGGGCGAAAGCAAAGCTTCCCAACGCCCGCCATATCTCGGTGGAAAACTTTATGAGCAGTCCGGAATACGACGCCCTCATCGAGCGCTTAAAAGCGGATCGAGAGTAAACAATAAGCAGGTGACTCCATGTATTTTACAGCCAGGGAACGCAACCTCCTATTTTTGCTGACGGGTGCTGAGCAGCAGTGGAGCGTTAAAGCGTTGGCCCAGTCACTCGCTGTCAGTGAACGGACGATTCACCGGGATCTCGCCGGTTTAGAGCGGATAATGGACGATTTTGGACTTTCCTTACGCAAACGGGCAGGAGTAGGTGTTTCTCTGGAGGGGAATGCAAGTGGGTTCGAGTCCCTTCGCGCTGCTCTGGCAGCGACGGCAGGAGGGGAATTTACGCCGGAGGAGCGAAAAATCTATCTTCTGTGCACGTTACTGGAAAGATCGGAACCGGTTAAACTGGCTGCGTTGGCGTTGGATCTCCGAGTGGCTTCTGCAACGGTAAGCTACGATTTGGAGCATATCCGCGACTGGTTGGAATCCTTTGGACTCACCTTGGTTAAAAAAAGAGGCTGGGGTATCGCGGTAACAGGTGAAGAAAACAGGCGCCGAGCAGCGATGAGGAGTTTGTTGGCGGAGCACTTTGATGAAGCGGAAATCCTCAGTCTGCTGAAAAAAAATCTCAACCGGCAAACGGCGGATCCATCGGGACTCGTGATGGAACGACTGTTGGGACTGGTGGAGAGGGAGAAGATCGCACAAGTAGAAGAGACCGTGAAACAAGCGATTAGCAAGTTGCCGTATTCACTTGCCGCCGCAGCTTATATCGGTTTGGTGGTTCATTTGGCCCTTGCGCTGGAACGGATTGAAAAAGGGGAGACGCTTCGTTTCGATCCGGCTCTACTGCAAGAATTGCAACAAACGCGGGAATATGAAGTCGCACAGAAAATCGCCGCCGGCTTACGAACGGTTTTTGGGCAGGAATTTCCGGAAGCGGAGATAGCCAATATTGTTTTACATCTGCGTGGGGCCAAACGGGGAACCGATCGGGGTTATTGGTTTGAAGAAGGGACCGGAACCGTGATGAAGGAGACGGGGGAGCTGATACGGTACGTCGAGAATGAGACAGGAGTCCCTCTCAGCAAAGACCCCTCCCTGATTCAAGGGTTGCTCGCTCATCTGGAACGGGCGCTCTATCGGTTAAAAGAGAATCTGCCAATCCATAATCCGCTTTTACACCGAATTGAACAGGATTACCCAGGGCTGTTTGCGACGATAACAGCAGGCATGGCGGAAACATTTTCCGGCTATCGCATCCCACGGGAAGAGATCGGCTATCTCGTGATGCACTTTGGGGCTGCTCTGGAACGGTGGCGACGCGGTTCCCCTATACGCGCCTTGGTGGTTTGCGCTAGTGGAATCGGCACTTCTAAGCTGTTGGCCAGTCGGTTGCAAACAGAATTTCCGGAGATCGCCCGGGTAGAAGAAGCCGCTTTTGATGAAGTGAGGCAAATGGATTTGCACGCTTACGATCTGGTTCTCTCTACGATTCCGCTAGAACGGGCGGAGACGGATTATATTCGGGTTCATCCGTATTTAACGGAAACAGACGCTGACCGAATTCGGGCCCACCTCAACGAAAAGCAGCGAAAACGGGCACAGGAACCGGAACGGGATGAGTGGATGTCGAAGGGCGAATCAACTGGCATAGAAGCGATCGAACGGATCCAAGAGGTGACGGAAGCCATTTTGACGATTCTGCGGGGATATTTTTTGTCTTTTCTTTCTGCACCCTCACTTTCACCCGTTTTGGATGAAGCCTGCAAACAACTAATAGCGACAGGAGTCCTACAAGAGACAGCGACTGTAATCGAAGCGTTGGAGAAAAGAGAGCGGTTAGGAGGATTGGGTATCCCCGGAACAGCGATGGCTCTCTTTCATGCTCGATCGGAGGCGGTGCAAAAGCCTTCTTTTACGATGTACGATCTGGATCAACCGCTTCAGGTGGAAGGAATGGACGGAAAACCACTGTCGATGTCCCGACTGCTCTTGCTTCTGGCTCCAATGGACGGGAATGAATTCACCCCAGAACTGTTGAGTCGAATCAGCGTCCTTATCATTGAGTCCCCTGTGTTATTCCAGTCCGGAAGTGAAGAAGAGATTCGGTCATTTCTGGCGGAGCAGTTGAATCGCATCTTGCATGAAGAGATGAAATAAAAAAAGGAGCGAATCCACCATGGATCATACCATTCTAAACGAAGACCGCGTTCTTTTAAACGCTAAAGCGACCAACAAGGAAGAAGCGATTCGGCTGGCAGGACGCATATTGGTAGACGAGGGCTGTGTTGAAGACGCCTATATCGATCGGATGTTGGAACGGGAAGAATCGTTAACAACCTACATCGGCAATCATGTGGCGATTCCTCACGGCACGGAAGAAGGGAAGAAAGAGATCCTTCGCTCAGGGATCTCCATCGTTCAACTGCCTGAGGGTGTCGATTTTGGTGACGGGCAAACGGCCCATATTGTGATCGGAATCGCCGGCAAAGACAATGAACATATGGATATTCTCTCACAAATCGCATTGGTGGTCTCCGAAGAGGAAAACGTGGCCAAAATGGCACAGGCCAACTCTGCGGCAGAACTCCTATCCTTCTTCCAAGAGGAGGAGTAATGATGCGGGCCGTTCATTTTGGCGCTGGAAATATCGGGCGGGGTTTTATCGGTGAACGATTGACCCGATCGGGGTATGAGGTATGTTTTGTCGATGTTCAAGCTCAGTTGGTGGAGGCACTGCAACAACGGAAAGGTTACGATGTTCACCTATTGGGGGAAGAGGTGGAAGCCCTCCACATCACGGGCGTGACAGCCTTAAACAGCCAGACTGAACCGGAGCGTGTGCAAGCGGCGATCGCCCAGGCGGATCTGGTTACGACTGCCGTTGGACCGACAGTGTTAAAGATGATCGCTCCACTGCTCGCTGCAGGTTTGCGTCGCCGTTTGCTATCGGGGACTCACCCCCTCAATGTCGTAGCCTGTGAAAATATGATTGGGGGCTCCAGTTTCTTAAAGGATGAGGTGACGGCTCATCTCACCCATGAGGAGAGACAAGAGCTGGAACGTACCATCGGGTTTCCGGATGCTGCTGTCGACCGGATCGTCCCGGTGCAGTCCGGGGCGGATTTGTTGCAAGTATCTGTAGAGCCCTTTTATGAATGGGTGATCGAGCAAAGCGGGATCAAAGGGGGGACTCCCGCGATCGATGGGGTTACCTATGTGGATGGCCTCACCCCGTATATTGAACGTAAACTATACACGGTAAACACCGGTCATGCGGTTTGTGCCTATGCTGGCCGTCTCCTCGGATACGATACCATCCGGGAGGCGATGGTTGCTCCCCGAGTAGCAGCGCTAGTTTTCGGCGCATTGGAGGAAACTGGGGCACTATTGGAGGCTAAACACGGTTTTAACCGGCGGGAGCACCAGGATTATATCGCTAAAATCTTATCCCGTTTCACCAATCCGCGCCTCACGGATCCCGTCGCACGGGTGGGTCGCTCTCCCATCCGTAAACTGGGGCAATCAGACCGCCTTGTAGGTCCCGCCCTACAGATGTTGGAGCATCAGCTTAAACCGGATCGACTTGCGTCAGGCATCGCCGCTGCCCTCTTTTTTGACGAGGTAGATGATCCCGAGGCGATCAAGCTACAACAACTGCTTTCGCAGGACGGCATCGCCAAAACGTTACAAGCCATTGCAGGCATTCCAGAGGAATCTTCCCTCACGCATCTGGTTTTACAGCGATATCGGGAGTGGGAAGAAGAGATCGATCAGTAAAAGTGGCGCTAGAGAATCCCGGCAATCCAATTAGGGTTGCGGGGATTCTTTTTATGGCAGAAAGCAGGATGTACCGGATTGCACCATACCCTATTTTTGTGAATTATAGGAGTTCGCCTGCTCCCTCGCAGAAACATTTCAATATAATGGGACTACCGTTTTTGCTAATCTCACTGAATCTATCCATCCCATAACGAAAGTGGTCTTGCAAAACTCTCAAGAAAATGGGTGGAAAAAAATGAGTCAGACACCATTACTCGCAATAGACGGAGGGAAACCAACCCGGGAAACCTTCCTCCCATACGGCAGGCAGTGGATCGAAGATGACGATATTCACGCGGTCGTCGAGGTATTAAAAGGAGATTTGATCACGACAGGGCCAGTGATTGAAGCGTTTGAGCAGAAATTGGCTCAATACGTGGGTGCCCAATATGCGGTAGCATTTTCAAGTGGAACTGCAGCCCTTCATGCCGCCTGTTTTGTTGCCGGCATTCGTTCCGGGGATGAGGTGATCACCACTCCCTTGACATTTGCAGCGACTGCCAATTGCATTCGTTATCAGGGGGCGCAGCCGATTTTCGCCGATATTCACCCTGATACTTACAATATAGATCACGCCGAGTTGGATAAGAAGATTACCCCTCAGACAAAAGCGGTTATTCCCGTCCATTTTACCGGTCAACCGGTACAGTTGGATGAAATTCGTCAGTTTGCGAAAAAACACCGTCTAGTAGTGATTGAGGATGCAGCCCATGCGTTGGGAGCGATGTACAAAGGAAAAAAAATCGGTAGTGACGGCGACTTGACGATGTTTAGTTTCCATCCGGTTAAGCATATCACCACTGGAGAAGGGGGGGCCATTACTACCAATCGGCGTGATTATTATGAGAAACTGTTGCAGTTCCGCTCCCATGGAATTACCCATAAACCGGATGAAATAAAGGAACGGGAAGGATTTTGGTTTTACCAAATGCAATTTTTAGGATATAACTACCGCCTGACCGATATACAAGCGGCGTTGGGGCTTAGCCAAATGAAAAAATTGGACCGCTTTCTCCATTTACGCCGAAAATATGCTTCCATGTACAATGAAGCGTTTCAAAGCAGAAGGGAGGTCGTCATCCCCTTCCAAAGAAACGAGGTTCAATCTGCTTGGCATCTATATGTCCTTCGTTTGCGTCTATCAGAGTTGACAGCCGACCGCAAAACGATTTTCCAAGCGCTGCGGAAAGAAAATATCGGTGTCAATGTTCACTATATTCCTGTTCACCTTCACCCGTATTATCGTCAGTTGGGATATTCTGAAGGGTTATGTCCTCAGGCAGAGCAATTTTACCGGGAAACCTTAACCATTCCACTGTTTCCACGAATGTCAGAACAAGATGTTCAGGATGTCATACAAGCCGTCAACAAAGTACTGCGATACTACTCCGTAGGGGGTGTCAGTAATGGCCGCAGCTAAATGGGCTCTGGGAACCGCTCAGTTGGGACAATCTTACGGGATCGCCAATCAAACGGGGAAACCCTCCAGAAAAAGCGCACAAGAGATTTTAGAGACGGCTGTGGCTGCGGGGGCTACTTATCTCGATACTGCTCCCGCCTATGGAGACAGTGAAAAAATCATCGGGGAGTATATTCAAAAACAATCGTCTGCATCCAGGGTTCCATCCATTGTAACGAAGTTGCCGCCGGTTCCACCTTCCGCTGACCCCCAAGCGATCGATCAATTGGTTCGCCAATCGGCTTTATCCTCTATTCGCCGCTTGCATGTTCCCCATATCGATGTCTATTTGCTCCATCACCCTGCCGACTTAACATCCCACCAAGAAAACGTCATCTCCGCGCTAGCGACAATCCAAGCAGAAGGATTGGTCAAACGAATCGGAGTGTCGGTTTATACCCCAGAAGAAGCGGAAGCTGCGCTTACACTAGATTGTCTCGATGCTATTCAGGTTCCTGTAAACATCTTGGATCATCGTTTTTTGCGCGCCGATCTCTTAAAACGATTCGCTTCCAAGGGGATGGCTGTGTTTGCCCGTAGCATTTACTTGCAAGGGTTGATGTTGATGGAGCCGGAACATGTGCCGCCATCCCTATATACGGCACGGGAACCGCTGCGAAAGTTGCGCCGATTGGCGAAGGAATTGAATATGACACCTGCCCGATTATCGCTATGCTTTGTTCGAGATCAACCTGGAGTCGACTGTATACTGATCGGTTGTGAAACTATCGAACAGCTTCGTAAAAACGTGCAAATGATTGGTTCCCCCAGTCTTCCCCCAGAAGTGATAAAAACGATTGAACAGATGTTTAGAGACCTGCCCGATGCTGTCATTAATCCGTCCCAGTGGAGGTAGAAGGGGATGTTATTCAGTTTAAAAGGAAAAACCGCCATTGTTACCGGGGGCGCCGGATACTTAGGTAGCGCCATATCCGAAGGTTTTGTGCGGGCGGGTGCCCGAGTGGTGATTGCAGGAGTGAGCGAAGAGAAAAACAGAGAAATGGCAGAGCACCTGTCCCGCCAGTATCAAGCTGACTGCCACAGTGTGTATATCGACATCGGCAAAGTGGACTCGGTCGAGAAGAAGATAAGAGAAATTTATTCCTGGACCAATTCCATTGATATTTTCGTTAACAATGCTTATTTCGGAACATCCGGAGATATAGAGGAGATGCCGGAAGAAGACTGGAAAGCCGGGATCGACGGGTCTATTAACGGTGTTTACCGCTGTACCAAGGCGGTACTTCCTTATATGTTGGCTCAAAACAACGGATGTATCATCAATGTGGCGTCGATGTATGGGGTGGTTTCTCCCGATCCGGCTATCTATACCGGATCCAAATGGAAAAACCCGGCCAATTATGGAGCGGGAAAGGCGGCGATCATCCAGTTTACACGCTATGTCGCCTGCCATTATGGAGCGAAGGGAATTCGGGCCAATGCGGTATCCCCCGGTCCGTTTCCCAATCGGCGTGTACAAGAAGACACAGACTTTATCCATCGACTGGAGCAGAAAGTTCCTTTACGCAGAATCGGAAAACCGGAAGATTTGGCGGGAGTGATGGTTTTTCTTGCTTCCCCGGCAGCAGCCTATGTAACCGGACAAAATATCGGTGTCGACGGTGGCTGGACGGCTTGGTAGGTCGTTCTCGGCGGCTATGCTTCGAATACGCAGAGAGGAAGGTGATCCCAATAACCGTCAAAGTGAGTGCAAAGAGCGAAAGCGCGCATCAAGGAAACCCAACATTGATCCAAAAGGTGGTAGACGGCCATACGGATGCCGTCAAGCGTTACCCAAAGAAACCGGTTGTCGCAATTGCAGTCATTTGTCGCCTCAAATCCACCCGCTTGCCAAAAAAAGCGCTTCGACTCATCCATGGTGTCAGCGTCATCGAGCGTTGTTTGCTTAATTGTTTGGCTGCATCCTGTGCGGATCAAGTGGTTTTGGCCACGTCTGATCTACCCCAAGATAATGAACTTGAAATGTTTGATATGGGAGGGAGAGTACGTGTTCTAAGGGGAGATGCGGAAAATGTAGCTAGACGATTGGAAGAAGTGGCCACCCTAACACAGGCGGATATCCTCATCCGAGCCACAGGAGATAATCCCGCTGTATCACCGGAAATTTTAGACATGTTGGTTAAAAGTCATCTGCGGGGAGGATTTGACTATAGCTTACCGACGGAGAACTATGCGATTGGAACCGGCGCGGATGTGATCACAGTAGAAGCTCTCAAACGATTGTTAAATCAACCGAAGCCGTTGACACAAACGGAATACTTGACGTTTTATTTTACTAACAACCCTCACTTATTCTCCATAAACAGAATGGAACTACCGGCTGAATTCCAATATCCGCAGTGGCGCTTAACGTTGGATGAACCAAAGGATCTAACATTGTTTCAACGTTTATACAGCGACCTGGATGTCGGATATGAACCCCTTCCTTTCGCCCGCATTCGCTCTTATCTGCAAGCAAACCCGGATATCAGTTCCATTAACACCGATGTCCAAATCAAATATAAGGATGATCGCTCGCTTGTGCGTGAAATCCAGCGGGCAACCCGGTTGACTTAAACCGATCTGTGATGGAGGAGTCTTCATGTATCAAATGCATCCCCATGCGTGGGCACTGTATTTCGATTTTTTACATGAATTTCGATCGTTGTCTTACCGGGGGGTTCCGCTCGGTCTCTTTTGCTACTTTCCTGATTATACAGGCGGTATGGCTTCTACGATCGAACTACCTACATTTCGGCAAACTCTGAGACATGACCCTGATCGGGCACAAATCCAACCTCAATTTGAGCAATTTCTGCCCCGATCTGATCAGGGAACGATGGTGAAAACGGAAAACAAACCGATCGTCTTCTTGGGAGGAACCTATTTACATCCGTTGGATCCCACCAAAGTATTGATTGTCGAAGCGGATGATTCTAGTTGTTGTCATCTGCCTACCTGCAATCTACGATCCTACCAATCGGATGTAAGTGCCTGGATCAAAGAGGCTCAGTCTCAGGCGCAAAATATCTTTTTGAGGTTGGATGATCACCCCGTTTTTAGTGGTCCTACCTTTAAACAACAGCTGATTGATGTCGATATTCCCCTCATTCTTCCGTGTTTGGACGCGGTTTTAAACTTTCTTGAACAGGTTCCGGTTGCATGTGTGGTGGTAGAGGGTTCTAATGCCACTAACAAGTTAAGCTGTATTCTGCCTACGGTGGCAGCGATGAAAGGGATTCCCAGCCTCTCTTTGCAGCACGGAATTATCGGCGCAGACAGGGGGTGGCTGCCTCTTTATACCACCAAACAGGCGGCTTATGGTGATTTTGAATTACAATTTTTCCGCGATGCAGGTGTTCCAGTAAACCGTTTGGCGATCGCCGGTCACCCCCGTTTTGATGCTATCTTTGAGCGGACGCATATAAACAGAACCCACTTTTGTGCCCAATATGGAATGAACCCCGATAAAAAATTTATCCTGATTCCTACGCAACCGATCTGGGATCTCACCTCCATCAGTGACCTAATCCATCACCTTCTTCGCTATTCCGAGGCTGAAGTGATGATGAAGCTTCATCCGACTGAGATTCAACACGATTACTGGAAGGAACGGTATCGATCACTTATTCAACAATACCCCTCAATTCAGTGGTTTACGACAGAGTGTCATCTGTATGATCTAATGGCGAATGCAGATGCTGCCATCTCTCTACTTTCTACTACCGGGTTGGAACTATTGTTAATGGATAAGCCGGTTGTTTACATGGGAAAGGGTACGGGAGCCTCCTATCCATACAGTTCGCGATTAACCCATTCCGATCCCAAGGTGGCGGCCGCTTTGGCCCATCGTTTGGTTGTTGATGAAGCATTTCAGGAGTTTGCCCGCAACGAACGGGTTGATTATCTGAAAAAGGCATACCCTGTCAAACAAGCCAAAATGAGCGTGTTCCAATTGATTGAGGAGATGACGGGTATCAATCCGGAAGCATTGTAAAAGGAGGGGAGGCATTGTACGTATCGATTCGAACAGATTCTTCCATTGAGATTGGCACTGGACATACCATGCGCTGCTTGACCCTAGCAGAAGCGCTGCAAAAGATGGGGGCGGAAGTGAGTTTTATCTGTCGGGATGGCCCTGGAAACATCAATTCTTTTATTGAGAAACGCGGATTTATCGTTTATCGGCTTCCACCCATCCAAATGGAAAGAAGCCAAGAGGAATGGAATGTTCAAGATGCAGTCGAGAGTCTTACCATCATCAAAAAGCATGCACCTATCGATTGGCTAATTGTGGACCATTACACGCTCGACTGGCGCTGGGAACAGTCCATGCGAGGTTACGCCAAAAAGATCATGGTAGTTGATGATTTAGCGGATCGGCGTCATGACTGTGATCTTTTATTGGATCAAAATCTACACCACCAGATGGATACACGTTACCAAACACGGTTGATGCGGGACTGCCGACTCTTACTTGGGCCCAAATACGCGATGTTAAGACCACAATTTTATTTTCAAAGACAAAAGATGAAGAAACCGAATGGTGAAGTGAGACGGATTCACATCTGTTTCGGAGGGTCTGACCCTACCAATCAAACATTGAGGGCGTTAGAGGCTATCGCCTCCCTTGATGACAAACGATGGTCCATCGATGTAGTGGTGGGTCGTGCCAATCCCTTCAGTGATGAAGTGAAAAAGGCTTGTTCCCGTATCCCTGGGGCATCGTTTTTTGGCCATGTGGATGATATGGCGACGCTTTTGGCCGACTCCGACCTGGCAATCGGCGGTGGAGGCAGCTCCACTTGGGAGAGATGCTGCTTGGGAGTACCGAGTCTAATCATTTCCATCGCAAACAATCAAACAGCAGCCAGTCAGGAGTGTCATCGTCGGCAACTTATCCGATACTTGGGGGCTTATGACCAGGTGACCACTCAGCAAATAAATAAAGAACTGATACGGATGGCAACAGATAAAAAGGAATTGCTCTCCTTGCGAGCACGCGGGATGGAGATGGTAGACGGTCTCGGCGTTACAAGGGTATGTCTTTTATTGCTGGGGGAATCGTTGCAGTCAAAAACAGATGTAGAAGTGGAGCAACAGTTTTTCCGAATTTACGACATCTCAAAGAACAAATGCGGGAAGGAAGGGATAGGATGACGGATCAACTACCGGTAATTCAAATCGGACACCACAAGATTAGTCGCAAACACCGGCCGTTGATTATCGCCGAGATGTCCGGAAATCACAATCAATCCCTGGAGCGTGCATTGAAGATTGTAGATGCGGCGGCCTCTGCCGGGGTCGATGCCGTCAAATTGCAAACATACACGGCTGACAGTATGACATTGGATGTAATGAGCGGCGAGTTTTATATCGATAATCCCGATAATTTATGGCAGGGAACCTCCTTGTATGAGTTGTATCAAAAAGCGGCGACACCTTGGGAATGGCATGAGCCGATCCGGAAGCGATGTGAGGAACAGGGGTTAATTTTGTTCAGCTCCCCTTTTGACGAGTCTTCAGTGGATTTTTTGCAGAAATTAAATGTTCCTTGTTTTAAAATTGCATCCTTTGAAAACATCGATATCCCCCTGATCAAAAAAGTAGCCGCAACGGGGAAGCCCATAATCCTTTCCACCGGGATGGCCCGTGCCTCTGAATTGGATGAAAGTATCCGAGCCGCCCGAGAGGCAGGTTGCCGCGATTTGATTCTATTGAAATGCACCAGTACGTACCCTGCTGACCCCGCTCATTCCAACCTGCTGACTATCCCTCATATGCGGGATCTTTTTCAATGTCAGATCGGTTTATCCGATCATACTCCCGGCATTGGGGCGGCGGTTGCCGGAGTGGCATTAGGTGTAACGGTGATTGAGAAACATTTAACCCTTAATCGCGCCGACGGTGGAGTCGATGCTGCCTTTTCTCTGGAGCCGGATGAGATGGCTGCGTTGGTTCAGGAAGTTAGCCGGGCATGGCAGGCATTGGGACAGATTCAGTATGGACCCACGGTAGACGAGGAAAAATCGGTTTACTATCGCCGATCACTTTATGTTTCACAAAATATAAAAGCTGGAGAGAGGTTTACAAAAGAGAATTTAAGGGTCATACGGCCGGGATATGGCCTGTCTCCAAAATATTATGATATTTTACTCGGGAAAAAAGTGAGCCAAAATGTAAAAAAAGGAACTCCTGTCGGGTGGGATTTGATTTGATTATAGGAAAGGGGGGTGTATATGCCTCGATATGCGGACTGTCGCTTACGGCCGATGACGGAAGACGATTTGGCGATGGTTCTTGATTGGCGAAATTCGGAGCCGATTCGTAAGTTGTCCCTCTCAGATCGCGCGATTACAATGGAAGAACATCGACAGTGGTTTCAGGGTGTCTTTGACACCCCATGCCATCCGTTGCTGTTTGAATATCAGGAGGAACCCGCCGGTGTTGTTACCTTCTCCAGGTGGGATCCGTATCATCATCGTTGCTTCTGGGGGTGTTATCTGGGGCGAACCGATCTGCCAAAAGGGACAGGAACAGCGATGGGATATCTGGCGCTGGAGTATGCATTTGACCGTCTGGGAGTCCGAAAACTATGTGGGGAGACCCTTGCCTGCAACACTCGAGCACTCCGCTTTGAACGAAAGTTAGAAATCATCGATGTAGAGGGATATCTAGTAGAACACATCTTACGGGATGGACGATATGAGGACCTGATTTGTGTCAGGGCGTTAAATCGGGATTGGCAAGAACGAAAAACGCTTTTAAAGTCACGCCTCTTTTCCGATTGAAGTAATAAAAAGGACCGCCATCAGCGGTCTTTTTTAAGTCTGTAGCACTTTAAGTAACTCTTTTGACCGATAGATCTCCCCAAAGTGGGGTTCGTCTGGGGCAGGGGTTTGCCTGAGTTGAATCGGAGCTTTTTCATTGGGAACATAGTGAACAGAGAGAAAGGATTTTGCAGCATGTTGACGAGCGTAGAGAACCAGCTTTTGCATATAATCCCATGTTACAAGCGGAGGCCAGACGGTGCGAAGGCCGTGGATCATGGTATATGGCGTTTCGACATGGGGGAGATATTTACGGACTGCGTCCTTTAAAGTTGCATGTGGCAACGGGATGATTGTCGTACGGGGATCTTCGATATGTTTAAGCACTGCTTCCCCGGTGGAACGGGGGGAGAGATCGACCACCAGCAGTTTATAGTTACTATAATATTGCTCCAACAATGTTTCCATGAGATCGGTTTTGTTTTCAATCCGGTCGTCGACAGGAAAGATAACAGTTGTTTCAAAGGGGATATTTCGCCGTTGACGCGCCTGTTGCCGTGCCAGCTGAAAGGCATAGCGCCAACGGCGATGTTGTTGCTTGGATTTACGCAGACGGGCGGAGACGCTATGGTCGGAATTCATCCGATAATCCATCAACTCTTCCGGGATGTAGTCAATCTCGCACAGCTCGGTTAGGCGAAGCCAATACTCAAAGTCTTCTACGGGTTCCAGGTGATAGCCATTGATTTTTTGAGCAAAGGATTTCTTATACATAAAAGAAACCCCGACAAAACAAACATCGAGAAGCTCTTCTTTCGGCTTTCGTTGAAACTGGCGAAACTTGATCAGATCGTTCTCGGTCTGGATCGAGTTGCCTTCACCGTTTATATGGCGGAAACTGCTATAGACGAATCCCAGCTGAGGCGGTCCCGTATGGAGCTTTGCACGCAGCGCTTCTAAGAAGCGAGGGTAATAAATATTATCGCTGGAGATCCATGTCAGGTATTGGATATGGGGAAGGGAGAAAAGAAGCTGAAATCCGGTATTAAGGGCTTGTGAAACCCCACGGTTTTTCTTATGAAAAAGTAATTTGACCCGTGGATCGGCGGCGGTTTCTTCGTGGACAGTCTGAACGGTTTGCTTATCCGCTCCATCGATCACAATCACAAGCTGAAACTGTCGATAAGTTTGGCGAAATATAGACTGAAGAGCAGCACGGAGGTATGACGGATGTTGGTTGTATAACGGCATGACGATTCCTACATCATGCATATGGATAATTCCTTTCTGTGTGTGATTCCATCCATTCTTTCAGTTCTCGTAACATGGCGATATAGGGAGGGAGTGGATAAGTGAAGTCCGCCCGCGTATTGAGCAAGGTTTTATCCGATCGAATATCGTCACGGGGATGGATTGTGACTCCACTTCGGTTAAACACTTCGCGAAATAGATAAAGAAGTGTATATTTGGAGATCTTTTGCGGAGTTGCTAGATGAATTAACCCACTGACGGGCTGGGGGAGAAGCCACTCAATCGCTTTGGCCAGTTCCAATGTGGTCACTCCATTCCAGAAAACACGCCGATATCCTTGAATCATATCTACTTGTTGCATAAACCAATGAAATAGACCGATCCCGTGTGGCTTTAGTTCAGGTCCGACGATGGACGTACGGATAGTGACATGCTGCTCAACGGTTATTTCCCCCAAATTTTTGGTTTTACCGTATAAGGTGGGGGCATCGGTGGGGTCTTTTTCCATATATCCGCCACGAGTGCCGGAAAAAACACAATCGGTACTGATATGGATCAAACGAAATCCATGTTGATTGCCGAAGCGAGCCAACTGGTGAGGGAAAAGACTGTTTACTCGGATGGCTCTTCCGGTCGACGGGTGGCATCATCATTTAAAATACCGACAGCGTTAATGACGACTTCCGGCCGCACCCGCTCCAGTATTGCTGCTACCTCTGTCTCAGTATTCACATCCAGGGTGAGCGCCAGCGGGTCGGTCGTTTTTTTACGTGTGGTCCACCATACTTCGTGATTGTTTGCGTTCAGATAATCCCGGAGCATGTGGCCCGCCATCCCGCTACCACCAAATATCAGGATCTTCACACGGTATCCCCCCTTGGATTACGGAAGCATTCCGCCTTGCCGCAGCAATGCTTCGATCTCATCATGGGACATCGGGTCGGCATTAGAGGAATAGGTTTGGAAACGAACCTTTTCCAACGACCCATATTGTTGGCTGAGCTCCGCCGATGGGTGGGAGGGCAAGATGACGTAATACTGGTCGTTATAGCGATAGGTGCGGGGGGATTCATGGGCAGATACCAGTACTTCATGCAATTTTTCACCGGGCCGGATTCCTATCTCCTTGATGGCAACAGAGTGAGTAGCATGGCGCATTAGCACTTCCGCCAAATGAAGAATGCGGCAGGTTTTCATTTTCATAACGAAGGTTTCTCCTCCGATCGATTCGATTGCTGCTTTAATCAGTAACTCAATCGCCTCGGAAATCGTCAGAAAAAACCGGGTCATCATCTTAGAGGTGAGGGTGACTTCGCCACCGTCCTCAATCTGTTTTTTAAAGAAGGGAACAACGCTGCCGTTGGTTCCCAGAACATTGCCGCCACGGATACAGACAAAACGGGTTGACGGGGTAAGGTCGTTGGCCCGGATCATCAGTTTTTCACCAAAGGCTTTAGTCATGCCGTAAAAATTAACCGGGTCGACGGCTTTATCGGTGGAAACATCGATCACCTTTTTTACTTGATGGTGAATGCTGGCCTGGATCACATTTTCCGTTCCGAGGACATTGGTTTTTAACGCTTCATCCGGTTGCATTTCACAGATGGGAACATGTTTGAGCGCAGCCAGATGAAAAACGGTATCGACTCCGCGGCAAGCTTGTTGTACCGACTCCCGATCTCTGACGTCACCGATGATAAATTTTAATTTGGAAGAGCGAATAAAGCGCCCCATTGTCACCTGTGAAAATTCGTTGCGAGAAAAGATGCGAATCTCCTTAGGCTGATACCGAAGGAGGTGACGTGTCAGCTCATATCCCCACGATCCGGTGGCACCGGTGATCAAAATCGTCTGTCCTTTAAACATGATTGATCCCTCCTAATATCATATTGACTACTTTGGTAGAAACGAGGGGATCGAGATACCCTTCGGGACATTGCCACTCCTTCGCATGAGTCATGAATTCCACACAGGCGGCAATGCGCGTTGGATCTAGACCCGAAACCGTGTTGCTTCCACAGGTGACCGTTTCGGGCCTTTCGGTACTTTTGCGAATGGTGACGGCAGGAACACCGAAGATGCAGCTTTCTTCTTGCACTGTACCACTGTCGGTCACGACGACACGGGCATTTTTTTGCAGTTTCACAAAATCAAAAAAGCCGAAGGGGGGATGGAAAATCACATTGGGATGGGAGGAGGTGATTTGGTTTTGGGTCAAACGGGCACGGGTACGGGGATGAACACTACAAATCACCGGCATCTCCGTCTGATCGGCAATTAAACGCAAGCTCTCTACAATTTTTTGCAGGTGATCGCTGTTATCCACGTTTTCAGCGCGATGGGCTGTTACCAGGGTGTATGTCCCTGCTTTCAGCCCCATTTCTCGTAAAATATCACTTTTATCGATCTCATTCCGGTAATGCTCTAATACTTCATAGATGGGATTTCCCGAAACCCAGATTCGGTGAGAGGGAATGCCTTCGCGCAACAAATTTTGTCGGCTCCATTCGGTATAAGGCAAATTAAAAGAAGAGACAGTATCGATGATTTTCCGGTTGAGCTCTTCCGGTACAGCCGCGTCATAACAACGGTTTCCCGCTTCCATGTGATAGACGGGAATCCCCATCCGCTCGGCCACAATGGCACAAAGTGCGCTGTTGGTATCACCCAGCATCAAGATGCGGTCGGGCTTTTCTTGTAAAAGAATTGCTTCTACTTCGGCAAACATCGTTCCCAATTGCGTGCCAAAGGAATAAGAGCCGACTGGAATTTGATAGTTGGGTGCCCGGATTCCCATCTGCTTAAAAAAGATATCGCTTAGGGACTTATCGCCGTTTTGCCCGGTGTGAACGAGGACATGCCGGGAAGCGTATCGATCCAATTGATGAATGATCAGGCTTAATCGAATGATCTCGGGGCGCGTCCCGAGAATCGTCATGATTTTCACATTTTGTCCTCCTTTATCACGATTGACCGGGCAAAAGCTGTGGGGCGATCGTTTTATACAAGCGATTCGCCTCTTCAAAATCTTTCGGCCGACCGATATCCATCCAAAAAGCGTCATTATGATAATGGCGCACTTTTTTGTGGTCCTTTAAAAGTGCGCGGATTAAGTCCGGCATATCAAAAAAATGTTGATCGGGAATGTAGTCCATGATTTCAGGATTCATCATATAGACCCCCATATTGACCAGAGCCGGTTTCGTCGGTTTTTCCAGAAAGTCGGTCACCCGATCCGCTTGTGTTTGTAATACACCTAAATCGATGGGAACGTTTTTGGTTTGAGAGGCAATGGTGAGTACGCTATCCCCTGCACAATGGAAATCATAAAACTTTTTCATATCGAGGGTGGTCAGCACATCGCAATTCATCACGAGAAAGGGTTGTGCAAGGGATGGTAACCCTTTTAGCGGTCCGACGGTTCCCAGGGGGTGTTTTTCGATTTGGTAGCGAATGGAAACTCCCCAAGCGCGTCCGTTCCCAAAATAGGTTTGGATCAGAGGAGCCAGATATCCGCACAATAGGGTGATATCTTGAAACCCGTGATACTTCAGCTGTTTAACAATCAGTTCCAATGTCGGTTGTCCACCGATGGGGAGGAGCCCCTTGGGTAATACCTGGGTAAATGGGGCCATACGGGTACCTTTGCCACCGGTTACGATCACGGCATCCACGAGTAAGCCCCCCTCCTTCTTGATTACTGCACAATTAGGTCATTTTCCGTTAAAGCAATCTATTCACCCTCACCGGGCTTCGTATAGTCGAATGAATGAAGGCTTTTAAAATAGTTATTGGCACAAAATGGATTGGCTAGGCCGGTAAAAGGGTCACCTATATTTCTGCTTTGTATAATAATCGGGAGCATGTAGGGAGGGAGGGTGGCTATGAAAATTGTAATCCCAGTTGGATCCTTGGAGACCGGGGGCGGATGTCGGGTTTTAGCTGATATCGCCAATGCCTTGGTTGCTAAGGGTTATGAGACAGAGATCGTTCTCCCACACTGGTCCCCAGTCGCCTACCCGATCGATGCAAAAATAACGCGGGTCCCATTCCTCAAAAAAGACAATATCCCTTATGGAGACATTGTCCTGCCTAATTTTTATATCACTTTTCAACCCGCTTTTGCCGCATGGCCGAAACAGTGCATCCGGTTGTGCCAAGGGTTTGAACCGGATTGGCTGACGGGGGAGAACCGCACCGTTGCCCTGTGGACGTATCAGCAGAGGGTTCCGGTTATCAGTGTCTCCCATTGGTTGGATAAACGGATTCAAGCACATGTGGGACAGCGGTCGACGGTGGTCAATCTCGGGATCGATCCACACGTTTTTAACCCTGGAGCCGGGCAGGAAGATATAAAATCACACCATCCCAAGGTAATCCTCTACATCGCCCGTGATCCCAAGGTAGGGTATGCCTTGAAGGGATACGATGATTTTGTCAAAAGCATGCACTTGTTTAAGCAAAGCTATGAGGGAGATTTTATTGTTCACATGATCTGTACGGAACGGGAGTTACCGTTGCCCGGAATCCCACATCGGACATTCCAACCGACTGATGATATAGAAATGGTGGAATTGTACCGTGCGGCTGATGTGTTTGTTTCCACCTCTTGGATTGAAGGGTTTGGCTTACCACCCTTGGAGGCGATGGCCTGCGGAACCCCTGTCGTCACTACGAATTCCGGTGGGGTGATGGATTTTTGTCGTCATCTGGAAAGCGCCTATGTTGTACCGCCTAAACATCCTGAGGCAGTAGCTACAGGAATCCGTTCGATTCTTTCCAATCCCAATTTAGCCCGTAGGCTGGTTCGGGGAGGTGAAGAGACGGCAAGTCGCTTGACAAAACGCTCTTTTGCCGAAAACATCGTGGTCGCCCTGGAACAAATCGAACGCGATCGTCATGCGGATTCTAAGGAGTAGAAAAGAAAGGTGGTGCCGTGATGGCAATGAAAAAAAGAGGAAGACGATTGGTAAGGAAGAAACCGCAACGGAGCCGAGATTGCCAGTGGGTCAAATTATGCCCGCCAAAAAAGCGAAAATGTCCACCTAAGCGAAAAAAACGCCTTCGCTTCCGAAAGCCGAAAAGGGTTATCCGTTTTCCGAAAAGAGTTGTCCGCAGATGGCAAGGCCAGCTTAGGTTGCTGGAGCGAAGGATTCTACAGCGTGCTTTATTTATTTTAAGAGCGGAGCTTGCACGGTTGAGACAGGAACTTCTCGATCTGTTGAATGCGCGATACCAGGCGTTGCGTGAACAATTGTTACCATTTCTCAATCAAAATGTAGAGGTTACCACTCGTTATGGAACGGTACAGGGTGTTTTGGTTAGTGTAGGTAACGATTATCTAGAAATCCGGGAGGCTAGTGGAAATATCGTGCTCATCCCATTCGAAAACTTCGTCAGTATCAGCAGAATCTGATAGGGGGTGGATAGATTGCTTCTTTATCAACGTTTGCGCCAGTTTATCGGTTCCCAGGTAGAAGTGATGACTGCAGCGGGGTTGACAACAGGAAGGCTTCTCTCCGCAGGTCCAGCTACGATTGTTGTGCAAGTATCGGTCACTCCCGGATATCCACCCGCTACGGTTACCATTCATAATTTTGCCATCGGGTTTATCCGGATCATCGTCGCTTAAGATCGATTGCTTGAATAACGGCAGAGAAGCCACTCTTTCCAGGCGGAGAAATGGTTGGCGTTTTTATGGGAGACGCTGTCAGCTCGAAGTCGGACGTGGTAGTGGGAGCCTGGGACATATCGGATTTGGTGGGTTTCCAGCAGTTTTAACACTACCCGGATATCTTCATACAACCTCCCTTCCCCATAATCATCTACCGGCCATCCGCCGATCTGGCAGATGGCTTCCCGCCGATAGATGCGCGGGCCGACCGGGGTCAGATCGTTTAGATAATGTTGAAACGATTGGATTGGATACCCCTTTCTGTAGGTTCGACAAATGAGTCGGCCCGTCGGATCTTCCTGCCAGAATATCCGATCTCCATAAAGGAGAGCGACTTCTGGCGGCACTTCCTGCACGGAACGTTGTACCCATGCGAGTGCCTCTGGACTGAGCCAATCATCGGCATCTAACTCCAACAGCCACTTTCCCCTCGTCTTTTGCCAAGCCTCGTTTAAACAATACACCTTCCCCCGATTAACGGGACGGGGTAACCACCGAATCCGTGGGTCATCAAATTTACGTACTTCCTTCGCCGTGGTGTCGTTAGAACCGTCATCGATCACAATTAGCTCAAAATCGGGATGGGTTTGGTAGAGAGCGGAGGTGATGGTCCACGAGATGGTATCAGCTCCGTTGTAGACGGGCAGCAGGATGGATATTGTCGGTTGGGTGGTAGCGGTTTGTCGAGGCTGCGCCTGTTCCAATCCGCCCAAAAAATGATCGATCCACTTCTGTTTCTCTCGCTCCCATACGGATCCCCCTGGATGGAGGGGGTTCCAGTCTAGCGTCACTCTCGTTTTCGCGGAAAAAGGAAGCGTGGACCAAAGAAAATCATCCGCCTGTTCAGAGAAAGGCCATTCTTTTTTTGACGGCCATCCCCCATGCTTTTTTACATAAGGTCCGTTCCAGCAGCAAAAAAGAGGGCGTTGGTTCTTACCCTCTACACGAATACTTGCGCCTTGAGGGAGCATTTGGATCTGTTGTTTTAATTTTATTAATGTGTCTTCAAGAATGGTAGGATGGCTTAGCCAATCGGTTGAAACAGAACAAATCCAGTGGGATGACAGCTGGTTGAGAGCGTTATTCATGGCATCTCCCCAATGATTGCCGCTAACGTCCGTCCTTTGAATCCCATGCGTCCATTCTAGTTTTGGGGGAGTCGGAGATCCGGAGGCAGATCCAATCAAAAGTACGATATCCTCAACCAACCCTCGCTTCATCCATATGCTTAAATTTTGCGACAAGGCTTGCCGCAATTGCAAAATGGAACCCGCATGGCGCAATATCATCCCGAACAATGGAGCACCTCATTCCGGATTGCGTTTGATCCCTATTTATTGTATGAGTTAGGGTAGGGGCTGTTACTTCCGATAATGGTACCGTATCGGAAGTTATGGCTATGGGATAAATCGCTACGAACTTATCTACAGCATAAGTGCTGATTCGTTCAAATTGTAAAGTGCAAAAGTTGACGCTTCGCGATCACTATAGTGTCGACGATACTCCTCTGTAATGGAAAAGAAAAAACCGACCGCGGTTTGATCCCGCATTGCGGTTTTTTCTGCGTTGTTAATGATTGGGCTTGTACAACTCTAGTAGCTGCCGTTTATAAAAAGGATCGTTTACTGCCCGCTCAATCTGTCTGTATAGTAGGTATGACGGAAATAATCCGCCATTTTAATGGCCAATCCAACCCGAGAATTAACCCCCAACTTTTGGATGGCTGAAGTAATATGGTATTCTACAGTTCTACGGCCTATATAAAGGCTGTCAGCGATTTGTTGATTGGTTTTGTCTTTCAATAGTTCCTGAATTACCCGCAACTCCATATTGGTGAGCGATAATTCGGTATCTTCTTTATTTTTATCAATTACTTGAAAAAATTTATATTTTAGATCAGAGCAAAAATACCAACCGTTGTTGCTAACTACAGAGATAGCAGTTTTCAACTGGTTGATATTCTTGTGCAGTATCATACCACACCCTTCTAAATGAAGAAATTTAAAGAAATTTTTATCAAATCTATTCAGCAAAAAGATCAATTTTGGTCGGGGGAGGGGGTGCTTCCAAATTATCTGGTTCATACTGTTCAGTAGCTTGAAATCCGATCCATCCAAAATGATCAAAACCCGATTCCCATGTATTCCTAATAATTTCTTTAGTTCATCAAAGTCTTTAAACCACTTCACTTTTTCAATAGAGGGGATTGAGTCAAATACATCTTTTGACAGTCGCTTATACATAAGAGAAGAAACCAATAAGGTATGGTGATTCACGATTATCACCTCAGATGTTAATTTGCAGGGAATACAGGCAATTGCATATTAACACGAAATGTGTGATTTTTTTAAAAGGGTTCCTTCCCATTTCGAATGTTTTTCGTATAGTTTGGTTTATTATGTAATGATGTACGATATGTTTGGTATGAGGATCGTTTGCTAATTCTACAGATACCTGTTCGAAAAAGTGGTTTAAAGCTGCAACACATTCAGATTCATATGGGAAGCTAAAGGGAGGCCCTTTTAAAATCGATCTCGCTGAACCCTTTTCCCACTCCCCACTAAGATTGATGACGCTTTCCAACGATGTGAATGACCCTAGGTGTTCTGATATTCCGTTTTGTTAGAATCAGAATTTGATTCATATTTCTGTTTACCCGGCGATGAAAGACGGGTTTATTTTTTTGAGAGAGTACACCCTTGAATATTCTGTACAGATTCCTGTCATAAGACACAACTAATCATCGCAATAGAGTCACTAGGCATGATTATTCTTCACGCTTTCAACACCCTTCAAGCCCCCTTTCAACATTTCGGTATATACTGAAAATCTATATACGTAGTATATGCATTGTAACTCACTCAGACTGGAACTTCAATGAATTTTTTATAAAAAGAAGAAGATGATACTGTAAAGGTGTTTATTGGGTGATTTTAGGCCCACTTATACTTTGCGTGATATACGAGTGTCATTATATAACTTCTGTTTTAAAATCGGGGATGAATTGATATGACTTTAAATTTGATAGGTGGTTAGGGAGATTGGAACTTGAAGGGAAATTGATTTTGGTCACAGGAGGATCCAGTGGAATCGGCAAGTCCATATGTTTGCAATTGGGGCGTTTGGGAGCTAATGTCATCGTTGGATACAAGTCTAACAGACAAGCTGCTCAAGATGTAGTGGACGAGTTAAAGTCGGATCGGCCTGATGCGGTTACGGCCAAGTTTCAATTGAACATTAAGGATTACGAACAAGTTACCTCAGTTGTGAACGAAATCATTGAGAAATATGGAACGATCGATGTACTGGTAAACAATGCAGCAGTAGGGGTTGAGGGCGCAGTCATTCCAACAAATCCTGTCGAGGACTGGGTTGATGTGATTGAAACGAACTTAATTGGGGCTTTTTACTGTATTAAAGCAGTGTCACTCCATATGTTGCTCGCTCAAAAGGGTTCGATTATCAACATTGCATCGGTGGCAGGTATATCCGGAATTGAAAGATTGAGCAGCTACTGTGCAAGTAAAGCGGGGTTGATTGGACTGACAAAATCCCTCAGTAAAGAATTTGCTCCTTATAAAATTAGGGTAAATGCAGTTGCACCAGGCTATACGTTGGATACAGGAATGATTGAGAGAATAGATGAAATGGAGTTGCAACGAATAAAAGAACGAGTGCCGATGGGTCGCTTTGCCCTTCCGGAAGAAATTGCTGAAGTGGTGTCCTTCTTGTCATCAGACCACTCCAGTTATATCAATGGGCAAACATTGGTGGTCGATGGAGGCTTGACAGCGTGAAGGGGTGGGTTTGATGACAAAAACAGCTGTTTTATTTCCGTCACAGATGAATATCGATCCCAATGAATATCGAGCGTTGTTTGATCAAGTTCCAATTATGCAAAATAGATTTGCCGAAGCGTCACAAATTTTGGGTTTTGATTTAGTTGAAGCATTCTTCTCCGATGACCTCGATGAAGTTAATAGGGGGATTGTGGCCAGACCAGCCATCGTGTCCATTAGTGCCGCACTGTATGAATGGGCACAAGATTATATACCGTCACCTTCCTACTTAGCGGGTTTAAGTTTAGGGCAGTTGACGGCAGCACATATCAGTGGAGCGTTAACCTTTTCTGATTTGGTTCGGATGACTTATACCATGGCTTCATTGGAAGAAAAGCACTTTGCGGACAAGGATTATGGTGTACATTTTTTTTACAACATTGACATCGATAAGTTGTTGGGTGTCATGGAAGAGATGGAATCCAAAGGGCACTATCTCAAGGCTTGTGCTTATACGGCAAGTAATCAGATGATTGTCTGTGGATCCCTCTCCAGTATGGGAGAATTGAATCTGAGAGTATTGGAATTAGGCGGGATCGGAGTGGAAATTCCATATGGACCTCCTGCTCATTGTCCGTTGATGGAAGCAGTGAAGCGCGAATTTAGCCGCAATTGGTATTATGCGGATGACGTAAAGAAGCCGAAGATCCCTTTAATCTGCAATATATCGACTAAGGTATTGGATCATCCGAATAAGATTTGTAACGCACTGATAGAGCAGTACACCATGACGGTAAAGTGGACCCAAACAATCGAGAAAATGGCTGCACTGGGAGTAAAGCGACTGGTAATAATCGGTCCGGGCAATTTTATTTATAAATCACTGGGTTTTATACCAGTTTCTTTTGAAGTGGAGTGTTACTTGGGGCTGCATGATATGTTGGAAAAGAGTGCGGCTAGGAGGATGTCGGAATGAGTGTGGCTGTGATATTTCCCGGTTTGGCACCTTCTGATTATGAAAGCGTGAAGGATTTTGTAGAAAAGAGCCCCTACGCCCATAGGCGCTTTGAATACGCCAGTGAAATATTAGGTTTTTCATTGCGAAAGTCTTTTCGGGAGGCAACGGAGGACCAATGGGAAGTCTTCCAATGTGCTTTCTTAGCCAATTCTTTAGCACTGTCCGATTGGGCGGAAGAAAAACTGGGAATGAAACCATCCGTTTGTGTAGGAGCTAGTTTTGGAGGTTTCGGCGCTGCTATTTACACCGGGAGTTTAAGCTATAATGAAACGTTGTTGTTAACCTATGAAAGTACACTGCAAGAAAAACAGAATTTTTCCGGCTTTGACGAGGAAATGGGAACCCATTTCTTTTATCGGCTCACACTTAACCAGGTTCAAGACATGATACACAACCTTAGAGAGCAAGGACACTGGGTTGAATTTTCTTCGTATCTATCCGAGGATATTCATGCTGTTTGTGCTACTGTTGAAGCGATTGAAATCATAAAACAAGAGATACGCAAACAAAAAGGGATTTCGTTACACACCATGAAACGCCTGGTTCATTCCAGTAAGTTGAAGAACTTTAAAGATCACACCCTAAAGACCGTTTATAATCGCTTTTCATTTCGGGATCTAACAATTCCTTTTGTGTCGGATGTCGATGGAATGATCCTTGAAAAAGGGGAGGATCTGAAGAATGCTTTACTGGACGGGTACGATCATCCAGTAAGATGGCCGGAAACGGTTAATACGCTGAAGCGTCTCCAGGTTAGTAAAGTGTTTGTCGTGGGTCCACGAAACCTGTTCGGTCCACTAAGCAAGGAACATTTTGAAGTCGCTATCGTCAGCCCTGAAATGACATTGGAGAGTGTGGCAAATTGAATCCGATCCTCGATGTACAAAATCTAACTGTTTCCTTCAAAGATAAAAAAAGCAAAGAAATCATTCAAGTGGTGAATGATGTTAGCTTTCAAGTTCAACAAGGGGAGATTTTTGGACTTCTAGGGCCGAACGGCGCCGGTAAATCATCCATTATCCGGATGATATGCGGATTATTAAAACCAGAGTCCGGCAACGTTTTTATAAACGGAGTCAATCACCAAAATCGGGTTAAATCCCTTCAATATATCAGCGCTGTTCTAGAAGGAAACAGAAACTTATACTGGCGCATGACGGTTCAAGAAAATATTTCATACTTTGCAGGAAACCGTGGGATGCAGTTTAAGGAGATTAGGGATCAAGTCGATGAATGGCTACATCTATTCGGACTGGAAGAGAAAAAAAGTGAACTGGTCGGGAATTTATCTAGAGGGATGCAACAAAAAGTGGCTATTATCGTGGCCCTTTGTCTGAATACAAAAGTGATTCTACTGGATGAGCCTACACTGGGGCTCGATGTTAAGACCACGAATGACTTGAAGAAGATTTTGGTGAAAATACGAGAAGAGTTTGAGAAAACCGTGATTATCAGTACACATGACATGAAATTGGTGGAAGAAATTTGTGAACGAGTGGTAATCATTGATCGCGGGAAAAAAATTGTAGAAGATACCGTTGAAAAACTGATGAAACTGTTTCAAATCAAATCATATGTACTATCCGTAAAAGGAGGGCAAATACCGATAAAAAAAATGGATAGTATCGTAAAACAATTCCCTGAATTCTCTTATGACGGTACTATTGGTTCCTATACCGTAGATATCTCGGATAGTACATCATTCTATACCTTTATTGAACTATTAAAAAAAGAGGCGTTGTACATCGAAAGTATCCAACCGGCTCGCCTGGATTTTGAACGAATCTTCACTATTTTATGCGAAAGGGATCAAGCGGATGTTGTTCATGTTTAAAAGTAATATCTTTAAACAATACATCGAATTTAGAAGATACCTGACGAATACTCTTCTTGAGCTGTTTATCTTTTATGTTATTCTGATGGCGCTTTTTCTAGGATTTAATACTTTTGCCGGGCAAATGGATCACTTTGGGGAGAAAATTGAATATGTTGTCGCCGGTTATCTCATTTGGATTTTCGCTCTGACGGCCATGCAGTCGATTGGCTGGGAAGTCTATACAGACATGCAACGGGGAACGATGGATCAACTGTATATGACTCCGATCTCGGTTTGGAAAATATTGTTGAGTAGAATGATCGGAAAGGTGCTCATCCAATCATCCGGCGTAGCGCTGTTAACGATCGTATCCATGGTGACGACAGGTGTATATCTAAATACTGATTTAATTAGCATTATTCCGATCCTTCTTTTAACTCTGTTTAGCATGTTTGGAATCGGCTTTATTGTAGCGGGGATATGTATCTTGATTAAACAAGTGGACAATCTCTTGATATTGTTTCAATTTCTACTCATGTCCTTTGTTTATATACCGATAGAAAAAGCTCCATTCCTCAAATATTTCCCCTGTATCTACGGAGTCGACATGTTAAAACAAACGATGATTAATCATGTTTCCCTTTGGGAGTTTTCCGTTGGAGATTTTGCGTTTTTGCTTGTAAACTCATTCGTCTACTTTTGTTTAGGGGTTGGATTATTTCGCTTGTGTGAAAACACCGCAATAAAAAAAGGGATACTAGGAAAATATTAAAATCTTGCCTTTTAAAGAAATGGTTGAGGAGTGGGTCCGGATATGACCGCTAAAGTGATCACGCCGAGGCAGTCTTATACAAAAGGAGAGTTTGAGCGTGATGTTGTTGGCTTGGCCGGATATCTTCGCAACAGGGGGGTAAAAAGCGGTGACCGGGTATTGCTAAAGGGAAAAAATTCGTACCCCTTTGCTGTAACGCTCTTTTCATTGATCCACTTGAATACGTCTATCGTTCTTGTCGATCATCAGCAAACTCAAAAGCAAACCGATGAGATGCTTTTGCGAGCGAATGTTAGATGGAAGTTGCTAGGAAGCTTAGATAAGGAGAATTCCGGAGATAGCCATTCGTTTTTTTATGAAGAATGGATACGACAGTCTAAAGCTCTACCCGACTCCTCAGAAACACTTTCCTTTCATGAGTGGCGAGAAAGGAGAGATGCAGCGATTCTGTGGTCGTCCGGATCGACGGGTGAACCAAAGGGTATCGTTAAATCCGGTCGATCGATTTGGGATAATATCGAGAAAACACGGATGGCTATGGATTACCGCGATGATGATGTGCTAATGCCTTTGCTTCCGTTTTCTCACTATTATGGGCTTTCCATCCTGTTGATTTGGTGGCAACAACAGTGTTCCTTAGTCATTCCTCAGTATCACATGCTTAATCAAGTGGCGAATCTTATTATAAGGGAGGGTGTAACGGTCATAGATGCTGCCCCTTCTACTTACTATTCTCTGTTGAATCTGGTGCAAAAAAAGTTGGAATTGGTTGAACAGATGAGGCAGGTAAGAATGTGGTGCGTTGGAGGGGCACCGCTTTCCAAGCAACTCACGGATCAATTTTATCAAGCCTTTGGTATGTTGCTTCTCGATGGATACGGTTTAACCGAGGTAGGCAATGTAGCTGTTAGTAACCTGAATACCCCAAGTGCGTGCGGTTATCCATTGAATGATGTAGACGTTCAAATTAAGGATGATAGCGGAAAGGAGATTCCTGTCTGCGAAACAGGAGGTATTTGGGTGCGCTCTCACGGCTTAATGGAGGGCTACCTGGATTCGGATGGAACCATTGTACCACAGCAATCCAAGTGGTATGACACTGGTGATATAGGCTTTTTTGATACTGATGGATATCTTCACGTGATCGGTAGAAAGCATGCCGTACACCGAATGGGGTATACACTGTATCTCGCCAGTCTGGAAAAAAAAGCGGAGGAATGCGGGTGTCCAGTAAAAGTAATTGCACTAGATGAAGAAAGAAAGGGTTGTTCTCTTCATTTTTTTATTGAAGATCATGAAACACGATCATTTCACTTTTGGCAAAAACAAATCTATCCCTTGCTATTTTCTTATGAAAGACCGGATGAAATTTGGGTATTGGAACAATTTCCGCTAAATCATAATGGCAAGGTAGACCTGGTAAAGTTGAGAGAGTTTGCGGTCAATAAAAGGAAGGAATCTCATCTCACTGCTAATGTTGATAGGGGGGAAATGCAGTATGTCATACCTAGTTCAAAGTTGGACTGAACAGAAACGAAATCAAGTACCTTTTCCTGACCGGGTAGAACCTTTGGAAAGAACAATCCAATTCATGAAAGAAAACCCGTCAGCTGTCATGAATATTTTAACGGAGATCTCGCTCCATCGTTCCGCATCGTATGAGCTAAGCGCAGCCATCTCCACATTAGAAGGTGCCCTGCATGAGGTATCGACTCACCGTCCGCCGCAACTGAATCAAATGGCGGTCTTTATGCCTTCAAATGTGATTTTATACTCCTATGTGCTCTACCTGTTGGTGCCGTCGTTATTTGTGCAGGAAATACACTTTCGCCCCTCCAGCCAGATTAAAGACCAGCTTATTCGACTCCATCAACTTCTTAAAGATGTACACGGTTTACCGATTGAGATCCAGCCGATCTCTCAACGGAAGTTCCTCAAACAATATGTTGCTCAAGCCAATTTGATTGTGTTTACAGGTGCTTACAAAAATGCGGAAGAGATTAAATTACAGCTGAATAAAGAGCAAATCTATCTCTTTTTCGGTCAAGGGGTCAATCCGTTCATTGTTGCTCCCGGTGCTGATCTTCAATCAGCCGTTTCCGGTGCGATTGATATACGATTACTTAATTCGGGTCAGGATTGTTTGGGCCCAGACGCCTTTTTTATTCATGAGTCCCATTTGCCGATGTTTACAGAGATGCTTACCCGTCAATTGGATTCCTTAAAATTCGGCGATAATACTGACGCTGAAGCCGATTGGGGTCCGATCTATTATGATAGCACATTAGAGATGGCATCTCAGTACTTACATCGACACCATTCCGATATCATCCGTGGCGGCTCTGTAAATTTCCGTAGTCGCATTGTTGAACCAACTGTTTTATTACGGGATTTTGAAGAAAACTTTGAGATTGTCGAATTTTTTTCACCGGTGTTTAATGTTGTCCGCTATCGTGATGAGGGTAAGTTGATAGACCTACTGCGTTCCGGTTTTTTCATGGAAAGGGCATTAGGTGCCAGTGTTTACGGTAAGGCGGATAAAGTGGTGGAAATATTAAAAAAGAGACATACCGTTACGATAAATACAACGCTTCTGTCGATCGATGACGGCAATAGTCCATTTGGCGGGTATGGGCCAATGGCCAATTATATCAGTTATAACGAGAAGCTTTCTTTCAAACCGATTTTAGTATCCCAAGCAGTGGGTGAATGTCTCAGAGCAGAAAGGTGAGTCAATTGTTTGCGTATGAAAATCCCTGGGAAGCGGTTGTGGACTATCTGGATCATATCGGGGTTCAGGAGGTATTTGGGTTACCCAGTGATGATTTAGGTTTTTTAGAATCTTTGGAAACAAAATCAAAATCACGCATGATCTTATGTAAAGATCAGCGCAATGCTGTGTTTATGGCAGTTGGACATGCCATGGAATCGGAAAAACCAGGAGTTTGTGTAGTAGGAAAAGGGCCGGCACTCACCAATGCGCTTACGGGTTTATTGGAGGCCAAATCGCTGGCAGCACCGCTGATTCTCATCGCAACGGGAACCCGCATTAATCGCTTGGGAACAAAAGCATTTCAGGAACTTGATCAACGATCCCTCGTCCAACCACTGGTAAAGTGGTCGTATCGGGTGGATCATCCTGACCGATTGTGTTGGGCTTTGGAAAAGGGGGCTCTTTTGGCTGTCAACGGTACTCCCGGTCCGGTTTATATTGAAATTCCTGAACAAATGTTTGAAGAAAAAATACCTAGAAAAAAACCTTGGGAACCCTTGATTGTAAGACGGTTTCTTCCTGATGAAACCAGCATGGCACAATCTCTTCAACTGATTCGAGCTAGTAATCGTCCTCTGCTTCTGTTAGGGGGTGGTATGAGAAAATCAAAGGCAAGAAGTGAAATCATTCGTTTTACCGAACAATGGGGGGCCGCTTTATTTGTGACAGCTTCAGGGAGGGGAGCGGTTCCAGAAGATCATCCTCTTTTTTGCGGGCTGGCGGGTTTGTATGCAACTGAACCGATTCGCCGATTATGGAAAGAGACGGACTTGGTAGTCGTGTTGGGGAGTCGTTTGGAGGAGACCGCAACATTCGGTTGGGAGCAAATGAATCCGAAAGCGACCTTGATCCAAGTGAATATCGAACCCGATGACTGGTCCTTGGAATACCCGGGGATGCACATGTTAGGGGACGGTGGATTGGTAGTGGAAGGATGGCTAAAGGAGATAAAAGAAGAACCATTGGTTCAAAACCAAGAGTGGATTAAAAACATTCAGGTGTATAGAAGAGAACTTTTTCAAAAAGCGAATGAACATTTGAAGAATGCCCGTACTGACCCTTTCATTCATGTGGCAGAGATATTGGATGTAGTGGATCGGATAGTGACCAAAGATCGGATTCTCGTTCAGGAAAACGGGTTGCAAGATATGTGGTCCTATTTTTATCCCTACTATTCCTGCGGAGGGGAAGGAGGGGCGGTATTACCGAGTGACCAGACCAGCTTGGGCTTTGGAGCAGCTGCTGTGGCCGGCGTGAAATTAGCTGTTAAGGAAAGACCTGTCATTGCTTGGATAGGAGACGGCGCTTTCCAATTGTTTAAAAGTGATCTAAAGACCGTGGTTGAGCAGAAAATCCCGATCATGTACATCGTTTTAAAAAATGGTGGGTATGGTTGGCTTCAGCACCAATGGAATCAACAAGAACATCACTCATCAGAACATTCCAGATATCACTTTACTTCACCACCGGATCACTTTCAATGGGGAGTAGATCATCCCCAAATCGAGTGCCTGGAAATTATCGGGAAAACTCAATTGGAACAAACCCTGCAACAGGCATATCAGTTTCAGTTAAAGGGGAAGACAGTGGTGGTGGAAATACCGGTTCAACTTGGCGATATACCACCTGGAATGCAAGCAATCGAAGGCGATTTTCCGGGAAAGGAGCATGTCACCATTGGAAACTAATGTGATGGGGAACGCAGTTTCCCCGCTGACATCCAGTGGTCTCCAAGTTCCAGTAAGCTTTTTAGGAACGGGTATGTATATTCCGGATGCGATTGTTTCCAACCGGGATATGACCAACTGGCTGGATACAACGGATGAGTGGATCGTCACAAAAACTGGGATCAGAGAGCGGAGATTTCTAGAAAAAGGAAAATATACGTCGGATATGTGCATCGGTGCGGCTAAACAAGCTCTCTATAACGGTGGGATCCATCCGAAGGATTTGGATGCGATCGTGGTATCGACTTTTACTTTTGACCAACTCCTGCCTTCAACCGCTCTGATCGTGAAAGATGCACTGGGAGCGGATCAGGCGATTCCCATTGATTTGAACCAAGCTGCATGCGCAGGCGGTATATATGGGATTTGGTTAGGTTGTCATCTTTTGCAAAACGAAAAGATCAAGAATGTGCTGGTGATCGGGGCAGAGTGTATGTCTCGTATAACCGATCCGCTTGATCGCACGACCAGAGTATTTTTTGGGGATGCAGCGGGAGCGTTAATTTTAGGAAAAGCTGAGGAAGGATATGGGCTTTTGTCTTGGGATATACAATCTTCTCTTTCGTACAGTGTGGAAGTTCCTTCGGGTGGTTCTAAACACCCGACCAGCGAATCGTCTGTGGCGGCAAGAGGGCAATATCTAAAAATGGATGGTCGTACGGTTTGGAAGGAAGCAACAAAGCAACTGCCGAAAACGATGTTGACAACGGCGCAGCGGGCTAATCTAGAGATCGGTGATATCGACCACTTTTTTATCCATCAAGCGAATCTCAATATTCTTAAGAAAGTAATGGAAAGCCTGCAGCAGCCGATGGAAAAAACCATTGTCAATGTAGAACGATTGGGAAATACCGGGGCGGCCACTGTATTTACGGTTCTGCATGAAGCAATGGAAAGAAAAGTGATCCATCATGGAAACTATATGATGATTGCCGGGATTGGAGCCGGGTTTTTATGGGGTTCATTATGCTTACGTTATTTTAATCAAACATAACTGGGAGAGTGCTATAAAGATGAATGAACAAAGAATGAAAGAGTTGTTTGTGCAAACGTACGAAATGGATATTAAACCGGAGGAAATCGAATCCAATCAAGTGTTGTTTGGACCGGAGTCCTCGTTTAGCTTGGATTCGATGGATGTGCTTCGTTTTATTTCTGTTTTAAAAGACGAGTATAATCTTCAACTCGGATCGGTTCGAACCGATACGTTTAAAAGTATCCAATCGATTACTCAGTTTGTAGAGGAACAGAGTTAGACTGGATTTTAGGGTACTTTAAAACCCTTTCATATGAACGGAAAACGATCGTTCATATGAAAGGGTTTTTTAAATGAGGAAGCTTTTCATCTTATATGATATCCTGCGTCGACGTGAAGCACTTCACCGGTTATTCCTCTGGACAATGGACTTAGCAAGAATAACGTTGCGTCACCGACTTCGCTTTGATCTACGTTTCGCCTTAATGGAGCTTTTTCTGCTATGGTACGCAATAGATCATTCATACCGGAAGTGCCTTTTGCTGAAAGGGTACGAATCGGTCCAGATGAGACAGCATTGACCCGAATATGATATTTGCCAAGATTCTCTGCCAAATACTTTACATTAGCTTCTAAAGCCGCTTTTGCAGCACCCATTACATGATAGTTTTCCACAAAACGCTCAGCCCCGATATAGGTTTGAGTAACGATACTCCCGCCATCGGTCATAATTTTTTGCGCTTCCCTGGCAACAGCAATAAGTGAATAAGAGCTGATGTTCTGGGCTAAAAGATATCCTTCCCGCGAAGTATCTATATACTCCCCCTTTAAATCCTCCTTTTCAGCATATGCGATGGAGTGAACAAGTCCTTGAATGCTTCCCGCTTTTTGTTTTATCTCAATAAAAGCGTTTTTAATACTGTCATCGTCGGAAGCATCACATGAGAACACATGAAGGGGGGGAATATCAAACTGAGAAAGTAAAGCGGAAATCTTTCGGTAAGACCGTTCTTTTCGATATGTAAATATTAGATTTGCACCTGCTGCATGAAGTGATCTTGCGACACCCCAAGCTAGACTTCTATCATTTGCAACCCCCATAACCACTACATTTTTTCCTGACATTAAGTTCTTCATTGGCATTCCTCCCTCAAAGTTGTAGATAGGTATATTATAATCAGCTGGGTATATATCGTTGACTAGCATATTCCACAAATATTTTATATAAAATGAATGCCCTAAAATAAAAAAAGCGGTTTCCTAACCGTTTGTCACGGTATTGGACAAAAGCCGGAAACCGCTAGTAAAAAAATATGATCAGCCTTCCTTGAAGTCGGAGAAAATCGACTTTAATTCTTTGTTCCTATTTCCTTTTACGAGGGAAGATCGTAAAAGAGAGGGAGTAAACACCGTCAACCACCAATATGATGGTCCATATGGACGAAATGTTGGAAAGCGTTTCAAAAGAGATTGCTTCCCATTGAAATGTCATCATAAGAAAGTAGATTCCATGGGCAATGGCATAAATGAGTAGGTGTTTGAACCAACCATTTCTCTCTCTACGAGCATGTTCCCAATCTGAACCTCCGTCGGCGGACTTTTCTTCTCCTTTATGGGTATGGCGAGAAGGATTTTTCCACTTTTCCACCTTTTCCTTCAGGTATGCGTCCAACTTCTTAAAATCTTTTTTTCCGTACGTAAGAGCGTAGATCAGAATTATGGCGATGATCAGTTGATAATTGGAGAACTCACCGGTTTGCATGTAATCCAATATGGCAAGAGATAAGATGAAAAGGTCATTGACGATAAAGAGAATCAAGAAAATCAAGCTTAGACGATGAAGCTGAAACCAGTACCTTACAATCACAAAGGATATACTGAAAACCCAGAATAAAACTTCGGCAGCAATCAGGATGTACCATTTGTATTCTGCCAGAAGAGACATGCGTTTCCCTTCCTTTATCTTCGTGTATTTTTGCCCAGTGCCCCTACACTGACTTTTGAAAAAAATGATGCAAGGGAAGTCTACTCAATACATACGTACTGAGTATATAATCAGGTTCTTCATTTTGCAACCCTTTTCGCCATTCGGAAAAATATTGAAATATTCAATCCAAATACGCGAGATCTATTGGTCGGAAGCCCTATTGTTGCGGGATATACGGATGACCCAGAGGGGATGATCCTTGTAAAATTGAGAACGAATCATTGGTACCTTATTCCCAAAAGGTGGAATGACATTGAATAGAAGAGTGGTTATTACCGGTTGTGGACTGATCAGTCCCATCGGTGTTAACACGATTGATTATTGGAACAATCTCATTTCCGGTAAAAGCGGTATTGGCCCGATTACACGCTTTGATACAGAGGATTTTTCTGTCAAAATAGCGGGTGAAGTTCGTGGGTTTGATCCATTAGCGTACATATCCAAAAAAAATGTGCGACGCATGGATTATTTTACGCAATATGCGGTTGCAGCGGCTTTACAGGCTATCGATCAAGCAAAACTTGAGATTAGCAAACAGTTGTCGCCCAGAGTAGGGGTTTTTGTCAGTTCCTGCAATGGCGGATTCAATTACATACAAGAAAATGTGAAAAATTTACTTGAAAATGGCCCAAAGCGTGTAAGTCCATACTTTTCTTCCGCTACACTGGTCAATATTCCATCCGGTGAAATTTCCATTCTCATTGGAGCCAAGGGACAGTCGGGGGCAATCGTTACCGCTTGTGCTACAGGAACCAGCTCTGTGGGGGAAGCGATGAGACTCATTCAAAGTGGTCGAGCCGATGTTATGTTGGCTGGAGGAACAGCCGATGCGATTACCCCTTTGGATTTAGCCGCCTATTCGAATGTAAAAGCCTTGTCCCGACGAAACGAGGAACCAGAAAAGGCGAGTCGTCCGTTTGACCGTGATCGGGACGGATTTGTCATTGGAGCCGGAGGCGGAGTATTGGTATTGGAAGAAGCAGAGCACGCCATCGGGCGGGGAGCAAAGATTCTAGCGGAATTGGTCGGGTACGGTGCTACAACGGACGCATACCATATCACAGCACCGGATCCGTCTGGATCTGGCGCTGTGAGGGCTATTCGTTTAGCTCTGGAAGAGGCAAAGATTCAGCCTCGTGATGTAAATTATATTAATGCGCATGGCACAAGTACCCCGTTTAACGACCAGATGGAGACTAAAGCGATTAAAACGGTTTTTGGAGAAGATGCGGGGCGGATTCTAGTCAGTTCCAACAAGTCGATGATCGGACATTTGATGGGGGGAGCTGGTGCCGTAGAGTTGATTGCCACGGTATATTCCATACTGGAAAAAAAGGTTCCTCCTACCATCAATTGTGACCATCCCGATGATGAGTTGGATCTAAACTATGTTCCACATCAGGCACAATCCTGCGACATTGAATACGCGATCAGCAACTCTTTTGGATTTGGTGGGCACAATGCGGTACTGGTTGTTCGTCGGTGGAATGAATCTTCATCTAACCTCCTGTAGCGGAATCTTACAATCTTAGAAGGGGAGCAGACAGCCATGAGACGCTGACAAACACGCCGTTCAATTCTAGCGGCTAAAACCATGCCCCCTTTACCTCCACTGTCGGACAAGCAGGTTTATTGGAACTCCTATACTCTTCCAAAGGAGGGATGTGGAATTGGATTCTGGTGTTGATTTTAAAGGCTTGACAGGTCGTATCAAGGAAAGCCCCCATAATGCCTGGAGGGAAGAAGTGTTGAACCCTCAACTCCGGTATGAGGCTCGTCATCTTCTTCCCTATTATCTTTGGATTGAAAAAGCACTTCTAGTCGAGCACCAACGATTAGGGTTGATCAATCGTAATGAAGTTGTCGATATTCACTCCGCAATTGATCAGTTACATCCAGATGAGGTGTTAAAACAAGCGGAAGCTCATTTATCAGACATGGCCTTTACGATTGAAGGAATGATCACCGCCAATCTACCCCAACCTGTTATAGCATGGCATGTAGACCGGAGTCGCAACGACTATCAAGCGACTGCTCAGATGATGCATATCAGAGATTCTCTATTTGATATTGCCGCACAGTTGTCCGAGTTGGTTCGGGTTACTCTCCATTTGACGGAAAAACATGTGGATACGGTGATGCCGGGGTATACACATCATCAAGCGGCACAGGTGATCAGCCCAGCTTTTTATCTAACCGCTTTTTTGGAGTTTTTGATTCAAACGTCTCGTCGATTGTTATCGGTCTACAACGAGGGAAATGGCTGTCCATTGGGAAGTGGGGCGATGGCGGGGCAGGAACTGGCGTGGGATCGGGATCGACTTGCTGAGTATCTCGGATTTTCATACCCAGTCCACAACGCTCTAAGCGGTGTTGCATCAAGGGAATGGATTTTGCGTATTTCCGGGGAGATATCAATCTTTGCTACCTCCTTGAGTCGCTTTTTAACAGACTTTACTCAGTGGGGAAGTAATGAATACGGGTTTATCGATTTACCAGACGAATTAAGTGGGATTTCGTCTTCGATGCCGCAAAAGAAAAACTTCCCCATCTTGGAACGGATTCGGGGAAGGACATCCCACTTGATCTCGATCCATATGGGAATGATCGTGGCTCAACGAAATACGCCATACAGTAACCTGGTAGAAGTATCGAAAGAAGCAGGGGCACCAATACCTTCGCTTTTCCAGACGATGAAATCACTTCTTCGGCTGTTAACCGTGTTTATGAGTCATCTACGCTTTCAAGAAAAGAGAATGCGTCAAGCCTGCGAGAAGGAATTTCTGGGAGGTTTTTCATTAGCAAATGCCTTGACATTAGAAGCAGGAATTCCATACCGCACAGCTCAGGTGATCGTAGGAAAAGTGATTGTTTCTTCTATTAATAAAGGGCTTATTCCCGCAGACATGAAAGCCAAAGATGTCGGCGAAGTGTGTATGGAGTATGGTTATAAAGTGTCTATTTCCGATGATTGGGTTCAAAGCTATTTTGATGTGGATCAAAATCTTCTACGAAAACGATCATTGGGATCGACTCACCCTGAGCAAGTACGAGAGATGGTGAATCGATTTCAACAAGTATTCGTTCAATTAGAAAATGATTGGTCGCAGTACCAAATCGAGCAGCAGAAAGCGAAGAGGACGCTGGATAATATTTTAAAAGATTAAGGAGGTGAAGGGTCGGTGAGGTTGGCGCAATCCCGCTCTTATAAAAATCGAGGGGTGATTCCGGCTACAGGGAAGGGGAAAGCGTTTGGCACATTTGGGGAATTATTGCAAGGGGTTGATGGCGAAAATGGCCTGGATTTCTTGGTTACGTTTCCAATTCAAACGCATTCTTATGCCACCTTCTATTTTGACTCGGAGATGGATTCATTACAAGTAAACCCTTCCCATAAAAAAAAATCCTTTCAACTCATATCTCAAATACTAATGGACCATGGGTATCCTCCTGTAGGCAGGTTGGAGATATTTAGTGAAATGCCAGAAGGAAAAGGGTTAGCCAGCTCCTCTGCGGACTTAGTGGCTGCTGCTCGTTCGATTGAAAATTGTTTGAATTTAAAAATGTCTACAGATTACCTACTTTCTTTGATGAGAACGATCGAACCGACGGATGGTGTCATGTATAAAGGGGTTGTTTCCTTTTTCCACCGCAAGGTGGAGCTGTGTCGGTTTTTAGGAACGCTCCCCCCACTAACAGTGGTGGGGATCGATGAAGGTGGAAAGATCGATACGGTTCAATTCAATAATACTCCCAAGCCTTTCACTCAAATAGAAAAAAAGGAGTACCATTTTCTTCATCAAAAGATTGTGAAGGCAATAGCCGAACAAGACGTAAAGTCCATTGGAGAAGTGTCCACTCGAAGTGCCCAGCTGAATCAGAAGATTCGGCCAAAACGATTGTTGGACTCAATCATTTGCATATCTGAAGAAGTAGGAGGAATCGGTGTGGCTGTTGCCCACAGTGGAACGTATTTGGGAATTTTATTGGACCCCCGTCGACAACCATATCCGTTGCAGTTGGAACAGGCTCAAAAATTGATGGGTCAACTATCGGATAATGTGACGCTGTTCCACTCACTTACTTTTGAATAGAAGGGGACCTATATGCTATATCAAAACTTGATACAAAGTATTGGAAATACCCCTTTAGTGCGTTTAAAAAAAGAAAGTTGTTCACCTGGAAATGTTTTCGCCAAGATGGAGTTGCTCAATCCATTTGCCATGAAAGATCGTGTAGCCAAACAAGCAATCTTGGAAGCTAAGCGAACGGGGCGTTTAAAAGAAGGAGCTCCAGTCATTGAAAGTTCATCCGGAACATTGGCTCTGGGGGTTGCGATGGTGGGCGGTTTTTTGGGCCATGAGGTTCACATTGTAACGGATCCGCGCATCGATCTCATCACTTTAAGTAAGTTACAGTCTATGGGGGCATGTATCCACATTGTTAAGGAAATGTCGCAACACGGATGGCAGAGCGCTCGCTTGGAAAAGCTGAAGGAATTACTAAACCAGTATCCCAATGCCTACTGGTTACGTCAGTACGAAAATCCCGAAAACCCCAAATCATACAGAATGTTAGCGGAAGAGCTACAGCAGGATTTAAAAGACATCGATATCTTGGTAGGGTCTGTGGGAAGCGGTGGATCACTCTGCGGTACAGCCCGTGCTTTAAAAGAGAGGGGTTATTCTCCTAAAGTGGTTGCGGTTGATGCAGTGGGAAGTGTACTGTTTGGCCAACCAGACAAACCAAAGCGATTGCAAGGGGGACTAGGAAACAGCCTTCATCCTCCCAATGTAGACCACTCGATTATCGATGAAGTTCATTGGTTAAACGATCGAGAAGCCTTTAGTGCGACTGTCGAACTTGCCCGAGTAGAAAAAGTTTTTGCCGGTAACAGCTCGGGTTCCGTATACGCGGTGGCCCGATGGATCAGTCGACAAGTCCCGCCTGAAACCAATATCGTAGCTATTTTCCCTGATCGCGGTGATCGTTACTGTCAGACTATTTATGATGATTCTTATCGGTTGCAAAATAATGTTACATTACCAGAACATCTCGTTCCCCAAGAGGTGCCTTACGGTACGGTGGTAGACTGTTGGTCATACTCCCGACTAAATCAAGGAGCCAATCATGGGAAATATACTGCTATTTATTGAATCAAATACGACAGGCTCGGGAATGCAGGCTCTTCATCAGGCAAGGAAAATGGGGTTTTCACCTATATTCACAACTGGAGATCCTTCCCGCTATCGGGGACTAGGAGAAACTTCCGCCGAGGTTTTAACGTGTGACACCAATCGATTGGAAAGTTTGATAAAAGCGATAGAAAAGCGACTGAATCCACAAGAAATATCCGGAATTACTACAACTTCAGATTTTTACCTGGAAACAGTGGCTGCCCTAGCCCAAAGGTGGGGATTTCCGGGGAATACTCCGGAAACGGTTCGGATCTGTCGTAATAAAGCGGAGACGAGAAGGGTGCTTCAGCAAGCTGATGTTCCACAACCGAAATATATGATTATTCAAAGCGGAAATTGGCCAGAAGTGTTGCCAGTGGACTTTCCGTGCATCGTCAAGCCAGCGGATGATAGTGGTTCCAACGGTGTGTTCATGTGTCGGAATCAAGACGAAGTGAAAAATCAAGCAGCCCGATTGCTGGAGATCACCCACAATATACGTGGACAACCCACAGTTCAGACGGTTCTGATCGAAGAGTATATAGAGGGGCAAGAGTATAGTGTCGAAATGTTGACTTATAAAGGGGAAAGCGTATGTATTGGCATCACGGAGAAAAAAACAGTTGGAATTCCTTATTTCATCGAATCTAGACATATGTTTCCGGCTCCTCTAAACAAAGCGAAGAAAGAGGAATTGGAGAAAGTGGTAAGAACAGCGCTTAAAGCAGTAGGGTTTGATAACGGTCCAAGTCATACCGAAGTGAAGTGGACCAAAAATGGATGTCAAGTGATTGAAATGAATGCTCGCTTGGCCGGCGGCATGATTCCCCAGGCGATTCAATTGGCAACCGGAATCGATTTATTGCAGGAACAAATACGGATTGCGGTTGGGCAATCACCGAGAGTAACTTGGTCGAAAAAAGGTTGTGCAGGGGTAAAGTTTCTGATGGCCGAACGCGAAGGCGTTTTGTCTGGGATAAATGGCATAGAGATTGTGCGTCAAATGAAAGGAGTTCATTGTGTGGAGATGACATCCGATTTTTTCAAACGGATTCAGCCTCCGGAAAATTCATATCATCGTCTTGGGTTTTTTATCGCTTATGGAGAGGATTATGGTGGGGTTTCTAAAGTCATGAAGGAAGCGGAAGCCCGGTTAAAAATAGAGTATTGGAATGGAGGGGAGTGGGATGATCGACCTGCGCAGTGACACATTTACACAGCCAACTCCAGAGATGAAGGAAGCGATGTTTCGAGCCAAACTGGGTGATGATGTCTACGGGGAAGATCCTACCGTCAACCGATTGGAGGCTCTTTCGGCAGACTTATTGAAGAAAGAAGCTGCATGCTTCATGCCAAGCGGTACCATGGCCAATTTGACATCCATTTTGACTCACTGCCCCAGGGGGGCAAAAGTGCTTGTTGGAAATGAATCGGATATTTATATTTACGAAGCTGGTGGAGCTTCCGTTTGTGGAGGTGTGGTGTATGAACCGATCCCCACTCAATCTGACGGGCGCTTGTTACTAAATGATTTGGAGCATGCATTTCCCGAAGATATGGATGATCCTCAGTTTGCGTTGCCTGCTCTGATTTGCTTGGAGAACACCCATAACCGTTGTGGGGGGGTTGTTCTTTCTCTTGAGTATCTGGATGAGATACAGATGTTTGCAAGGAAAAAGAAAATACCTATCCATATGGATGGAGCCAGACTGTTTCACGCATCGGTTTCTATGGGAATACCGGTCGATGATATTACCCGTTATGCCGATTCGATTCAATTCTGTCTATCCAAGGGTTTGTGTAGTCCGATCGGGTCGATGGTTGTAGGAAGTGGGGAATTTATTGAGAAGGTTCGTCGTTGGAGGAAAATGTTGGGGGGTGGGATGCGCCAAGCAGGAGTGGTGGCTGCAGCGGGGATATATTCCCTGCAAAACATGATATTTCGCTTGCAAGAGGATCATCAAAAAGCACGAGGTTTTGCAGAATCTTTATCCCGACTTCCCGGCATTAAGGTGAACCTGGAGACAGTACAGACCAATATCGTTTTGTTTGAAATTCTAGATCCCCGCTTTACCTGGAGAACATTCCAGCACATGTTACAACAGAAGGGATTACTGGTAAGTGAGATGGGCTTTGGGCGGCTCCGAGCGGTGTTTCACCATGATGTGACCTTCACCGAAGTCGATGAAGCCTTGACCGCGGTGAAAGAAGTATTGGCGGAAGGACCTACTTTAATGGAAGGCGATTTAGTAGTTGGAGGCGACAAACCAATTGCGCGCTGATATGAAGATTCATACCGGTAATTGGATAAAAAAACTCAACCATCCTCTTAATCCGTCATATCACCTATTCTGTTTTCCATATGCGGGCGGAGGAAGTTGGGCTTACTACTCCTGGAAAGAACATCTCTCTTTACGGGTGGGTCTCTATTCAATAATGTTGCCCGGTCGGGAAGAGCGAACGGCGGAACCTCCCGTAACTTCTATACAAGAGCTGGTAAATAAATTAGGTCCGGCCATGTTATCTTACCTTCATCAACCCTATGTTTTTTTTGGTCACAGTATGGGGGCTTTAGTTGCTTTTGAACTGGCCAGATATCTGATGAATGTAGGGGCTCCTGCGCCAGTGCATCTCTTTTTGTCCGCTTTTCCGGCCCCTCATCTTCTTCTCCCCAAAGACATGGATCAATATCGTTTGTCTGATGATGACTTTATTGATCACGTGAAAAAGCTGGGAGGAATACCAGAAGAGGTCTGGCGTCATCGGGAGCTTGTCGACATGGTTCTCCCGTTGATACGCTCTGATTTTCGGTTGTTTCAGACATACCAATACCAAGAAGGGACTCCTTTGCCCTGTGGAATTACAGTTTTCGGAGGGATGGACGATCAGGAGATCCCGATGGAAAATCTGAGCGCATGGGAGAAGCATTCCGGGGAAGCGTTTAAGCTGCAGATGTTTACGGGGGGGGCATTTCTACTTATATGACCACCGCTTGGAACTGTTGTCGATTTTGGAAGAAACCTTGAAAGGATTAAAAAGGAGAGAGGGTTGTTGAATGAAATATTAGAAGTGCTTCCTTACCGTCCGCCTTTTTTACTGGTGGATCAGATCTGTGAGTACCAATCCGGTTATTGGGTGAAAGGATATAAGAACTTAAGCTGGTCTGAATGGTTCTTTGATCAGAAAAGTGAAAAACCTGCCATGCCTTTTATGTTGGTAGTGGAATCCATCGCTCAACTTAGTGTATGTCTTGATGATCCTCAAAATGGTCTGGGATTTCTTGCTTCATTTAAAGGGGTTCGTTTTGAGAACCACGCTTATCCAGGGGATCGCTTGGATTTATTTTTTGAAATAATCAAGAAGAAACGGACATTTATGATTGGATATGGTGAGGCACGCGTAGAAGGAAAAAGCATTGTTCAAGTGGAAGAAATGTCGATTTATCTGAGCGCAAATGCAGGATAAGGAATGAAGTGATTTGCGGGTGATTCTATAACTAATGAAATATATTGAAATTATAAATTTAACATTGTCGGGTTTTTGAGAGGTGTTATTATACATGAAAAGGGAATTATGGGCTTTATTTTTAGTGTTTCTGTTGATCACTTCATTGTCGATCTCATTGTGGTCTCCGACAACTGTGGAATCAGCTACGTCGGAATCGATTGAAAAGCGTCTGATCGTGAAATATAAAACGAAAACCAGTGAAAACGTCCGTCAATCTCTGGTTCGTAAACGCGGAGACCAGATCATTCTTGAGAGTCATCAACTAGATTTCCTGGTTGTTGAAATACCAGAGGGAGAATCTTCTTCTTTGGCTGTAGAACAGTATCGCAAACATCCTGATGTCGAATATGTGGAGTTGGATCGTCCTGGAAATGTTGATATTGTAACGAATGATCTGTCCACTCCTCAATGGAATCGGCAAAAAGTAAAAGCGTTTTTACCAAATGATCCCCTTTTCTCCACTTACCAATGGGGGCTACAAAAAATTAAGGCTCCAGAGGCCTGGGATCTTACAATGGGATCTTCGGATGTCACGATAGCCGTTGTCGATTCTGGTGTTCAGGATGATCATCCCGACCTGGAAGGAAGAGTGATTAAAGGCTACGACTTTGTGGAGAATGATTGGGATCCTCAGGACGAATATGGACATGGAACCCATATTGCAGGGATTGCGGCGGCTACCACCAACAACGGGATCGGCATTGCGGGTATTGCCCCTCACTCCAAAATCCTGTCCGTTCGCATCTTTAAGAACGAGACAGATAGCGGATACACTTCTTACTTCGCTCAGGGTATCATCCATGCTGCCGATCAGGGGGCCGATGTCATCACCTGTAGCTTTGGTATCAATGAGCATAGTCCAACGCTGGAAGCTGCCGTCTTGTATGCTTGGGAGAAGGGAGCGGTGGTTATAGGCTCAGCTGGGAACAATCCTACTTCCAAACCGCGTTACCCTGCTGCTTACAAACCTGCTATTTCAGTAGCAAACACTGATTCAAACGATGAAAAAGCGGAGAGTTCCAACTTTGGGGAATGGGTCGACATTGCAGCGCCAGGTACAGATATCATCTCGACAATTATCGGTAGCCAATACTATGAGGTGAGCGGTACATCGATGTCTGTTCCCCATGTTGCAGGAGTGGCGGCATTGCTCGCTTCAGAAGGATATAACAACGAAGAAATTCGGCACATCATTATGGAGACGGCCGACAAAATTCCCGGGACAGGCACCCTATGGACTTCCGGAAGGCTTAATGCGGAGCGTGCGGTCCGATACGCTCAATAAAAAGATTGATAGACTGGAGTTTCATCAGAACTACCGTAGCACATGGAGCAATTAGTTAAATCTGGTTTTAAAGAGCAAAACACATGGCGTTTTGCTCTTTTTTTGTTTGAACAAAGATCAGGTTGCTTTTTGAAGGGGCCATGCATATACTCAGTATATAGATAACGAGTATATATTACAAAGGGGACAGGTGGACAATATTTTTATTGGGGCCACCCGTTGACTCCAACAGATATCAGAAGATTATAGGGGTGAACGCAATGGGTAAAAAGATTATTTTTCCTGTATTTTTTCTTTTTGTAATGACGGTAATGATATCGGGGTGTGCCCTCGTCAAAGGGGATCCGATGACCGAAGAGGATTCATTGGATGCAGGTGATGTTAACAGTATTTCAGTGAATTATGGAAGTGTGGATGTCGTTGTTGAGGATGGTTCCTCGAACCAATTGGAAGTGGTGTTAGATACCTTTGAACGAGGACCGAGGCTTTCCATGAATCAGAGAGGAGATCACGTCGATATCTCAACAGAATGGGAGGGGCTTCGAATAGGAATTATGAAAATCGGCGGTTATTTAACTGATCCCCCCAAAGTGACGGTCAAGGTTCCGAAAGACTACAATCAAGACTTGAATCTCGAAGGATCCTCGGGAAATATTGAGTTGCGAAATCTTAACCTGAATCAACTCCAATTCTCCGCTTCGGCTAGTAATGTGAACGGAGAGGGGATTACTGCAAAACGGATTAATGGCAGCACTACCAGTGGAGGTATATCTATCGCGTTTGGAAAATTTTCCACCCATATGAATCTATCGAGTACTAGCGGAAATATCGACCTAAATCTGAATGATGAAAGTCCGGATCTGACACTACGAATCGCCACAAAATCCGGCTCCAAAAGTATTGATTTTCCTGTAAGCGGCAATGAAGAATCGGGCACCATCGGTGACGGTACCCATCAAGTTCAACTAGATACAACTTCAGGCGGCATCTCAGTTGCACCATAAAAATAACAGAATTACTGGGTCAACAAAGTATATAGTGTTGATCGGATCGAAGGGAACCTCAGGTTCCCTCTTTTATTTCGACGGACTGTATCTTAAGTGTGATGAGTGAGAGCCTGTCTATCCGTTCAGAAAATTTTTGCGTAAAATACTTAATACTTTTTTTGATTCATTTTTTATAATCGTGAGAGAAGAGAAGGCATTTATGTCGAATGCTGGGGGTTAGCTAACCGTATATTTTCACTCTAGGGGGTATTATATGAACAACTTATCAGCAGGAGACGGGGATGTTCAAAAAGATGTTTATGTGTTACCTGCTTCATATGGACAGGAACAGCTGTGGTTTTTTGACCAACTGGAGCCGAATAATCCTGTTTATAACCTGGTGTTCGGTTATCGGGTGACCGGATCGTTGGATTCTGGAGTGTTGTGGGAGTGCTTGAATGAACTGATTCGGCGCCATGAAACGCTACGTACCACGTTCACCAAGCAGAACGGAAAGCCGATGCAAGTGGTGTGGCCGCCTTTTACCGTATCCATGCCGATAGTCGATTTGACATCCGTGCTTCTTCGGGATCGATTCAACCGCGGGATGCAAGAGGCGAAAGAAGAGGGCGCCCGCCCCTTTAACCTTACGGAGGGGCCGTTGTTTCGAGTCAAACTGATTCGGCTGGAGGATCATGATCACCTATTGATATTTAATGTTCATCATATTGTATTTGACGGCTGGTCGGTGGGGGTTTTCATGAGCGAGTTGGCGGAATTGTACCAGGCCAACTCCCGGGGAGAAACCTCTCCGCTTCCGGAATTGACTCTTCAGTATGCAGACTTTGCCCATTGGCAAAAGGAAGAGATGGAAACAAAGGAATTTCAACACCGTCTTTCCTATTGGGAAGAGAAGTTGAAGCCGAATCCTCCTCGTCTGGAATTACCGCCCGATTATCCCCGTTCGGTGAAGCAAAGCTTCTCAGGAGCGATTGAAACATTTACACTTCCTAAGTTTGTTGCCGATAAATTGAAAGAAATAGGGGAAAAAGAGGGAGCTTCTCTGTTTATGGTTCTTTTGGCCGGGTTTAAGGCGTTTCTTCATCGTTATACGGGCCAAACCGATCTGGTTACAGGTGTTGCTGTGACGAATCGCAGCCGTAGTGAGCTGGAAAAAATGATCGGGTATTTTGTCAATCAGTTGGTGATCCGGACAGATGTCTCGGGAGTGTTTGGTTTTCGTCAATTGATTCAAGAGGTTAAAAAGGAGTTCCTCGATGCTGCTCAACATGATATTCCATTCGGTAAACTGGTAGAGCACCTGAAACCGGAGCGGACAGTCAATCATACGCCCTTTTTTCAAGTGATGTTTGTTTATGGAGATGAATCCGACCAACAAGAGAAACTAGCCCCCGGGATCGAGATGGAGTCCCTAGAAGTCGATAACGGAAAATCCAAATTCGATATGGGAATGCGTTTTAATAAGAATGGGGATTCCATTGTAGGAGAGGTAGATTACAATACCGGTTTGTTCCGTCGGGAAAGTATCCTAAACATGATTGAGCATTTCATATTAATACTGAAAAATGCCGCAAATGATCCGGATCGTTCCATTTCGAAATTGCCCATCTTAACCGAGAAAGAGCAGCAGTTGCTGATGAAAGAGCAGCATAAGGCCAATTTTCAGTATCCGGATCTTCGATTGCCACAGCAGCTCCTGCAGGAACAGGCGGAACGGTTACCGGAAGCGGTTGCGATAACCGGTGAACAAGGAAGTCTTACCTACCGTGAATTGAATCAACGGGTGAACCAGCTTGCTCGTTATTTGAAGAAAAAAGGGATTGCTCCCGGCGAGTTGGTAGGTGTTTATCTGGAACGATCCTGGGAATCCATCATCAGTCTGTTCGCAATTTGGAAGGCGGGTGGCACCTATCTCCCGCTGGATCTATCCTACCCGAAAGAACGGATTGCCATGATCGCGGCAGAATCTGAGATGGCACTGTTGGTGACCACCCGACAGGTTAGCGGGCCCCTTTCTTCCCGAATAAAGGTTCCGTTTCTCTATATTGATGAGGAATGGAATGCCGTTACACAGGAAGCGCCGGAAAACGGGACATTAAGCCGGGACTGGAGTTTGGATCACTTGGCCTATGTGTTCTTTACTTCCGGCTCTACAGGAAGACCCAAAGGGGTCAGTATGGCTCATCGAGCCCTCATGTACCATATGGAATGGTCCCTTCAAGAACATCCATTGGGAGTGGGAGACGGAGTATTATTGAAAAACTCGGTCAGCTTTGACCCCTGTCTGAAGGAAATGTGCAATCCACTTCTTTACGGTGCCCGGGTGGTATTAGGACCACCAGAGGTAGAGATGCGTCCAGAAAAGCAGGTGGAGATGATCAAAAAAGAAGGTATCTTCCGCCTGTTTACAGTTCCGGCCATTCTGGATCGGCTGCTGGATTTCCCTGGATTTTCTGAATGCAACAGTCTGAAGGAAGTTTTTTGCGGAGGAGAAGCTTTGCCCCCGAAACTGGTGCAAAAGTTTTTCTCCAAGATGAATGCTAAATTGATAAATGTATACGGCCCTACAGAATGTTGTATCTATATGACATCGTGGAATTGTAACCCGGAGAAGATCGATGGCCGAGTTCCGATTGGATATCCGGCTCCTTTTGCGGATGTTTACGTGCTGGATAAGAATCAGCAGCCGGTTCCTACGGGAGTGCCAGGTGAATTATATATCGGGGGGCGGACACTAGCCGAAGGCTATATCAATCGACCGGACTTGACAAAAAAAGCATTTATTCCCCATTTATTTTCACAACAACCCGGCGCCCGCCTGTATAAGACCGGAGACTGGGTTCGTTACCGGGAGGATGGAAGTTTGGAATTCCTAGAACGGATCGATCACCAAGTCAAAATACGGGGAGTTCGTATTGAACTTCAGGAAATAGAAGCACTCTTAACACAACATCAGTCTGTGAAAAAGGCAAAGGTGTTAACCCGAAAAGATGATTCCGGTGGATCCAGTTTGGTGGCGTATATGATTCCCAGCAAAGAACCGGTGGCAACAACGGACATTCGATTGTATCTGGGAGAGCATCTGCCTGCCTTTATGTTACCGAGCTATTTTGTCTGGATGGATGCTTTCCCTGTCCAAGAAAGCAGCAAAAAGATCAATTACAAGGCATTCCCTTCTCCAGAATCAGCTCGGGGCCAGGAGCTGAATTTGGTTGCTCGAGATCGGATAGAGTTGGAAATGGTCAAGCTGTGGGAAGATGTACTTCAAACCAAGAACATCGGATTAACCAATAATTTTTTTGACGTAGGCGGCTATTCCTTAAAAGCGGTTGAGTTGTTGGATGCGATTAATGAAACATTTGGGGTGGAATTACCCCTCTCCACATTATTCCAAAAATCTACAGTAATAGAGATGTGCGATCATATCCGGGACGTGACTCCTACTTCCAGTAATCTACTGGTTTGTATCCAACAAGGGAACGGTTCTGAAGTTCCCTTTGTTATGGTTCATCCCGGCGGGGGCGGTGTTTTGTGTTATTACCATTTAGCGAAAGCGCTCGGAGAACATCAAACGGTATACGGTATTCAAGCAATGGGATATGAATCGGAGGATTCTCCCCTAACCGACATTCATGAGATGGCGGACCTTTATGTGGAACAGCTGCGACAAAAATTACCCAAGGGACCTTATCGTCTGCTGGGCTGGTCTTTTGGAGCGACGATAGCTTACGAGATGACCCGGCGGTTTGAAAAGATGGGAGAAAAGGTGGAGTTTCTGGGGCTGTTGGATGCCCATCCCATCGATAGTCGAGAGGAAGACTCCCTCGCTGTTACACGAAATCGGGATTCATTGGTAGCTTGGGCAGAAAGGCTTGGAATGGATAAAAACGAACTGGAAGGATTGGATCAAGAGCAACAACTTTTGAAAGTTCTACGTCAAGCACAGGAACGTCAGGTCTTGCCTTTGAGTGCTGATGTGTCAACCGTTAAAAAGTATCTGGGTATTATGATAGCTAATCGCACGGCCACCCTTGACTATACAGTCAAGGAACCAATTCAGGCGGACTTGCATTTGTTCCTGGTGAATGAAGTATCCCCGCAGGATCCGATTCCCTTGGTAGACCCGGCCCTGTGGTACAAGCGAACCACCGGTCAGGTGCGAAAGTATTTCATCCAGGGGCACCATCATAATCTGGTTGACCCTCCACATGTGCAATATTTGGGAGAAAAAATCCGACAGGTGATGGTGAAAATGGCAGTAAAAAGCTGAAATACAGATTTAGCTGCTAAGAAATAAGAAGCAATCCTTACTTGGTGAACTGGAGTGACCTTGTCACGTCTGGTTCCTAGGAGGAACCAGACGTTTTAACATTGAAAGTTGCGGAGAATACGGTGGTTGATCGAAAAAAGGTGTTTTATGATGGCTTTGAATTCTAGTTTTACAGGCTCTATAGAGTAGGCGCGGTTAACCTTGCAAAATGGAGATCCAAAAATGGGTGTTGTATTTTGCAGAAAACTCCTTTGTGCGGGTTGGGAAGTTTGACCCCTGGATCAGAGGAGTTTTCATATTCGGAAAGAGGAAGAAAACGAATTTACGACATTCAGAGATGTTGAGTAGATGAAAGGAGCCGATAAGATGAAGACTTCACGGAAGAGTGGATATGAAGTGATTGAAGTCGTTGAATTTAATGACTATTATCCTGCTTCTTCCCAACAAAGACGGTTGTACGCTCTACAGCGTTTGGAGGAGGAAAGTACAGCGTACAACATGCCACATATGATGGTTATCGAGGGAGACTTGGACCGAATTCGGATGAAAGAAGCTTTTAAAGCTGTAGTCCAACGGCATGATTCACTACGAACGTCCTTTGAGATGGTTAACGGGGAGCCGGTGCAACGAATTCATCCTAAAACTCCCCTCCCTCTTCAATTTGAACAGGGGAGTGAGGTAGAGGTTTTACATAAGGCTGATAAGTTTGTCCGTCCTTTTGATTTAGAAGAGGCACCGTTGTGGAGGGTGCAGGTGGTTCAGACTGGTCCTCTTCAACATGTCCTGATGATCGATATGCATCATATTATATCCGACAGGGTGTCGGTGAGTTTGTTGGTTCGCGAATTTCAAACATTGTATGAAGGGAAAGATTTGCCGGAGTTACGGATTCAGTACAAAGATTTTGTTGCTTGGCAGCAAAAACGTATGGATTCAGACGAAATGAAGGAGCAGGAAAAATATTGGATGAAGGTTTATAAGGAAGAGATACCAGCACTAAATTTACCCACTGATCATCCAAAGCCTTCCCGGATGGGATATGAAGGGAAATCGCTCCGCTTCAAGTTAGAACCGGAGTTGACGGAAGCGCTGTATCGTTTCTCCGCTGAACAAGGAGTAACCCTGTATATGACGCTCTTGGCAGTATATAACGTATTGCTGTATAAGTACACGGGCCAAGAGGATATCGTGGTGGGTTCGCCGATGGCTGGTCGGAAAAACCTAGACTTGGAAAATGTGATCGGTACGTTTGCCAATACTTTGGGTATTCGGAATCATCCACAAGGGGACAAAAAATTTACGGAGTTTTTGATTGAAGTAAAAGAACGGACATTACAGGCGTACGAGAATCAAGACTATCCTTTGGAGCAATTGGTGGATCGACTGGGAATCCAGTGGGACTTAAGTCGCCACTCGTTATTCAATACCGTGTTTGTGTTGCAGAATATACAGGATGAAGTGGGGATGGGTTCAAACCTGGAAGTGGGTGGATTACGGTTTACGGAATGGGAGAGGGAACAGACTAGAGTGAAGTTTGACTGGGAAGTTACTGTATTGAAAGATAGGGATCAATTGAGGGTGCAGTGGGATTATTCTACTCAGTTATTTAATTGTGATACGATGAACCGACTAAAAAAACAATTTATACACTTACTATGGAATATATCGAAAAATCCCAAGCAAAAGTTAAAGAGCATTGAGGTGATTTCCGAAAATGAGAAGGAGCAGCTAGCTGAATTCAACCAAACGAAGGTACCATATCCAAAAGAGAAGACGGTTCACCGATTATTTGAAGAGATGGCCAACCGTTATCCGGATCGGGTGGCAGCGGTTGCGGAAAACGGTGAGGTAACCTACCAAGAGTTAAATGGAAGGGCCAACCGGATTGCCAGAGGGTTACGGGAAGCTGGACTGCAAACGGGAGAAGTAGTGGGGATCGTTGCAGAGCGCTCACTAGAGATGATGGCGGGGATTTTAGCAGTATTGAAGGCAGGGGGGGCCTATCTGCCGATTGATCCGAAAGCCCCGGAGAGTCGTGTTTCCTACATGCTGGAGAATAGTGGGGCGCGATTGGCTCTCACTCAACAACGATTTGTACAGAAAGTGTCTGTCGTGGAACGGGTGTTGGAGTTAGAGGAGGAAAGATGGACCAGCGGGGATGACTCTGACCTGGATGTGAACGGAGTCGACGATCCCGGTAATTTGGCTTACGTCATCTATACATCCGGTTCAACAGGTAAACCGAAGGGGGTTATGGTGGAGCATAGGTCAGTCATAAACCGGGTCAACTGGATGGTCCGGCAATATGAAATTGATGAAACGGATGTTTTGTTGCAAAAAACACCCTATGTATTTGATGTATCTGTTTGGGAATTGTTTTTGTGGTTTTTTGTCGGTGGCAGAATCTGTTTCCTTGCAGCAGAGGAGGAAAAGAACCCGGAGGCCGTTGTTCGGGCGGTGGAACGTTACGGTGTGACGTTGATTCACTTTGTTCCGTCGATGTTTACGATGTTTCTCAATGAGGTAAGGCAACACGGTAGGTTGGAGCAGCTGGTCAGCTTACGCCGTGTGTTTACCAGCGGAGAAGCATTGCATGCTGAACAGGTGGAGCAGCATAACGCAACACTGGGGAGAGCAAACGGGACCCGATTGCACAATTTATACGGTCCGACCGAGGCGACGGTTGATGTGACCTATTACGATTGTCCGGTGACGGAAAGCCCCCGAACGGTGCCTATTGGAAGACCGATTGACAATATTCGTCTCTATATTGTAGGCGATGATGGTCATTTGCAACCGATTGGGGTGCCAGGAGAGCTTTGCATTGCAGGTGTCGGGTTGGCACGGGGATATATCAACAATCCTGCGTTGACGGCGGAGAAGTTTGTGCCAAATCCTTTTGAGTCTAGAGGAAGAATGTACCGAACCGGAGATCGTGCCCGTTGGCTGGCGGATGGGAACATCGAATTTTTGGGACGGTTGGATTACCAGGTGAAGATCCGGGGGTACCGAATCGAGCTCGGAGAGGTCGAGTCGGCCCTGCTGGAGCATGAGGGTGTACAGGAGAGCGTGGTAACAGGGTGGAAGCGTCCGGACGGAGAACCGTATCTGTGTGCATACATCGTCGGCAGGAAAGGATTGACGACACCCGAACTGAGAAAACATTTGAGTGAGATATTGCCGGAGTACATGATTCCAGCACGATTTATGTTTCTGAAGTTTTTGCCTCTGAACACCAATGGAAAAGTAGACCGCAAGGCGCTGCCTGAACCGGTAGGATATAAACCGAGTGAAAATTATGTTCCGCCGACTCATCCGGTAGATGCGAAATTGGCCGGAATTTGGGCTGAAGTTTTAGGCGTTGAACAAGTTGGAATTTACGACAACTTTCTCGATTTGGGAGGACATTCGTTGTTGGGGGTTCAAGTGACCACCAAAGCCCGTCAACATTTCGGAATTCATATTCCGATCCAATGGATATTTGACTATCCAGTCCTGCGGGATTGGGCAAAGGAGATCAAGAAACAACAAAGTGTTGGGAAAGCCGTCAAACGACCCTCCCTGCAATCACTTGCTCGCAGGAATCAGTCGATCCCTCTGTCTTTCTCACAACAAGGTTTGTGGTTTATTGAACAATTGGAGCCGGGGTCACCGCTCTATAATGTTCCACGCCTTTATCGTCTGGCAGGCGAGTTGAATCGTGATGCGGCCGAAAAAAGCTTCTTTGCACTGGCTAATCGGCATGAAATTCTTCGTGTCACCTTTCAAGAGAAAGAGGGTATGCCCGCTCAAATCGTCAATTCTTCGCTCCCAGCAGTTACTTTCCATGAGATGTCGGAACAGGAAGCAAAGCGACAAATTGATATAGAGGCACGGGTGCCTTTCGATTTGGAAAAAGGCCCACTGTTGCGGGTTGATTTTTTCTCATTGGATAGCAAAAATCATCTGATGCTTATCAATATGCATCATTTAATCTGTGACTTATGGTCCATGGGTATCTTAATCAAGGAATGGTTGAGTTTTTATCAGGCGTACCAGACCGGCCAATCTGCTGCCATGGAATCACTACCTGTTCAGTTTACCGATTATGCCTGTTTGGAAAAGGATTTGCTCACTTCCGGCGAGATGGAGCGACAATTGGATTTCTGGAAGAATAAGTTGGGCGGAGAGTTACCCACCCTCACACTATTTCCGAACCAATCCCATCGTGTTTCTCGTTCTTCCCATGGAAAGGAAGAACGATTCCGAATTCCGTCGGATGTGGTTGATAAGCTGCAGGGTATCGGCGGACGGCAGAATGCAACATTGTACATGACCGTGATGGCCGCTTTTCAAGCCCTTTTACATCGGTATTCCCAACAGAATGACATTGTGGTGGGAACCCCTGTTGCTGGGAGAATGGATGCGGAAAAAGAGAATTTGATCGGATGCTTTGTCAACACGGTCGTCGTTCGTACGGACCTTTCCGGTGAACCTACGTTTAATACCCTATTGGACAGAGTAAAATCGGAGTTTTTACAAGCCTTTAATCACCAAGATGTTCCCTTTGAAAAGGTTGTACGAGCATTACGCCCGGATCGGGACCAAAGTCATTCTCCTTTGTTTCAAGTGATGCTTTCCTTCCAAAGTCGCCCCTATTCTCCTAAGGGAATACCGGAACTTGAAATAAAAGGGGATAAATACATTCACACGGGTACTTCAAAATTTGATTTGACGCTTTATATCGAGCTAGAAGAGGATGGATGGATCGGCTATTGGGAATATCGTACAGATCGGTTTGAAGAAGATGCGGTTAAACGGATGTCCAATCACTTTCTCAACCTTCTCAAGGCGATCGCAGATGATCCGGATCAACCGATCAATCGGATGGATATGCTCACGGATACTGAAAAACGGCAACTTCTTGATGAGTGGAACGATACAGATGTATCCTATCCGTCGGATAAGTGCTTACATGAACTATTTCAAAAACAGGCGGATTTGACACCGGATGCAGTAGCCGCCATCTACAAAAATAAGGAAATTACCTATGGCCAGTTGGAGCAAGAGTCGAATCGTCTGGCACATTTCCTGCGGGAACGGGGGATACGGGAAGATACTTGTGTAGGTGTATACATGGATCGTTCCCTTGAACTGGTGACAGCACTGCTGGGTATTCTCAAAGCGGGTGGCGCGTTCCTGCCCTTGGATACCGAAGCGCCGAAATCCAGGGTGATGAAAATCTTGCAGGATGCCAAGGCTCCACTTTGTTTGACACAGGAGCATTTGGCCAAGGGATTAGATATCGAATCTTCGGTTGTATTTGTTTCTCTGGATAAAGAAAAGGATGAACTGAAGAAATATCCGGTTTCTCGGGTTCAGTCACAAGTTTCTCCTGATCATTTAGTTTCCGTTTACTATACTTCAGGTTCCACCGGTCAACCAAAGGGAGTCGCGAGTACTCACAGGGGCTGGGTCAATCGGATGCATTGGATGCAACGGCAACACCAGCTACAACCTGGTGAGTCGGTCTTGCAAAAGACCACACTAACGTTTGATGATGCTGCCGTTGAATTTTTTTGGCCATTAATGGTCGGCGGCCGCATTGCACTGATTGAACCGGGCATGCACCGAGATCCCCGTGCAATTCTGGATGCAGGAGTCGATTACAAGGTTTCTGTCATACAATTTGTCCCCAGCATGCTGGGAATGGTAATCGATACAATTACAGAGGAAGACAAACAGTCGCTAAATTGCCTTAGAGTGGTGATTTCCAGCGGGGAAGCCCTCCATGGGGATCTAGTGAAACGATTCTTACAACACATGCCGGGAAAACTGTTTAATACTTGGGGTGCAACGGAGGTTTCGATTGACTCTACCATGCATGCTTGTTCGGAAAAAGATGTTCAGGATGCTGTCGTATCGGTTGGGCGCCCCATTGACAATAACCAAGTCTATATTTTGGATCGAAATCTACAACCGGTTCCCCTCGGTGTGGCCGGGGATCTTTATATCGGTGGAATCGGAGTGGCTCGCGGATATCTGAATCAGCCGGAACGAACAAAACACGCTTTTATGGATCATCCGTTCCGTCCGGGTCTTCGGTTGTACCGAACAGGTGACCGTGGCTGCTTTAAGAAGGACGGTGCGATTGTTTTCCTAGGCCGAGAAGACAATCAAGTTAAAATCAGGGGCATGCGTGTAGAAACTGGGGAAATCGAAAACACGCTTCTTGAACATGAGGCAGTCAAGGAAGCCGTAGTCATTCTACGGGAAGATCAATCCGTTAAGAGATTGGTTGCTTATCTTGTCAGCACCGACAATACGCTGTTGGATACCGGTGAGTTGCGGATGTATCTTCAGAACAAGCTCCCAGAATATATGATACCCGCATACTACATTGTTCTGGATCGCATCCCGTTAAATGCCAATGGAAAAGTGGAACGTTCTGCTCTTCCAGCACCAGATTCCTCCCATCTAGCTTTACAAGAGGATTTTGTTGAGGCGAGAACGGATACGGAGAAAACGCTGGCGAAGATCTGGTCTGAATTGCTCGGGTTAGACAGAGTTGGAGTACATGATCATTTCTTCAAATTAGGCGGCCATTCACTGCTGGCTGTCCAGGTGATTTCCCGTATTTTCGATGAAACAAGGGCCAGGATTCCACTCCGATTCATCTTTGAGAAACCCACCATTGAAGATCTTGCTGTCTGTATCGATCAAAAAAAGGGGAGGGATGACGACCAAAAAGGTATTGAACCGACGAATCAAACCACCCACTTGCCCCTTTCCTTTGCACAGCAACGACTGTGGTTTTTACATCAGCTCAACCCGGAAAGTTCGGTTTACAATATGCCGAAATGTTATATCGTTCGCGGTACATTGGATTTGGAGGCGATACAAAAGAGTTTGAAGCAGTTGATCGAACGGCATCCGACCTTACGTACGGTATTTGAATCAAATGGGGAAGGATATCCGGTTCAATCCGTTCTGACGCAATGGGAGTTGCCTTTTGAGTACAAGGATTTATCTCACCTCCCATCGGAGGAAAACGAAGAATTGGTACAGGAAATTTTTCGCAGAGAAGCCCGTCGTCCCTTCCATTTGAGTGAGGGTCCATTATTCCGGGTGCAGTTGATTCGTTGTCATGAGCAAGAGCATCGTCTGATCTTCAATATGCACCATATTATTTCCGACGGTTGGTCTATCGGCATCATGATTCGGGAGATATCGGAAATTTACACGAAAATATGCGCTGGAGTAACTGTAGAGTTACAGCCTCTTCCTGTTCAGTATGCTGATTATGCTCTCTGGCAGAAAGAACTTCTCACAGACGAATCGTTAAAAGAACCGTTGGCTTACTGGAAAAGGCAGTTGGGCGGGGAAATCCCTTCGTTACAGTTGCCCATGGACACGAGCAGTGAGTCGCGGAATCAGGGGAACAACCGAATCACATATCGTTTATCGGAAGACTTGGTAAAGCGGTTGAAAGATATCGGCCACAAAGAAGAGGCTACTCTGTTTATGACGCTACTGGCAGCATTTAAAGTTTTGTTACACCGAATGACCGATCAGGATGATATTCTGATCGGGACGCCAATTGTCAACCGGAACCGAAAAGAATTGGAATATCTGATTGGACTGTTCCTCAATACATTGGTATTGCGGACGGATCTGTCCGGTAATCCGTCCTTCATGGAACAACTGCGACGGGTACGCCAAACATCCATGGATGCTTATTCCTATCAGGAGGCTCCCTTTGAGCGAGTGGTGGAGGAAGTCCAACCGGAACGTTCGTTGAACCGGAACCCCTTGTTTGATGTAATGATCAACTATATCACCAAAGAAGAGGTCGATGATCATCTCTGGAACATTCCCGGAGCGGATGTGGAAGAGCAAGACTTTCTTGAATTTGAATCCAAGTTCTTGATGACTCTCTATATCTTTGAAAAAGAGCAGGGATTACAGCTGGATCTGGTCTATCGATCGGACAAATTTTCTGATATACGAATGAAAGAAATATTGAACCAGTATCACAGTCTGTTGAATCAAATCGTCCAGGATCCGCAACGGGAAATACATTCCTATTCCTTGTTAACCCAGGAAGCTGAACAAATGTTGCCGGACCCTGAAGCACCGATAAAAGAAGTCGATCTAAAACCGGTGACGAAGATGTTTGAACGCCAAGTGGCAAGTTCACCTAAACACGTCGCCATCATTCGAGGGAAAGATCGATGGACTTACAGCCAGCTGAAAAAATACTCTGATCATCTAGCTTGGAAGCTTCACAAAGAAGGAGTACAAAAAGGTCAAATTGTAGCTGTAACTGGTGGGAAAAGCTTTAAATTGATTGCGGGTATTTTGGCAGTCTGGAAAATTGGGGGCGTATTTTTACCCATTGACGAAAATCTGCCTTTGAAACGGAAAAAACAGCTATTAACGGAAGCGGGCGCCGATGTGTTATTGGATTTGTCGGAAAACGGATTGCCTGATGATGAGACACCCGCTATTCAGGTGTTCTGTCCGGAGGAAAATGAGAGTGATAATCTTTATTCTCCTGATTTTGAAGGGTTGAGCGATCATCCGCAACTGGAGGATCCGGCCTATATCTACTTTACTTCTGGAACCACGGGACGACCGAAAGGGATTCTAGGGAAACATAAAGGGTTAAGTCATTTCCTCGACTGGCAGAAAAAAGAGTTCCAAATTCAGCCGAATGACCGTTTTGCTCAATTAACGCATATCTCCTTTGATGCATTTTTGCGGGATGTGTTTTTGCCGCTAGTCTGCGGAGCATCCGTATGTTTGCCGGAGGAACCGGTCAATTATGAAGCTGATCACATTTTGCCCTGGTTACAGCAGGAAAATATCAGTGTATTGCATCTCGTTCCTTCTTTAATTCAGTCTTGGCTGACTGACAGAGTACGACCAACATCATTACCATCACTGCGCTATGTCTTCTTTTCAGGGGAAGCACTGACCTCCTCCTTGATTCAGCGTTGGCGCAGTAAATTCTCGTCGAACATTCAGTTGATCAACCTTTACGGCCCGACGGAAACGACTATGGTGAAATGTTTCAGCCGTGTACCCCCGATCCCTTTGGCTGGTGCTCAACCGTTGCAGCATCCAATGCCTCAAACGCAAGTCCTGATCCTAAACCGGAAAGATAGTTTATGCGGGATCGGTGAAGTGGGAGAAGTGGTTATTCGTACGCCTTACCGAACCAAAGGTTATATCAACGACCCGCAGAAAAATGAAGATTCATTTATTCGGAACCCGTTTACGGGTCTGGAGGAGGACTTGTTGTACAGGACGGGAGACCTGGGAAGGTACAGACCGGATGGTTCCTTGGAGATCTTGGGGCGCCGAGACCACCAAGTAAAGATTCGGGGGGTTCGGTTGGATTTAAACGAGGTAGTTTCAACTTTACATCAGCACCCGAAGGTTGCCTTTTGTGCTGTAAAACTTTGGGAAAACGATGGGGAACCTTTTCTTGCAGCCTATGTCATCCCTGCTGAAGATCATTTTGATGAAACCGCCCTTCGGAGTTATCTTGGCAATCTCCTTCCGGCGGCGATGATTCCTTCCGTCTTCCTCTGTCTGGACCACATGCCGGTGACGGCCAGTGGGAAAGTGGACTACCGCCGGTTGCCAGAACCCAAAAGGAAAATCAGTCATACTCGTGAACACAAAACTTTTTCCACACCAGAGGAGAAAATGTTGTCAGAGATTTGGTCTGATGTTCTTCGGAAAGAGAATATCAGTGTCGATGACAATTTCTTTGAACTTGGTGGTCATTCGTTAATGGCATTACAGATCATATCGCGAATTAAAAATATCTTTGGCATCCATTTGCCGCTCAAGTGTATTTTTGAAGCTCCGACGATTTCCGGCTTGGCCGCTATGATTCAAGAGAGAGAGGAAAATCCCAAGCCGTCCCCTCCTGAATCGGAAATAAAGGCACTCCGCCGGGAGCAGTATCAAAAGAGTATTTTGGTCAAAAAATAAGCGGCTTTTACCTGTTTGATGCTGTTGGATGATCACACAAAGGAGGCCAAGTCGGCCTCCTTTGTGTGAACTGTTACCAGGGAGAGAAAAGAACGATCCGGAGTTTGCGTAAATTACGGATGTAATATCGAAATGGTCTGTTAGTTTAATAGTAGATAAAAAGTTGAATTGGAACTGCCAGAAAGGGTTGATTGTAATGAAAGGACATATGGTTCAGATTGCTCCTCTTGAGGAGGAAGATTTCAAACTTATGTCTCAATGGTTGCGGCCATCCGCGGCCAGTGCTCTGGGGAGTGGGAAACAGGATTTTTTCAGAGCGGATCAATTGAAGGAAGAAATTACGAATGACTCAACGACTAACTATGTTACGATTCTCACTCATGATGGGGAAAAGATAGGCTTTGTATCATGGAAAAAACTACAATATGAAGGCAGCTATGAGTTGGGCGGAATTGTAGGAGATCATAAGCTCTGGGATTCCGGTTGTGGAGCAGAGGCATCGGTACTGGTAATGGATCATCTATTTCAATATAAAAACGCGCATCGAATTCAATTTATTACCGGATTATTCAACAAACGAACAATGAATATGTTAATGAAAAATAAAAAGGTTGTGATGGAAGGAATTTTAAGAGATTACAATTTCGTAGACGGACAGTATTATGATGCTGTGGTATGGTCAGTGCTAAGAGATGAATATTACGCTATTGATGAGTTTGGCCAGCCTACAACAATGATACCTGAACAGGAAAAGAAGCAAATTGAAGAGGAGTTTCATAAATTTTTGCAGGAAAATTGGAACTCTCAAATATATAACCGATTAGTACAGGCAAGGAGGTGAAGTTTTGTTGAAATGAGGTGGATATTCTTGAATTAACATTTTATAAGAATAAAATCCTCCCTGGATGTGTGCGCGGTCCAGGGGGGATTTATTCTATCTGTGTCATCGAGGGAATATGCCGGTTTCCTCAAAACCTGTTTTTTAAGTGGATTTCTGTTATACTCAGTATATATATATCCGGTATTTAAAGTGGAGGGGTCGGGTTGATTACGGTAGAGGGATTAAGTAAAAGGTATCCACTTGGAGAAAGACCAGCGGTGGATAAAGTGGATATACACGTAAGGCAAGGAGAGTTTGTGGCCGTTATGGGACCTAGCGGATCCGGAAAAAGTACACTGTTAAACTTGATAGGGGGGCTGGATGTTCCGGATCACGGCAAAATTAGCGTGGACGGGCTGTCTCTACACAACTTGTCGGAAAAGCGGCGAACGTTGATCAGACGGAGAAAAATCGGATATATATTTCAAAATTATCAATTATTGTCTGAGTTGAATGTGAAGGAAAATATCGCTTTTCCTATGGCTATGGACCGTTGTCCACGAGAGGAAATCCAGATGCGCGTCCAACAATTGATCCATGCACTGGATCTAAAAGGGAAAGAAAATTCTTTTCCGGCGGAACTCTCGGGTGGGCAGCAACAACGGGTAGCTATCGCCCGCGCCTTGGCCATGCAACCCAGGGTAATTCTGGCCGATGAACCCACAGGAAACTTGGATCGCCGTCGTAGCTACGAAGTGCTGGAGATCTTATCGCGGCTTCACCGGGAAGAGCGACTAACCATCATCATGGTAACCCATGATCTGTCCGTTGCCGGTTGTGCAGAGAGAGTTCTTCTGTTTAAAGATGGTCGCATCGAATCGGACATCCGGCAGACGGAGGTGAATTTACAGCGTGCTCTTGAAGATTTCCTGGCAGAACTTCAGGCGTAAGCCTCTTCGTAACTTTCTCACTCTCCTAGGAATCGCTGTTGGTGTTGCTTCCCTTTTGGCTGTAATCAGCGGAGTGGAAACAACGGATCGGTTGATCCGTGAAAAAACGCAGGAGTCTATAGGAAATTCAGACCTATTGATCCATCCAACAGAAGAACACATTCCGGAAGAAGTATTATCTGAAATAAAAATGATTTCCGGTATCCATGATGCTGTGGGAGTAATCCAGCAACCGGCCCAACTACAGCCTTCTGAGCAGGAAAAAACTTCGTTAGCGGCACGATCGGTTCAGTTAATCGGCTTGAGTCATATGGATACTTCCTTGTTTCCTTTGAAAGTGATACAAGGGCAACTGGGTCAATCCGGATTCATTGTTCCAAAGACCACTGCCGAGGTGTGGAATGTAAGACCAGGAGATAAACTAACTCTGAAGGTCGGCGAACAGCAACACACTATGTCAGTAGCGGCAGTGGTGCAGGACACCTCGTTTTTGGAAGGTCCCGGAAAATGGGAGGAGGCTGGCAACCGGAATTGGCGGATCGCACTCACGATCAACCAATTGGAACAATGGACTGGTGAAACAGGGTCACTTCAGGAAATTCGTTTAGACATCATGGATTCCGAGCGAGTGGACGTTATTCAAAAAAGACTGGAAAAGCGGTTTAAACAAGAAAATAGGCCGATCTATGTGGAACCGGTATTGGCCGATCCTCGTCAAAGTAACCGGTTAGATGAATTGTACTTTCTATTGATTGCAATTGGCGGAACCGCTCTGTTCATTAGTTGCTTGATTCTGTTTCAAACCTTTTACACCAGTGTGACCGAGCGGGAGAAAGAATTTGCTGTCATGAAGTCTCTTGGAGCCACGCCAGATCAGATTCGGGGAATTGTTTTGTGGGAAGCCATCCTTTTGTCCGGGTTGGGAACGTTATTGGGGATTTTTCCGGGAATTTGGATGGCTACAATATTACAAAGGGGGATTTTTCGCTCGTTTCAGATGGAAATTGATTATGAGTTGCAATTGGGGATGGCCTTGCCGATTACGTTAATTTTAGGAGTTTTACTCCCAGTGATCGCATCCCTGCTGCCAGTACAACGAGCCAGCGGTGTCAGTGTGGCGGCGGTACTCGGACAACATCGCATTAATAGAGCAGTGTCTATTTCAAAATGGCGAACCCCGGTTGGATTTGTTTTATTAGTGGCCTCTTTATCCGGTCAACCCTGGTCATACTTTCTTGCAATTCTAGGCGCATTTTTATTGTTACCTTTGTTCTTAAGAGGGGTTGCAGGATTAATTCGGGGTTTATTCCGACAATGGACGGAAAGTGAAGTGGCGTGTCGAAACGCTCTTCAACGGATGTATCGTTCGTCCAATATGGTAGCAGTCCTAACATTGGGAGTCGCCCTTTCGCTGATGATGTTCTCCGCTTTTGAACATCAAAAAATGTTCTTAGACCAGGAGATTACAGCGACTTTCGGGGGTGAATTGCTTGTTGAATCGATCAAGCCCATCCAAGAGAAGGACATGAATACCATGCGACAGATTGAAGGTGTGCAAGATGTGTCCAGGATCAAGAAAGCATCCGTTAGATGGCAGTCTCCCAACCAGTTGCATCAGATGAACGTATTGGGAGTCAACCCGAAGTGGCAACAGTCCCATCCTTTATTCACCACGGAAAATACGAAGGGATTCGATTTAAATACCCCAGGGAGTATTCTGCTGGGAGACCATGCATTTCAGCAATGGGGAGGGGAAGTCGGGGAATCCATTATTCTTGAAACACCATCGGGGCGAAAGAAATTTCAGGTTGACGGAGTCGTCAAGACGCAATTTGACGGCGGTTATGTCGGGTTTGTTGCGGAAGATCGGATGAAGAATGAATTTGGCGTTCATACTGCTATCCGAAGTCTGGTTGCATTGGAAGAAGGAAGTAGTCAACGGGCTTTGAAAGAGAATCTTTTCCACAAGATGGGAGATCACCTGATTCGGGTGCAAACCTTAGAAGAGGAGATTCGCTGGCAGCAGCGTACCTTTCCGGGTCTATCTCTCCTCTTTACGGGATTGTTGGCAGTCACTCTCACGACAGCTGGGATCGGCATCGTCAATCTCTTGATGATAAGTGTAACGGAACGATTGCAGGAATACGGAACGATGAGGGCTCTCGGAGCCAGCCGTGCTCAAGTCTACGGCATGGTATTCGGAGAAGGAGCCGTTATCGGGGTTACCGGGATTGTGGTTGGGTCTGCTTTGGGACTGTGGTTGATTGGCCTCAATGTTCTTTCAGATGAGGTGAACATGTATTTTTTGATTCCCTGGTCTGAATGGCTGATTACTTGTCTGACTAGCGCTCTGGTTACTTTTCTAGCTACTTGGATTCCGGCTCTTCGCGCCGGCAGGGTCAATGTGCAAGAATCCATTCGCAGTTGAACGATAAGAGCGGTTTGTAATCCTTTCTCTTACGGAGTCTATTCATCCGTCGGGGGATTGCCCCAAATACAGGCGGTGGAACTGAGGAAAGAACGATGTCTGTGAAGCATGCCATATTAGCCCTGCTGCATCAAAGAGAGCGGCATGGGTATGAAATTAAGACCAAATTTGAGAGCATGGTGCACGGCCAATGGCCCTTAAATACAGGGCAAGTGTACACCACATTGGATCGCTTAACGCGGGACGGATTGGTCGAACCTTTGAAAGAAGGGGGGAGTAGGGAGCGTAGAGAGTATCGACTCACGGAGGACGGTCGGAAGGAGCTGCACCAATGGTTGCTGGAACCAGTAGAACGTTCACTTCTAAAAGATGCCTTTTTCTTTAAACTCCTCTGTGCACAAGAAATCGATTTTCGGCAAGAGACAGAGATGCTGAACCGACAACGGGCGTCCTTGGTTTATCACATGATGCAGTTGCGCCAGTTACGAGCTCGCCTTGATCCTGAGCAACACCGTTCCATGATTTATCTGGTGGAAGGTGGGATTCTTCATCTGGAAGCCGATATGAAATGGGTGGAGATGTTGTTGGAAGAGGCAATGGAGTCATAAAAGATCAGAATGTATTTTTTAAACTAGTTTGCATTACAAACTTCAAATAAAATCTCTATATAATACGTCGAAAAACAAACCCAAAAACAATGTTAGGTCAAGATTTCTTACCTTTAGGCTTATCTCAATCCGTTTAAAGATCGAAAAAAGGGAGATGAATTTGTTGGAGAAGCAAAATTATAAAAACCATCGGAAATTGGATCCTACCTATCACTTTATGTTGGCGCCGCTCAGCTTGATTATCTTCATAACAACGCTCGTCTTATTGATCTCTTCCCTGCAATCGGGAGAGATGATCGGGTGGGCTGTCATCAGTTTAATGATGAGTATCGCGCTTCTCTTAACTGTAACATTGGTACGAATTTACCCTTTAAAAATACAGGATCGGATCATCCGATCCGAACAACAGCTCCGACATTATATCTTGACGGGAGAGCTCCTCGATCCACGTCTCACCTTAAAGCAAATCGTTGGATTGCGGTTCGCTAGCGATGCAGAGTTTCCTGAACTGTGTAAGCGGGCCGCTGAAGACAACTTGACAGGAGAACAAATCAAGAAATTAATCCAAGAATGGCAAGGGGATTATAATCGAATTTAAATCACAAAAACCACCGTTTGAAGCCGGTGGTTTTTGTGATTTTGGTATCCGGATCCCTTCATTTCGCGTTTCGGTCTATTTCCATCCCTTTGGGAAGAAGTTGTATAGCATATCCCTGTTACCTTTGCACCATGGGAAACAATAAATCTCCATCGTTTTCACCCCGATGAAATAGGGGGTGTACCATGAGTTTCTATGTTGGTTTTCATCTTGATCCTCCCAAAGGGTACGTTCCTTGTACGTACACAGTTTTATCATAAAACGGATGGCCAGAATTTTGTTATCTTGCTCTTACATTCCAAAACACGCTCAACTACCCATGAATTGGGGTATACTGCCTGTGGAGGTGACCGCATGGCACAGAGAAATTTACTCATGAACGACACCCATAAGCAACCGATTTATTGGTCGCTATTTGAATACGATAACTGGAAATTATATATGGCCGCAACATCTAGGGGACTTTGTTACGTCGGTTCCCCCAACAAGCCTTTTGCAGAACTGACGGATTGGGTTAACAATCGTTTCCCGCAGTTTGAACTTGTACGTAATGATGAAAGGTTACAGCCTTATCAAATGGAATTGGCTGAGTATTTTCAAGGCAAACGCCAATCGTTTTCGTTTCCAGTTGATATTCAAGGTACGAGCTTCCAACAGGCGATATGGAATGCCCTTAATCAAATCCCGTATGGGAAAACGGTTACGTATTCGCAAATTGCGGAGCTGATTGAAAAGCCCCAAGCCGTCCGGGCCGTTGGAGCCGCGATCGGAGCCAACCCCGTCCTCATATCCGTTCCATGCCACCGGGTGATCGGAAAAAATGGTACATTGACAGGCTATCGTGGCGGTTTGGAAATGAAAAAACATTTATTGCGCTTAGAAGGTGTGACAAATGATTGATCGATCGGAGCGGATTTTGCGACATAGGATTGGAATACCATTCACCAATCACTGAACAAGCAGGGGTACGTGAAACTCCCACCTTTGTTGAGCCGCCACCAATGTCAAGAAATCATTGACAGGTACGATGAGGAAACCGATTATCGCAGTCGAATCGAGATGACGCGATACCGGTTTGGAATATCGTCAAGCACCGATCTTTTGAGCGAATTTTTGTGAGTCAAGAAGGCTTTATGCCTTAACAACTTCGCGCCTGGGTTTCCGTGATCCACGGAAGCTCTTTTCTTTCTTTTTGGCTGTCTGGTTTCCATTTCAGAAAAATAATTTGACATTGCTGACAATCCTATGTTAGGAAAGGTTTATAGTTGGGGGAGGCGATTGCAAAGGAGGAGTAAACGTGAAACAAAAACCGATTATTGCTGTTTTTTTCGCTTTTTTATCCATTTTTCTCTTGAGCACTCCCATAGGACACGCAGCACCAGGCGACCGTATCGTCGATGAAGGGGAATTCTTTACTAATCAAGAGATACAAGAGTTACAGCAGCTGTTTAACGATCAGTCTTATGCTTACTATCTGAAAACGGTTCCGGACTTAAATGGAGAAAACATTGCCCGTTTTGCAGATGATGAGCTACGATCACTACCGCAGGGTGCAGTCTTAATCGTATTGGCGAAAGAAGAGCAAGAGATCTACATATCGACACGGAATGATCGCATTGATCAGAGGAAGATTGAGGAGGTGACATCTTCTTTTCCGGCATATGCGCAAAGGGGTGACTTCAGCGGCGGCGTCAAAGAGGTGGTACAACAAATTGAGGGATCATTCTTTGGTTCGATTTTCTCCAGTGCTTCTACTTTTTCCAAAGAGACACTATTCGTTATTGTTGGCGCCATAGTCGTCGTTCTCTCGTTTCCGGTCACCTTAGGTCACCAAGTGTATCACATCATCTTAGAGCGGCGCCGTTTCCGCGATCTCTCCAACAAATGGGCAACGCTGGAGCAATCGTTGTACGCTCCCTATAACGAAGTGGATGAGCGTATCAAACTGAGTGCTGGAAAAACATCCGAAAACTTGGACGCCATCAAAAACGGGTTATGGTCGTTAATTGAAGAGGTGAAGGCATATCGGGGTAGTCTTCATTATCCGATTCGATTGTTTAAAAGAAAACAGATGAAAAAAATGCTAAAGAAGATCAATTCGAAGTTAAAGGAAACAAAAGGGCGTTTTAACGAATTGAAAGCGCGGATCGATGAACTGAAGCAATTGGAAAAAGAAGTGTCAGCCAATTTGAAGCAGGGAAAAAGCCGTCTACAATCGATCCACCAACAAGTCACATCCTGGCAACAAGAGAAAGAATGGCCGTTACAGCAATTGCAACACTGCTATGAAGAAGCGAATAATTTACTGGAACAAGCGGAAAAACACGATCACTCCCTCGACTATGTGGCCAGCCACCATTATGCCGAAAAAGCGGAGAAACAAATCAATCAGCTGGAAAAAGACATTCAAACGATGGCGAAGCATGAAGAAGCGGTTCATACGTTGGAAAAGATACAGCAACAAGTATGGACTGACATCGACCAACAGGTAAAAGATGAAAACTTGTTGCTCCCGGACGCCGACCCATATCAATCTGTGAATGATGCCGTCGATTATATTGCAGGTATTCGCGAGCATTTTTGGCAAGGGGATGTTCCCGGGTTTCAGGAGCAATACGATCAGTTTCAACAACTCCTGCAAAAAGGGCAGCGCACAGTGGATCAACTGTTGGAGTTGCGAGACGGGACAGCGGTGGAAATGAATCAGATTCGCTCCACCATTCCGGCAACGGAGGAATTGGATCAGCTGTTTGCAGAGCAGATGGAACGATTGCAACCCATGTTTGAAGGGCTTCATTTTGACGATCTTCCGAATCGATACCAAAAAATGATCGAGCATGCTCACGATATAAAGAAACGCCTGTTTACGATCGAGGAGGATCTCGCCGTCAATGTGCAACAATATCATCGGGCAGGGCAGCGCATGAACGAGGCAAAACAGGTATTTCGCCAGTATAAACAAGAGCATAGGGAATGTTTTGGTCGATACGACCAGTTGCAACAACAATTGTCTAATATCAAACAACGGGTGCAAACTGCAGCGGATAATCTGAACAAATCCGTGAAAACGGCTGAAGCGGAACAGCTGCCGATAGCGGCGGCTACTGTAACCGTAGTTGATGTGCAACAGCAATTAAACGAGATCGATGTCCAGATCAAACAACCCCCGCTAAATATCCACGATTTGGAAACAGAAAGCAAGCAGCTTGAGCGAGATGCGCTCCAATTAAAGCGGGAAGTAAGCCAATGGCGAAAACAAAAGAAGCAAGCTACCGCAGAGTTGGAAAAGGTGCAAGAATCCTATCGTTCCTTCGGCATGTCGGGTGGATTGACGATGCACAGCTATCGTCGGGATTTTAAGCGCTCGACCGATACGGTTCAAATCGCGATCGATAACGGTTCCTATGCGGAAGCGATGGCCGATATCCGCCATGCCAAAGGCATCATCCGGGAGATGGAAAAGGAGTATCGCAGGATACAACAACAAAAACAACGAGATCGCTTGCGTAACTCTTCAACGAAAGGAGCGGGAGCAAGCTGGGGCAATTCTAACTCAAAAGGAGGAGGGGCAAAGTGGTGAATCACTTATATTGATCGGTATAAACACAAAAATGACTCGGAAGCCACAAAAGCGGTTCCTGAGTCATTTTTGTGTTAAATTAGAGCCCTTTATGTTGTTTTTCCATTGCATCCACATATTCTTTTGCTTCTTTTAAGCCAAAGTGGGGATAGAGCATCCTTGCCTCTTTGATTGCCTCGATTTTCTTCCCCTGCGCAAGAAGTTCCACAACCTTTTGATTCTGTTCTTCTTCACCTACATCTAATTTTTTGGCGATTTCACGAAGCAAATAGTGATTCCGCTCTACTTGTCGCTTGATTTGATTGAGTCGTTTTTCGAGCAAACCATAATAAATAGCGAAAAAAACGAGAAGTAATCCACCGACTGATAACACAATCGATTCCAACTCAATCACCCCTCTCTCCCATGCAGTTTGATGAACGGATTTTCGAGAAGATTCACTCTTTATTCAACCGAGCCTTTAACGCTGCTAACTCATCGTCTACTTTGTTAGAAGAGGTGAGGCTTTTCACTTCATCATCAAGGGAGCGGTTGGCACTGCGCATATCCTCGGAGGTTTCTGCTTCTGCTTCATATTGCAGTACTTTCTCTTCCATTTTGTTAAAGCCGTCACGGGCGCTACCATGGTTCACATCGGAAAGTGTTCGGTTTACTTTTGTTCTTGTTTTGGCACTGACGGCACGTGCTTGTAGTGCATCTTTCTTCAATTTCATCTGTTGATATTCATCTTTCATCTCTTGTAACTTGCCTCGTAATTCCTCCGACAACGATTGGGCTTCTTCATAAGAAGCTTGTAGTGTATCTACTTGTTGCTGATGGTTTTGCTTATCTTCCAACAGCCTACGTGCTAAATCTTCCTCACCGGCTTCAAGGGCGTGGATCGCCTGTTGTTCCCGCTTTTCTACAAGTGTCTGCGCGTCATTTAACTTTTTCTCCAACATTTTTTCATTGGCGATCTGGTTAGCTACTGCCGCTTCCACTTCAGCGATATCTTTCCCCATGTCGATCATATATTGATCCAACATTTTGACTGGATCTTCCGCTTTATCCAATGCGGAGTTTAGTTCAGCAGAAACCAGTGTACGAACCCGATTAAAAAAACGAAACATAGAAAGCCCTCCTTGTCATAATCGGTTTTAGTTTACCATAGCTACAGTCATTTGAGCGTTTATTTACAAACAAAGGGAGTCTACGTGATATCCAGAAGAAAATCAAAAATACATCTATTATCTATTGACAGACTAATATTCCTATTTTATTATAAGAACATACATACGAATTCTACTTTGTCTAGCTGATTGTGCGGTGTACCGCCGCACATGCCGTGATGTGTCACATTCATCACCCGGCTCCGCGCGACTTGGCAGGCCTAATGCGGGGATACCCCCCTTTTTCGCCTACTAGTCAAGCGTAGCTACGGCCAAAAAGGGGGGTATCCCCGCAGGCCTGTTCAGTGGCGAAGCCAGCTCCTATGAGTTGTAGTGGACGAAGTCGATTTCCGGCCTGGCCTTGCAAAAGGTCGGGCCCTTTTTCATTCAAGGGTGGGCGATTCATCAATTGCAAAGATGCATTGCTCTTCTATCTCCAGAAGGAGGGTTTCAAGCAATACCGTCTTTCATTCCACGACTAAATCTGCGGACTCTCAGACGGCAACATACTAAAGACGATGTAAGATCTAGCATAAAATCAAAAAATATTTCTATTATCCATTGACAGACTAATGTTCCTATTTTAAAATGGGAACATACATACGAATTCTGCTTTGTCCAGCTAATTGTATGGTGTACCGCCATACATGCCGTGATGTGTCACATTCATCACCCGGCTCCGCGCGACTTGGCAGGCCTAATGCGGGGTGGTGCACCCCTTGTGGCCGCCTAGTCAGGCGAAGCCGCAGCCAAAGGGGTGCACCACCCCGCAGGCCTGTTCAGTGGCGAAGCCAGCTCCTATGAGTTGTAGTGGACGAAGTCGATTTCCGGCCTGGCCTTGCAAAGGGTCGGGCCCTTTTTCATTCAAAGGAGGGATGAGTGATTGGGAGATTCATCAAAGTTGGTTCACGTTAACCGTGCCAAGCGGGAATACCAACAACAAGTTACCTGGTGGCGGGAACAGAAGCCGAAAGCGCAGTTGCCGCCAGAGTTGGAGAAGCTTCTGCGCAACAATGATCCTGCGTTTATTCAAGAGCTAAAAAGATTCGCAGTTGGATTTACAGTAACCGTCCAGCGATACAATCGCGAAACTCGTCGGTATGAGCGGATTGAACCAAACCCCGCTGTAGACACAAATGACGGTTCTTGGTTGTGGACGCTGTATCTGCGAAAAGAACCCTTGGCCAAAGAGGCAGTACGGACGTTGTTGGAGTATGCATCCGATGGTGAGATTAGAAGAATGGCTGAAAATCTAGTGGAGAATAAAGATCGCTACTATTGGATTAACCATTGGCAGTACAGATCATACTGGTCTGGGCGTTATTGGGAGAAATTCATCCCGTTTAGCCATGTCTTTTTCCGCTATGTTAAAGGGATTTATAAGCTGGCGGAACAGCGGAAAGATGAAAAAATATGGTCGGTGTTGGCTTATCGCTTTGATGTAGAGAAACAATTTGGCTGGTATCTTCCTCAAAGCCTTGACCCCTCCAAACGATTTTACTCCCCTAAGACTCATCACTACCTCCGCCGCCGTAGCTGGCGCACGTTGCGAGACCTAGGGGAAAAGGGCTCTCCCGACTATGTTCGGTTGGCGACGGAAGCTTTGTTATGCTATGAAAGCAAAAATGGCATCAAACGCTGGGATATGGATTCTAAAAACTATCGGGATTTTTCGCATTTATGGCTGTTTAACCATATCCTCTTCCACAATAGCTCCCGCTTCGTCTATAAAGGTAGTCAAACCTGGAAGGCTGCCACCGCAGAATCCCCCGATCCCCTCGCTTGGACCGAAGAGCGGGAAGAAGCTTTTCCGGAATTGTGGGATCATCATCCAGACCAATTGCGGCGGCTGTTTTTGGAAGGAAAGGCAGGCCCGGTGATCCAGTTTGCGGCACGGGCGCTCATCCAAGGTAATCCCTCTTATTTGCAAAAGATCTCTCTAGAGCAGCTGCAAGACTTGTTATCTTCGTCGGAACATTACACCCGAAGAAAATGGGCCACTTCGCTCATTCTGGACCGCTTGACGCATCCCGATTTACAAGCGCCGGATTTTGATGCCTGGATGTCCTTTTCTACCCATCAAGATCCGGCGATCCGGAAAGGGGCCACCTGGTTTATCCATCAGTATCGCGATCGCTGGAGTAACGAGCATGTCATTCAACTGCTGCAACGCTTTATCGCCGATTTACGCACAAAAAAAATAACGGATCCACAAACGATCAAAGACTGGGTAGAGCTGACCCAAAACGCTTTCGCTCATGTCTTATCGGAAATTACCACTATCGATCTCGTGAAAGAAATGGTAGAAAGCGATCATCCCGCTTTATTGGAATTGGCAGCTTCTCTGCTAGAGCAGCTCGACATCTCCAAGCACCCCCTAACTGGAGCACAGTTGTTGCCTTTTTTAAGCTGTGGACACGGATCGATCCAAGAGGCAGCACGAGGGATACTGTCGGAGCATTTTGTCGCTTTGGAATTGAATGGAGCGATATTAGCTGAGATCGCTTCAATTCCCGGCGAAGACCACCAGGCGTTTACAACCCAGTTTTTCCGGGAGCGGCGATTGTGGATGGTACCATTGTTGCCGGAGTTTCTGCAAGAGATGTGGATTCGTATGCTTCGTTCCGACCTTCCAGATGACGTCAAGGGGTATATTCGTGATGACCTCTTGGGAGGATTGTTTTTTGACGAATTGGCCGATATCCCCTTTGAAAAAGTGTTACGGCTGATTGAAAGCGACCAGGCTGAGTTACGGGAATTGGGTGAACGCCTGTTCTTGTTGACCGATCCAGAGCCGAGGAATCTGACTGCAGGACAATTGTTGCAGTTGGCCCATTGCCCGCTTGCACGAGTGCGAGAAGAAGTGCGCAATATGATCCCGCGGGAACACCATCGGTTAACGGATGATCTATGGGTCAACCTGGCTGAAACCGACTGGGACGACACTCGCAACTGGGTATTCGATCAGTTGGAGGCCCGACCTGCGGAAGCGATCTCCCCTGATCTCATTTATGGCTTACTGGATACCGCCCGCTCGGATGTGCAGCAGTTGGCGATGACATTGGTCCAAGCCCATGAACACCGGCTTGATCTGTCAGAATTGATGTTTCGCGCTGCTGAAAGCCCTCATCTGCAAGTGCAAGAGTATGCGCTGCAATTGGCCAGTCGGATGACATGGAGGCCGGAATCTCTTCAGCGGATGGAACTCTTTTTCCGCACCGTGCTGTTCCGCGTTCACGGAGGGCGGAAAGCGAAGGAGATGGCACTGGACCTATTATTGCCGCTTGGAGAAGAGAGCAGGGAAAACGCGGAAGTGATTGTGCCCCTATTGGCGGACGTTTCCCATAACTTTGGCCGACAAGATTTTGAACGAGTGTTGCTTGCTATTACACGGATTCAAGACCGTTATCCTGATTTGCAGTCGCCAGTGACGATTTTAGCTTAAGCGTGAAGAGAAGGAGGGATAATTGTGCAATTTCTACAATCGTACGCCAAATCCAGCGGTATCAGCCATGCGGATGGTCGGACACTGGTCGATTTCGCCCCGGACTTGGGGCGGGAGCCCACTTATTTTCAAGGGAAGATCAAAGATCCCATCCGCTACCGCGATGCCATGATCGCTCTTAGAGACGTGGTCGTATCGGATCTCAACTATAAACCGCGGGATCACAGCGCTTACCAGGCATGGGTACAGGAACAATACATGCTGGATATCGCCGATGCGATAGGGGAAAAGGAAGCCATCGGGGAAAAGATCAAGCATGTGCAGGAGCGGCTTAAGGAACTAAATCGATTGCGCAATGAACGGATGGGCAGCTTTTATCAAGCGCAACAACAGTATTTCAACTGGCTTTATAAGAATAGCCCGGATGCGTGGTGGGTGTTGGACCCTGTCATTACGGTTGCGCCGGATCAAGTCTTTTTTGAGGCATTTTCATTGGATGAATCCTCCTATGGGCGATTGGCTGTTCATTCGGAGTTGTTTGACGATGTAAAGGAATTCCAATATGGGACGACCAATATCGATTTCTCCGATAATCTCCTGGATGAGATTAAACGGATTCGCACCTATCGTCCTACCGAATTCCAGGTGGATCCTACGGGGTTTGAAGTGGCGACGGAAGGGCGAGAAGTATACAAAGAGAAAAAAATCGATGTCCCCGTCAGTTGGATTCGCGGCTTTTTACAGGTGCAGTCCGCGATGGGTATGCCTACTGATTCCTTCGATGTCAAGCCGATTGACATCTATAATGTATGTACCTTCCTGCGCCGCAACAAAGAACGGCACAGCCCGCGCTCGCTGCGATACATTTTGAAGCCGGGACAACCAGTTAAGCTGGTGATTCAACCCTGGAACGAGGAAATGACCTTCGCCGGCTCCGTCTATACCGGTGAGGAAGAGAAGGAAATCCGAACCTGGGGGAGAAGACGCCTGTTTCTGTTGGAACGGCTATTACCTTTGGCCGACAAAGTGACCGTTCATTTGTTGGGAACCGGTATGCCCAGCTTCTTTGTGGTCGACCTGGGGACTTTGAGTTTTACCCTCGGCCTTTCCGGCTGGACGCGCAATGACTGGGCTGGTGCTGCCAATTTCGATTTAATGATGGGCAGCGGTGGAGAGGCGACTCCTGATCAAAGCGCGCTGGTCTTTTCGCGGTTGAAACGGAAAAAGACGGCTACTGCAGAGGAGTTGGCACAGGAAACCAATCTCTTTTTATCCACTGTCCAGGCGGCCTTGCGGCAGCTGTGTAGCGCGGGCAGGGTGATGTTTGATCTGGAGATCAGCCGCTACCGTCTGCGGGAGTTGACCCGTGATCCCTTGCCGATAGAGCAATTGAAGTATGCCAATCCCCGGGAAGAAGAAGCGGAACAATGGATTCAAGAGGGGCGGGTATCGCTGGATTCCAGTATCCCTACGGCAGAAGGTGGCGTTGAGTTGAAGGGGAAAGCGAAGGGGAAAAACCGATCTTTTCAACCGGCGGCCACTTTGGACCGGGACGGCCGAATCGTTCACGCCTCCTGCGATTGCTGGTTCTATAAACAAAATCGTTTGATGCAGGGACCCTGTGAACACATCATTGCCGCAATGTCCTTGTATCGAATGCAATAAAGGAGGGAAAATCATGGCGGAAGAGGATATCAAGCAGGAGGCGGGCCCACTGACGCGGGAAGAGTGGATCGCTAAGGTACGCAGCCAGGGCCGGGACAATACCATTCGCGAGGAAATGATCCGCTTAGGATTTTGGAGCAACGATGAATTATCTTCAGAAGAGCAGCGCCAACAAGCAACCGAAGACGAAGAATACCAGCAACTCTTAAAAGAGCTGAATAAGCTAAAAGCGGAAAGCGCCAAGCTGTCCAATCTCAATGAGTTGCTAAAGATTGCAAGAAAAAAGCGCATTGAAGAGAGCAAGCGTAAACGGGCAGAACGAAAAGCTCGTCGCGAGCGGGAGCAGGCCGAGGCGGCACAGCGCTGGCAAGCACACAAGCAAACCCATGTGATCCATGCTGGCCGCGGAGTGTCTGGTGGGTTGCAGTCGACGGTATACGATGAAGCGAAACTGATAGAGAATAACCTTCCGCTGATTCGCTCTTCACTCGAATTGGCAGAAGCGATGGAGATCCCAGTGGGCCGCCTTAAGTGGCTAACCTATCATCGGAAAACGGCTACCCTTAACCACTATCAACGCTTTACAATCCCTAAGAAAAGCGGTGGCCGCCGGGAAATATCGGCCCCCAAAAAGTCATTGCGCGCCGCCCAACAATGGGTAAAAACCCATATTCTCGATGCCTTGACTGTTCATCCAGCTGCCCGCGGCTTTGTTTCCGGGAAAAGCACATTGGATCATGCTGAGCCCCATCTACAACAAGCGGCTGTCGTTAAAATGGATCTCAAAGATTTCTTTCCTACCATCCGTTTTCGCCGGGTAAAGGGATTTTTCCATTACCTTGGATATAGTGAAGCCGTTAGCACCATATTCGCCTTACTTTGTACGGAGCCGCCACGAAAAGAAATACAATTCAACGGCACCCGTTATTATGTGGCGATGGATGAACGTCAACTTCCTCAAGGCGCCTGCACCAGTCCGGCTCTTTCTAATCTGATCTGCCGCCGCCTGGATCAGCGTTTACGAGGGCTGGCAGAAAAGCACGGTTTTCATTATACCCGCTATGCGGATGATCTCGCTTTCTCCTGTGGGGAAGACGGATTGAATGAGATTGGAGCGATCATCAATACTTCTCGCGATATTATCCGCTTTGAAGGATTTGCGGTAAATGAGGAAAAGACGCGGATATTACGCGCTTCCAATCGACAAAACATCACCGGGATCGTTGTCAATCAAAAACCAAACATCCGGCGCAAGGATCTGCGAGCGTTTCGCGCTTTATTGTACAGTGTAGAAAAAAACGGCCTAGAACAGGAGAACCGGCACAATCACCCTCACTTCTGGGATTATATCAAAGGATATGCCAGCTACATACGAATGGTCCGCCCCGATCTAGAGGAAAAACTGGCACCACGCCTACTCCGTATCAGTCAAAAACACGGCCTCCATGCACCTGATTGGTGTAAGCAAGTAGCTGCAAAGTGATAAAAAATCGCTACCACCTTGAGCGTGGTAGCGATTTTTTACGTCCATGATAAAGTTTCACTTATTTAAGAACAAAGGTTCCGTTTGATGTTAAAATGAGAAGGCACCTATTTCTATTAAAAGAATACGAACGATAGCGGAGGGAGGAGCCATGGAATACCCAACAAGACAACAAAACGATCTCTCCACTGAATTTCAAGAAGTGTTAAAAAAAGCAAAGGATTACAGCCGCCATTCCAAAGCGGCCAACACTGCAAAAAGTTATCGTGCGGATTGGGAAGATTTCTCCGCCTGGTGTGAACAGCGCAACTTGTCACCACTCCCAGCCGATCCGCAGACCGTCGCCCTCTATCTGACGGATCTTGCAGACCGCCGTAAAACCTCTACCTTGCAGCGGCGCTTGTCAGCGATTAGTCAGGCCCATCAGGCAGCAGGACACGATTCCCCCACAAACGGATATCTGGTACGAACCGTATGGGCGGGAATCCGTCGGACAAAGGGAACCTATCAGGAAGGAAAAGATCCGATTTTGGTTGAGGACTTGCGGCTAATTGTAGAATCATTGCCCGACACGTTAACGGGAAAACGGGATCGGGCGCTTCTATTGGTCGGATTTGCCGGTGGATTCCGCCGTTCAGAGTTGGTCTCGATTAATCGCGAGGATGTAAAAACCGTTCCGCGGGGAGTGGTGATTCTGCTACGTCGATCCAAGACCGATCAGGATGGACGAGGAGAGAAGGTAGGGATTCCCCGCGGGTCCCGTCCGGAAACATGCCCGGTACGGTCGCTGGAAGCGTGGTTGACAGAGGCCGGTATTAGCGGCGGGCCTGTCTTTCGCCCGATTAACCGGCATAGCCAAGTGCGCAATCGGCGGCTTACGGATCGCTCTGTCGCTTTAATCGTAAAAAAAGCCGTGCAGCAGGTAGGATTGGATCCAACACGATTTGCCGGCCATAGCCTTCGTTCCGGTATCGCAACCTCTGCTGCTATGGCGGGGAAAGACGAACGGGCGATTATGAAACAGACGCGCCACAAATCAACCGGAATGGTACGAAGGTATATACGGGACGGGGAATTATTTAATGAAAACGCGGCATCAGATATCGGTTTATAATTGAAACGACAAAAAACCGGCATGAGCAGCCGGTTTTTTGTTGTAGACTCATTCAGGTTGATCCTGCTGTGATACAATGAAAAAGCGTAGCTACACTACCTGGTGCTTACTGTTGGGAAGCCCCCGGGTTGGCTTGGTTTCGGGAAAATACCGTTATTAATGAACGACCGAAGTACAAGATTAATGCTACCAAGGTGATTAACGCCACCATATATTTAGTCCAATGCGGCCAAGGTGCAGGGGTGATAAACCCTTCGATCAGGGCGGCGATGACAAACAACGGAATAACGCCGACGACCAACTGTCCGGTTACTTTCGCTTCCCGTTTAAAGGATTCGATTCGCGTTAACTCACCGGGTACCCAGAACGACCAAGCCAAGGAAAGCCCAGCAGCACCAGCGATAAAAATAGCGGCAAGTTCCAATACTCCATGGGGCCAGATCAAGGCCCAAAAACCGTACGATTCGCCAGCTCGATGAAAGAGAGCCGCCAAAGCGCCGATCAGCATCCCGTTCATAAACAACACCCATAAGGTGCCGATGCCTAGCAGTGCCCCCAATGCAAAACAGAGAAATGCCACCTTAATGTTGTTTTGCATAATCGCTCCTGAGGTGACCGCGTGATCCCATTGCTCCCGGTTTTCTACATCAGTGGAAGCGGCCGGATCAATGCCTTCTACCATCTCAGGTGGAAGAAAAGCTAAGGCATTCCGCTCATCGATGATGGTGGCACCGAAGGCCCATAAGCCGCCTGCGGTAAATATCAGCATGGCGATCAGAAAAAAGAGGGAGCGTTCATGGAAGAGTGCGGGAAAGCCTGAAGAAAAAAAGCGAATCATTCCCATGCCATCACTTTTGGTGCTGGCGGCATAGACGGCTTGATGACCACGGGCGGTTAAGGTGTTTAAATGACGGGTTACTGGATGTTCGGGGAAATACGTTTGGGCATAAGCCAAATGAGCGCTTACACGTCGGTATGTATGACCCAATTCGTCCAAGTTTTGTTTGGTGATGCGGCGGTCCTTGGCCAGCTCGATCAACGATTCCAAGCGGTTCCATGTTGCTTGATGTTTTTGAATGAATAGACTTAAACGATGTTGGGGTTGAACGGACATCCCATCAGTCACCTCCCGCTTTATTGTACCACGGATGGTGGCTGCGGGTAGAAGGAGAGATCAATCGATGAAGCAGGAAATACAGGTTTCCACTCCGGAATTTGTGAGTCTCCGTTTTACTGCAGCGGGATTGGGCACACGCATTTTGGCATTGCTATTGGATTGGATGATACTCAGCTTTGTATTGGGAGTTTTGGGATATATCGCTCTTTTATTTTTCGCTTTATTAGAAAGCATGGGATCACCACTATGGATGTCCATTATCGCCGGGATCGGATTTGTACTCGCGGTATTTATACCACAACTCTACTATATTCTGATGGAGACGTTTTTTCATGGCCAAACCTTGGGCAAAAAAGTACTCGGGATTCGAGTAGTGACCGACCGTGGTACCGCGCCCGGCTTTTTCGCCATTTTCTTGCGTAATGTACTGCGCGTAGTGGATAGTTTACCTCTTTTATATGTCGTCGGGATCAGTGCCGTATTTATCAACTCGCATGCCAAACGGTTAGGGGATTTGGCCGCCGGTACGATTGTGGTTAGGCAAGAAGAAGAAAGCAGGCTGCCACGAGTACGCCCCCTATACACCCGTGAGAAAAAACCCTTCTTTCAAGGGGAAAAATTGAGTCGAATTCCCGATTCCCGCTGGCTGCAGGTGGCAGAATTTTTGTCGCGCCGGGATGAGCTATTTCCTGAACGTCGAATAGAACTGGCTCAAATCATTTTTGCCAATCTCTTTCCTGGACGCACTTCGGATACGGCTGATACGGAGCGGCTGCTGGAAGCTGCATTCTTTCAATGGCGGGATGAACGACAACGAGTCAACCGCCCGGAAGGGGGTACCACGTGATGCAAGGGAAACGACGTGCACTTGTAACTGGAGCAGGAAGAACAAATGGAATCGGAGCAGCGATCTGTCGGGAATTGGCCCAGCGTGGAATGGATATTCGGTTTACTTATTGGCCTCTGGAAGAAAGGGAGGAGGCTACTGCCGCTGTAGAAGCTTTACAGGAATATGGAGTTAATGCAGAAGCAAGAGCATTTGACCTTTCCCAAACCGAGTCAATCGATTCCATCCTGGAGTGGGCGTCGGAGGGAGGAACCCTTCAGGTTTTGGTCAACAATGCTACTTATTCCCTGCGAGATATCAACTACCAAGCATTAACCCCGGAAATTTTGGATCAACATTATGCGGTGAATTTGCGTGCGCCCTTGTTGTTATCAGCAGCATTTGCCGATCGTTGCCCCGAAAACATAGGAGGGCGCATTATCTCGATGACATCAGGCCAATCATTAGGAGGGATGCCTGGCGAGATCGCCTATGCCGCCACCAAAGGGGGGATTGATGCTTTTACTCGTACACTGGCAGCAGAAGTGGCTGCGAAAGGAATTACCGTCAATGCAGTCAATCCTGGTCCAACCGATACAGGATGGGTAACGCCGGAGATTCGGCGTGAACTATTGCCCTATTTTCCCTTTGGCCGTTTGGGAGAACCGAAGGATGCTGCTCGTTTGGTCGCTTTCCTTGCCAGTGAGGAGGCATCCTGGATCACCGGTCAGATTCTTCACTCCGAAGGTGGGTTTATGTCTCGGTAATTATCATCGCTAGAAACCCTGGTAAAGATGAGCCAGGGTTTTATTTTGGTATTCTTACTCTTTTTCAATGATCCGATTGTGCTATTGTGGTGATACAGGTAAAAAAGGCATTTAATCTATAAAGTTTATAAGCCTTTTTGCTTCATATATAATAGGAAGTGAAATTATAACATTTGAAGCCACGATCCACCACCGCAGCAACTAATCTGCTTTTGCTTCAGGAAACATTGAAGCTGGAATTGGGGGTACATCAGTGGAAATAAAGAGGTTCACATGGAACAATCCATCGCTTAAAAGAGAGAAAAAAGATGATAGATCTGCTTGTGATTATGCGGGTAAAACGAGTGACTCCAACCAATCTTGCCCTGTCAGCAGCGGAAAATACTTTGGTACATATCAGAGAAGTCCATTTGAAAAGAGACGAGACCTTTTTAGTGAAGCGGAAAGCTTCATTCGTCGTTGCTATCAAGAACTAGGAAAACCAGCAATTCAAGCGGAGAAACGACTACTCGAAATTCGGCGAGAGATCGAAAGAAACGGCCATTATATACATACATCTGAAGAGTTAGCTCACGGTGCCAAAATGGCTTGGCGAAACAGCAATCGTTGCATCGGTCGCCTGTTCTGGAACTCCTTACAAGTATTTGATGCCCGTCACCTGCGAAAAGAAGAGGACATTTTTCACGCTCTTTGCCGCCATATTGATTACGCCACCAACAACGGTAAAATCAGGCCAACGATCACCATATTTAAGCCTAAGATCCAAGGCGCACAACAGACGCGCATCTGGAATCATCAACTAATCCGTTATGCCGGATATGAGACGGAAGAAGGTATTGTAGGGGATCCCCACTCCATTCCATTTACAAACGTGTGCCAAGCGCTCGGGTGGGAAGGAGAGGGGACTGATTTTGATGTGTTACCTCTTGTCGTCCAGGTCAGAAACCAAAAGCCCCGTTGGTTTCATATCCCCGAGTCACTGGTGTTGGAGGTACCCATTGATCACCCGGAATATCCTTGGTTTGAAGAGTTTAATCTGAGGTGGTATGCAGTTCCGATTATTTCCGAAATGCAACTGGAGATTGGTGGGATTCAGTACACGGCCGCCCCTTTTAACGGTTGGTACATGGAAACGGAGATCGGTGCCCGCAACCTAGCCGACACTGATCGCTACGATCTCCTTCCCCAAGTTGCAGCCGGCATGGGACTCTCCACCAAAAATAACTCCAACCTCTGGAAAGATAAAGCCCTGATCGAGCTCAACATCGCCGTACTGCATTCCTATAAAAACGCAGGTGTCAGTATCGTCGATCATCATACGGCGGCTCAACAATTTAAGCACTTTGAAAGAAAGGAGGAGGAAGGCGGTCGCGATGTAACCGGAGATTGGATTTGGCTGATCCCACCGGTATCACCAGCAACCACCCATATTTTTCACAACGAGTATGAGGATGAGATCTTATCACCCAATTATTTTTATCAGAGTCGACCTTATGAGTGATCGGGCGTAGTTGAATAATCGGTTTAGCGAAAGGCATTCTCTTCTAGAATGTCTTTTTTTTTGTGCAGGTCAGATAGAATTGAATAAGGCATAATCTTTCAATTGCTACCGCGATGAATCTCCTTTATTATAATAAAAAGATATGATAGCGTTTTCAATCATAGGGAGGTTGTGTTGATGCAAAAAAGATGGGCTTGGGTTTGTGTATTGCTGTTGATCGTAACACCGGCGTTAGCGGCATGTAGCAGTGATGGGGGAGGGGGAGATAAGCTGTTCCTAACCATTGCTGCCGGTGGTCAATCCGGGGTGTATTATCCATTAGGCGCCGCACTCGGTAAGCTGTATGAACAGGAGTTGGATGCTCAGTCGTCGGTGCAGGCTACGGGAGCTTCTGTAGAAAATATCAACCTACTGGATAAGGATCGGGCGGAGCTGGCCATTGTGATGGGAGATGCGGCCACTCAGGCTTATGAAGGAGCGGACCCCTTTGACGGCAAGGTGGAGTCGTTTCAGGCGATCGCATCCTTATATCCCAATTTTGTGCAAATCGTGACGACGGAAGGATCAGGGATCGAAACAGTGGAAGACCTGAAGGGAAAACGAGTTGGCGTTGGTGCTCCCAACAGCGGAGTGGAGTTAAATGCACGGGCTATTTTGGAAGCTTATGATCTGTCATATGATGATTTTAAAGAAGATTTTCTCTCTTATGCAGAAGCGATTGATGGCATTAAAAACGGCACTGTGGACGCGGCTTTTGTCACCTCGGGGCTTCCTAATCCATCCGTTACCGATTTGGGTACTACCAAAAAAGTAAAGGTAGTCCCTATCGAAGGGAAAGGGATGAAAAAACTGCAAGAGTTGTATCCTTACTATGCTGAGGGAGTCATTCCAAAAGATACGTACGGAAATAAAGAGGAGATTACGACTGCGACCATTATGAATTTGTTAGTGGTGAAAAAAGATATGGACGAAGAAAGCGTCTATCAATTGACCAAAACTTTGTTTGAAAACCTGGATCCGATTCATCAATCCCATCATGCGGCAGAGGAAATCAATCTGGAAACCGCGCAGGAAAGCATCCCGATTCCCGTTCATCCCGGTGCGGAAAAATACTTTAAGGAAATCGGAAAGTAAGCAGGCTGTTCATATTCTCGCTTTCATCGCTCCGCGTTTGGATGGGGGGAATGGTTCTTTTACTGGGATGCGCTTGGTTGTTGTGGCCATTGCATATGTTACAGGTTCGTGATGTAGAAACAGAAGAAGTTTATTTTCGAGTGCCGGTAGAAGAAAGTCAAACGGTACGTCTGTCGTGGATCCATTCCATTGAGCGAACGCCCTGGGTGGAAGAGTACACGGTCCGTGAAAAACAGTTTTGGTTGCGGGAAGTACGAGTGAAATCCTTTGGCGCCGGTGTCGATGTAGAGGCGGCAGAGGTGGTCAATCGCGACGGCTGGGTGATCATGCGCGGGATGGATCGCTCCGATCCCGCGTTAATCTTTCGCTATTCTACTAAAGCTGAGTATCGGTTAGAAGTAGAGGGGCATCTTTTCAATCTAAAGCAAAGGGTAGCGCATCACCGACCGCTACAGGTGCGGATCGAAACATACCCACGTTTTTGGTTACTGATTCAAGATGGAGGTGAACCCGATGAAAACACCCCAAGTACAAACGGATAATCAAGCAGTCTTGGAAAAGTACGACAAGGAATCGAAATATCGGGTTTTTGACTCCCGTTGGCCTGCGTTGGTGGTTAGCGTTCTAGCTATCGGAATATCGTTATACCATTTGTACACCTCCGCCTTTCCCGTTCTGAATACCTATCCCCATCGCGCCGTCCATCTGGCGGTGATGCTGGCTCTGGTGTTTTTACTCTATCCCATGCGCAGCAAAAGTCCGCGCAATCGTTTGACGTGGTTTGACGGGATTTTGGCTGGTATTGGTCTAGTTACGGGGGCCTATATTGTTATTAATTATACGGATTTGGTTCAACGTGGTACAACGCTTTACAATGATATAGATCTATGGCTTTCCATCATCACCGTGCTGTTGGTGCTGGAGGGTGCCCGGCGTGTCATCGGGTGGGGATTGCCGGTGTTGGCGATTCTGTTTGTACTTTATGGGGTGTACGGGCGAGAGATTCCGATCGACGCCTTTGTTCACCGTGGCTACAGCTGGGAGGATACCCTTGCCTATATGTTTATGGGGCTGGAGGGGATCTATGGCACTGCTATCGGTGTCTCTGCCACCTATATTTTCTTATTTATCCTGTTTGGCTCGATTCTGGCCAAATCAGGGATGGGTCAGTTTTTTAATGACTTGGCTTTGGCGTTGGCGGGCTCTTCTAAGGGTGGGCCGGCCAAAGTGGCGGTCTTATCCAGCGGATTTATGGGCTCCATCAACGGTTCGGCCATTGCCAACGTGGTATCCACCGGCGCGTTTACTATTCCGCTGATGAAAAAAATCGGTTATGATCGCAATTTTGCCGGAGCCGTGGAAGCCAGCGCATCCGTAGGCGGTCAGGTGCTACCACCGATTATGGGAGCCGCGGCGTTTATCATGGCTGAGACCTTAGGCATCGGTTATGGAACAATCGCCTTGGCTGGGTTGTTGCCGGCACTACTATTTTACCTGAGCGTATTGACACAGGTTCACCTTCGCGCCGAGCGCTTAGGGTTGACAGGAATTCCAAAGAAGGAAATTCCCCGGGTAAAAGATGTGATGAAAGAGCGGGGGCATCTTTTGATTCCGTTGTTGTTCTTGATTTATCTCTTGTTTTTCTCCAGTGTCACCATCTTGTACTCCGCTTTTTGGACCATTTTAGTTACCATCGGTGTGGCGTCTCTGCGTAAAACCACCCGGATGGGGATTGGTGATCTGTTGGATGCCCTGGAGACAGGGGCCCGGGCGACAATAGGTGTAGCCATGGCTTGTGCAGTGGTTGGTATTATCGTCGGTGTGGCTGCACTTACCGGTTTTGGCCTTAATCTGGCTGGCGGCATTATTGAATTTGGTGGTGGCTCTCTCTTCCTTACCTTAGTATTTACGATGCTGGCGTCGATTGTGTTAGGAATGGGCGTACCCTCCATTCCCGCCTATGTGATTACCGTCACCATGGCTGCACCCGCTTTACTGCAGATGGGAGTGGAGCCATTGGTGGCGCATATGTTTGTCTTTTATTTCGGCATCTTTGCCAATATAACCCCGCCCGTTGCACTGGCTGCATTCGCTGCTGCCGGTATCTCAAGGGGAGAACCGATGAAGACAGGGCTACAGGCCCTGAAATTGGCAGCAGCCGGATTTATCGTACCCTTTATGTTTGTCTATTCCGATCAGCTGCTGTTAGTAAATGCAGATTGGAGCGAAAGCATCATGGTGATCCTTACGGCTGTCCTGGGCGTGCTGATGTTGGGTACTGCCTTAGAAGGATATCTATTCGCTCCGGTGTCGGTTGTATTGCGGCTCGCTTTGGTCGTATGTGCGATACTATTGATTCAACCCAATTGGATAACCGACCTGATCGGGGTTTTGGTTGCTGCAATCACCCTGTTGTGGCAATGGCGCAAAAAAGGGAAGGGGAGCGAGAGAATCCTGCCGGCGTGATTTTAACCATTTATATTTCTAGGAAAAACACCCGCAACCTTAGCGGGTGTTTTTCATCATATAGCATTTACTTCTTAAACATCGATCGCAGTACAAAGCTGACATTAGCGGGGCGCTCAGCTAACCGCCGCATAAAATAGGCATACCAATCGGTCCCAAATGGCACATAGACACGAACAGGATACCCTTCTTTCACCAGATTCAGTTGCAATTGTGTCCGAATGCCATAAAGCATCTGAAACTCATATCGCTCTTTTGGGATATCCTGTTTCTCTATAAATTGTTTGATGTGATGAATAACGGTTTCGTCGTGGGTGGCAATGGCCGTAAAACTCCCACTGGTCAGATGTTGTTCAAGAAGGTCGATAAACTGTTTGTCCACATCCGTCTTATCAGGAAAGGCAACTTCTGAGGACTCCTTGTAGGCACCTTTTACTAGGCGAACATTGACACCCTTCTTTCCTAATTCAGCGAGATCTTGTTTACTTTTATGCAAACAAGCTTGGATTGCCAACCCGATCTGATTGGGGAATTCAGCGTGGAGTTTGTGAAACAAGCGAAATGTTGTCGCATTGTGGGCGTAATCTTCCATATCAATCCGGACAAAATAACCATTTTCTGCCGCCCGTGATACAATCTTTCTCGCATGATCATAGCAAAGGTTCTCATCGATATCCAATCCCAATTGGGTCAGTTTAATGGATAAATACATATCCAGATTCGCTTCCTTAACAACGTCTAGCGTCTGGATACAATCAGCGGTCGCCTGTGCAGCCTCGTCACGGGTATAGACGGATTCACCCAAGTGATCCAAGGTTACTTTCAATCCTTGGTCGTTTAATTGTTGTGTGGTTTTAACCGCATGTTTGATCGATTCTCCAGCTACAAACCGTTGCGCGCCAAAACGTAATCCATATCGTTTGGCTAAGCGGTTGGCGGTTTGGCTTTTTGCCATGGTTAAAAATAGATTTCGCATGATTGCTTCCATTCTGATCATCCTCCGTCACGATTAAAGTCCATCACTCACAAAAATAAGTAGCAATAATCATGCCATCGGCTAGTTCTCGATATAAAAGGAGATCATGGGATGAAATGGACAAGTGTGTTAAAATGCATTAAAATTTAAACAAAAGTGTTCATTAATGTTCGGTATATGGCGAGATTCCAATCCTTTCAATGGAGGATGGTCGGATGGCGCAGAAAATGTCTAACACCTTGTTGTTAAACACCTTATTGCAAAGCGTGGAGGAAGCAGTCACCATTGTGGATGAAAAAGCGATCGTCCGTTATTGGAACAAAGCGGCAGAGCGGCTTTATGAAATACCTGCTGACGAAATTATCGGAAAATCGATCTTGGATTTTCCATGGAAGTCCCTTATGGTACAGCGTGTGTTGGCGGATGGTGTTCCCATCCGCAACGCTTATCATGAGCCAAATCCGAATCTACATGTGTTGATCCATACCGTTCCGCTTATCGAAAATGGAAAAATCAGAGGTGCAATCTCAACGGAACGGGATGTGACGCAGATCGTAAGGTTGGGGCACGAGTTGATGCAGAGTTCAAACCACGGGGATGAAGAGGGGGGAGGTTTTGCTGTACAGCGAGATAACCGGCTATGGGATCGTATCTGCGGCAGAAGCGCCGCGATCCAAGAGAGCATCCAGATGGCGCAAAAAGTGGCGAAAACCGATGCCAACATTCTCTTGACCGGAGATTCAGGGGTGGGAAAGGAATTGTTTGCACATGCCATTCATCACTCCAGCTTGCGTGCAGACGGGCCTTTTATCGCCATCAACTGTGGTGCGATCCCGGCTCCATTATTTGAGAGCGAACTGTTCGGATATGTACCTGGCTCCTTTACGGGAGCTGACCGAAAAGGACGGGAAGGGAAGCTGGCCTTGACGGATAGCGGAACGTTATTCCTGGATGAGGTAGGCGAAATGCCTTTGGAGATGCAAGTAAAGTTATTGCGCGTGTTAGAGGAAAAAAGCTTTTATCCCATTGGTGCTGACAAACCAGTCCGTGTATCGATCCGAATCATTGCGGCGACCAACCGGAACTTGCTTGAAGAAGTGCGGCAGGGGCGATTTCGGGAGGATCTTTATTATCGATTAAATGTCGTCAACCTAAGGATTCCACCTTTGCGGGAGCGCCTGGAAGATATTCCACTCTTGGTGCAACGCTTTTTGAGAGAGTTTTCTGCGAAATATAACCGGGTTATACCAGAAATAAGTTCAGAGATGATGATTCATTTAATGCAGTATGAATGGCTGGGAAACGTTCGGCAATTACGAAACACGATGGAGCGGCTCGTGATCCTGGCCGTAGATGGTCAGGCTCATATCGAGCATTTACCAGAAGAGATCCGAGTCGATCGACCAGGGATCTCTATCGACCATGTTCAGTCTAGTTATACGCTAAAACCCAGTCTTTCTGCTTTAAACCAACACCGTCGAAAACATGTATCCAAGGAAGAATTAAAACGGGTACTACATCAGACATATGGCAATAAATCCGCAGCTGCAAAGGAGTTGGGGATTTCCCGTGGAACGCTTTATCATTATTTAAAACGATATGAGCTTTAGTTCTCTCTCAAATTAAACACTCATAGACATTCACTTGAACAATCGATAAACAATGTTGTTCAATTATGGACGGAATCCTTGGCTCTTCTTATAAAACCATCCTTGTTTAGGGGTAATCGTAGGGGAATCAGGAGGATAACAAAGGATTGGCATGAATCTTGTTTATATAAATAAATAACGCGTGGAATCTATTGGGTTCACGTTTATCTGATAAAGGAGGATGTATTCATGACCCTGATCCCTTTTCAAAATGAACCGTTTTTGGATTATTCATTACCAGAGAACAAACAAAAGATGACCCAAGCACTGCAAAAGGTGAAATCCCAACTGGAACAAACGTATCCGCTTTGGATTGGCGGCAAGGATATTGAAAGCGAAACGCTTGAAAAGTCAGTCAATCCGGCCAAACATCAGGAAGTGATCGGTTATATCAGTCAGGCGAACGCTGCGATGATCAAAGAGGCGATCCAGGCTGCTACCCAGGCATTTGATTCATGGCAATTCACTTCTTTTGAGGAGCGTGCCATGTATTTGGTGAAAGCGGCAGCCATTATGCGGCGTCGTAAGCATGAGCTATGCGCGTGGCAAATTTTGGAATCAGGAAAAAATTGGGCGGAAGCGGATGCGGATGTCGCTGAAGCAATTGATTTTCTTGAGTTTTATGCACACCAAGCGATTCGCCTCGGCCAAGGTCAGGAGTTACATCCTTATCCTGGGGAAGACAATCGCTTAGAATACATTCCGCTGGGTGTTGGGATTGTCATTCCGCCGTGGAACTTCCCGCTGGCAATCATAACGGGGATGACCGCTTCTGCAATTGTGACGGGGAATACGGTACTGCTGAAACCTGCGCCGCAATCCTCCGTCATGGCAGCAAAATTTGTGGAAATCATGAAAGAAATCCATTTGCCCAGTGGCGTAATTAACTTTATCCCTGGCCATCCGGAGGAAATCGGGGATCTGATGGTGGGTCACCGTGATACTCGCTTTATCTCTTTTACCGGATCGAAGGCGACTGGGAATCACATTGATGAGTATGCACATCGCAAAGTTGATGGACAGCGGTGGCTAAAGCGCGTCGTGGCAGAGCTGGGCGGCAAAGACGGAATCGTAGTGGATGAGACCGCAGACTTGGATGCTGCGGCAGAGGGAATTGTGGCGTCTGCATTCGGATTCCAGGGACAAAAGTGTTCGGCCGGTTCCCGTGCTATTATTCATGAAGATGTCTATGACGAATTGGTGGAAAAAGTGGTGGCTCAAACGAAAAAACTGAAAATGGGCGCACCGGAGGAAAACTATGCAGTTGGACCAGTCATCGACGACAAGTCATTCCAAAAAGTAACTAGTTACATCGAAATCGGCAAAAAAGAGGCTCACTTGCTTTTGGGCGGAAGCGCTGACGATTCCAAAGGATATTATATTGAACCGACCATCTTTGAAAACTGCACCCGTCATTCCCGGATTATGCAGGAAGAAATCTTTGGGCCCGTCCTTGCAATTTGTAAGGTCTCCAGCTTTGAAGAGGGGATCGATGTTTATAATGATACCGAGTACGGCCTTACCGGAAGTGTGTTCAGCCAAGATCGTCGCCGCTTGGAATATGCGCGCAAGCGGATGATGTGCGGAAATCTGTATTTCAACCGCAAATGTACGGGAGCGCTTGTCGGTGTTCAGCCTTTTGGCGGATTCAATATGTCTGGAACCGACTCAAAAGCGGGCGGGCAGGATTATCTCTTAAACTTTGTACAGCCAAAAGTGGTCACCGAACGATTTTAACCATAAGAGGTCGTGCTGTACGGCACGGCCTTTCATTCATCTTTCATCATAGGAGGGAAGGCGCATGGAGTATGAGTTGATCATTGCAATTGCGATGTATTTTCTCGTTATGCTCGGCATCGGCTATTATGCCTATCAACGGACGCACAATCTTTCTGACTATATGCTTGGGGGAAGGAATCTCGGATCGGCTGTTACAGCCTTAAGCGCAGGGGCATCCGATATGAGTGGTTGGCTGTTAATGGGACTACCCGGCGCGATGTATGCCACTGGATTGAGTAGTGGCTGGATTGTGATTGGATTGACTGTAGGAGCGTATCTAAACTGGCTATATGTAGCTCCCAGACTTCGGACTTATACAGAAATAGCAAATAACTCCATTACAATTCCGGATTATTTTGAAAACCGATTTAAAGACAGCACCGGAAGCCTACGAATCGTATCTGCCTTGGTAATTGTCATCTTTTTCACTTTCTATACGTCATCAGGGATGGTTTCCGGGGGCGAGCTTTTTAAAAGCACTTTTGGTCTGGAGTATGGATGGGGAGTATGGATTACGGCTGGTGTTGTCATCCTGTATACCTTATTCGGTGGATTTCTCGCGGTTAGTTGGACGGATTTTGTACAAGGCACGATCATGTTTCTTGCACTGATTCTTGTTCCCATCGTCGCTTTCACCCAGACGGGAGGAATTAACCCCACCTTTGATGAGATTCACTCGATCGATCCGGCATTGTTGGATATCTTTAAAGGAACCAGTGTTGTTGGTATTATTTCGCTAATGGCCTGGGGCTTGGGATACTTTGGCCAACCCCATATCGTTGTGCGGTTTATGGCGATCGATTCGGTTAAGGAAATGAAAAAAGCCCGTCGTATTGGGATGGGGTGGATGATTTTCTCCATCGTCGGGGCAATGTTTACCGGGTTGGTTGGAATCGCTTACTTTAATCAATACCCGCAGTCGTTGGAAAATCCTGAGACCGTATTTATTGTCCTTTCACAAGTTTTATTCCACCCATTGATCACCGGCTTTTTGTTGGCTGCAATCTTAGCTGCGATCATGAGTACGATTTCATCACAATTGTTGGTTACAGCCAGTGCTCTAACCGAAGATTTTTATAAGACGTTTTTCCGCCGTTCGGCATCTGACAAAGAGTTGGTATTGACCGGACGCCTCTCACTGTTGGGAGTAGCATTGGTTGCGCTTTATTTGGCATTTAACCCGAATGAAACCATTCTAAACCTGGTTGGCTACGCGTGGGCAGGGTTTGGTTCTGCCTTTGGCCCTGTGATCTTGCTCAGCCTGTACTGGAAGCGTATGAATAGGTGGGGAGCGCTAGCTGGTATATTGGTTGGAGCCATTACCGTAATCATCTGGGATCAGATCGAAGCTTTCAATGAGATTTATGAGATGATTCCCGGCTTTATCGCCTGTACGATTGCGATTGTCATCGTTACGTTATTAACCTCGAAGCCGACGGATGAGATGGAGGCAGAATTTGAGAAAGCAGTAAAACAGACCAACATCTAATTTGAAGGGGAGGGGGAGGGGGACAAACCCTGCCTCCTTAACTGCAAAAACCGCCAGTCTTGTATCAAGACTGGCGGTTTTTGCAGTGTATGGTGGGCGGATTGACAGATCAAATTGAATTTACTGAAAATAATCTTCAAAAGCGACGAAAGGAAACAGGTCTGACTTTGTTAAGGTTGCATGATATGATTCCTTTATTACGCAACTCTATGGTTACTTATTATTGACAGCAACCGTAAAGTTGCTTATACTTGATATATGAATTGGGACAAAGACGCTATCTTCAAAGCGCTTGGCGACTCGACTCGTCGGCTTATACTAGACGAACTATCCGAACGCAACGAGCTGACGTTGTATGAACTTACGGCCCGACTCATTATGAAGCACAACCTTTCCATTTCGCGACAGGCGATCGCTAAACATCTTACTACATTAGAAGATGCAGGGCTCGTAAAATCAAAACGAAAGGGAAAATATCGAGTACTTATGTTTAACAACGAACCACTTAAACACATACTGACAGGATGGATAGAGTAATTTTATAATTTCAGAACAGGACTTTCTGAGGAATGTTTGGGATGTTTTGCGTGCAACCCGATTGTTAGCACAGCACCATGCGTTACAAATAACAAAGGAGGCAACAATATGAAAATCGTTGTTACCAGTATATTCGTACAAGATCAAGACAAGGCACTGGAGTTTTATTCAGAAAAGCTGGGGTTTGTAAAAAAGGAGGATGTTCCAGTCGGAGAATTTAGGTGGATAACGCTTGTTTCTCCCAATGATCAGAACGGTACTGAGCTTTTACTCGAACCAAATGACCATCCCGCCGCCAAAGAGTATCAAAAGAAGATATTTGCCGATGGCATCCCAGCAACAATGTTTGGCGTTGCAGATATCCGTAACGAGTACAAACGATTACTGGAAAAAGGCGTGAAGTTTACTATGGAGCCCACAGAAATGGGTAAAATCACAATAGCTGTCTTCGACGATACATGCGGAAACCTTATTCAGATCGTGCAGAAGTAACTTCATGACGAAGTAACCGTACAAAACGACTTATTGGCAAGTTTTAAGATCGGTGAAGTGTTTTTTATCAAAAATGAATCAACTTTATGTTAACCCTGTCCTATTTTAGGATGGGGTTATACATTTATAAGGTATTATATGAGATTACAATGTTTTAACAGAATAAGAAGGTGCCGATTCTTATATTGATGAGGTTTTTTTTATCGAAAGCTCTTATTTCATCTTTCTGATAAGATGGACAATATTGGTGATAATATCTAACATCAATAAGATACCATGATTATGACAAAGAGTAGATTGATTGACTGTCAGCTAAACGAAAAATTGATGAGGGGTGTGTCTTGATGACAAAGAGTAGATTGAATCCTAAGGTCGACGAATTTTTAAGTAAAGCTAATAAATGGAGGGCGGAATATGAGAAGTTGAGAAATATCGCTCTTGATTGTGAGCTGACCGAAGAATTTAAGTGGATGCATCCTTGTTACACGTTCGAGAAGAAAAACATCGTTTTGATACATGGGTTTAAAGAATATTGTGCGCTTCTTTTTCACAAAGGTGCCTTGTTACAGGATGCCCATGGGATTCTAATCCAACAAACAGAGAATGTACAGGCGGCGCGCCAGATTCGATTCACCAATGTTCAAGAAATCGTTGAAATGGAAACCATCTTGAAAGCCTATATTTATGAAGCCATTGAAGTTGAAAAAGCGGGTTTGAAAGTGAAATTTAAGAATACGACAGAATTTATAATTCCTGAAGAGCTTCAAAATAAATTCGAAGAAATCCCTGCCTTGAAAAGCGCTTTTGAAGCATTGACGCCGGGACGGCAACGAGCATACATTCATTATTTTTCTAAGCCCAAACAATCCAAAACGCGAGAGTCAAGGGTTGAAAAATACATGCAGCAAATTCTTAATGGAAAGGGATTGAATGATTAGGTTGTTCGATGACAATTGTCGGTGGACAAGAACTTGCATTATATGCCACATGTCACTGAAGCTTTCAGCAATCCTGCAATAATATACTATATGCCATTGAACCTGAAGGTGTATTGTTGCATGAGAATGCTTGAAAGGGAGTATCCTCATGAATATTGCATCTTTATTGTGCAGTGAATTGCTCTTGTCCCTTACCGCCAGCCTTGTCGAAACGGATTTTTTCACTGATTGCGCGAAAGACAACACCTTTATCGAAAAAGCGAAGGATTTGCTCCATGGCAATCTGAAAAATGTCCTAAGGCTTGATGAGATCAGTGGAAAACTAGGGATATCGAAGTATCAGTTTATCCGATCATTCAAGGCACAAACCGGAATATCACCATACCAATATTTTCTGAACTCTAAGATTGAACACGCAAAGCAACTGATAGAGAAAACCGGTGATATATATGAAGTAGTAGCAGAATGCGGCTTTGTTGATCTTACCCATTTGAACAAACATTTTAAAAGCGTTTATGGAATAACTGCATTTGAGTATTTGTCTCATATCAACCGTGGGGCATAAGATATGGAATTGTTTACGAAGGTTTCTCGTGATGAAGGAGATCACCATCTGACTGATCCGATGTGTATCTTAACCTCAATCGGCTTTTATTTTCCAATTAACTCCTAAAAATTAGGAGCCCAAATTCGCCGTTTAAGCCGGTTTTATTTTTACGATAGTATGATTACACCCTCTGCAATTTTCATTTTTAGTATGTCTCGAAAGGGCTCTCGCGCGTGAGCATCTTGAGCTTTTCTATACAACGTAACAAAATCATTGTTTTGTGAAGTTATTTGAAGATAAAAGGACCATAAATTCGGGCTTACGGGCGAAGCGAGATATCGGATGAACTACTTTTTGGGCATGTTCCGTTATTCCTTATCAAACCGAGAGAATTAACTAGGACCCACCTCATCATACGACAATGTGGTCACATCTGTGCTTTCTCCGCGCTCGACCTCTTCGCGGGTCGCTTCTTGTTCCAACTCCTCGCTGTCATCCATTCCCGGTGCCACCTTAGGACTCTGTTGGTGCTCCTTTTTCTCTTTCATGGGATTCCCTCCAAACGTTTAATCTCACATTCATTATTTTCATTCGCATTGTTTCTATGCATTTTTTCAATCCTGACATATAAGCTGTCATAATTGTTGTTTTAAACTTTGAATCAGATTAATGACTTTGATTAAGAGAGGAGCTTTTGTATGACAAGTAAAAATATGCATTCACCAGCCATTCATCCCTTTCGTATTGAAGTATCCCAAAAAGAATACGTCGATCTGCTGGAACGGTTAAACCACAGCCGCTGGCCTGAAAATTCGCCAAAAACTGGATGGGAACGAGGTGTGCCGCTCCCTTATCTGAAAGAGCTTACCGATTACTGGCAACATCATTATGATTGGCGCGCTCATGAAGAGCAGCTAAACAAAATTCCACAATTCATCACGAATATTGAGGGTCAAAACATTCATTTTATTCATATCAAGTCTCCGGAACCGGCAGCGACTCCGCTGATGCTCATACATGGATGGCCTGGATCTTTTGTGGAGTTTTTGGATGTAATCGGCCCTTTAACCGATCCTCGTTCACATGGTAGTGAATCGTCTGAAGCCTTTCATCTGATTATTCCATCCATACCCGGCTTCGGCTTTTCTACACCTTTAAATGAACCTGGATGGACGCCAGGTAAAATCGCAAAAGTGTTTGTGCAATTGATGGATCTCCTGGGTTACGATAAGTTTGGAGTGCAGGGTGGCGACTCTGGCGCTTTTATAGCGCCTGAAATGGGACATCTTGCACCGGAACGTCTGATAGGAATCCACTTAAATGCCTTGATGACCTTTCCTTCAGGAGAAGAACATGAAATGGATGGCTTGACAGCGGAAGAGCAAATGCGCTTAAAAAGATTGGAAACTTTCAATGATGGATATTTGCAAATTCAGTCCAAGAGCCCTCAAACTCTCGCTTACGGACTTCATGATTCACCGGTCGGTCAATTGGCGTGGATTATTGAGATCTTTAAAAAGTGGACAAACCCAGAGGAAGCTTTGCCTGAGGAAACGATCGATCGTGACAGGCTGCTGACGAATATTAGTATCTACTGGTTTTCTGGAATTTCCGGCTCTTCCGCCCAAATCTATTATGAGTCTATGCACGATGAATCGGCTTGGATAGCCAAAGGTCGCGGTACCGTACCAACCGGAGTTCTGGTATCTCGCTCTCATGATACGACCATAAGGCGATTTGCTGAAAGAGATCATCATATTATACACTGGACTGAAAGCTCACAAGCTGGACATTTTTTCGCCATGGAGCAGCCGGGATGCTTTGTTGAAGATGTTCGGAGATTTTTTCAAAGTCTTAAGTATGGTGTTTAACTCCATTATCGTGGTATTTTCGTATGATTCGTGCTATATATAATAGAGACAACGTTACAAAATGATGGAGTGAGCACGGTGGCGGAAGTATTTTCGCGACGATTACCGGAAAACATTAATCGCATCATTGTTGCGTTTCCTGAAGACGTGCAGGAATTTTTCCATGAAATGATCAGTGCGGATCGTTCTCCGCAAACCATCGCCAATTATGCTTATGACTTCTCCCTCTTCTTTGATTTTCTTGCCAGCCGAAACTTGGAGCTGGAAGATATCACACCCAAGGAGATTAAACGCTTTTTTCGCCACATTGAAAACGGCTATGAACGGACGATTCAGGTGCAAATCACGAAAAAAGATCCTGTAACCGGTGAGACTCGCAAGGAATGGGTGGAAAGAAAACACTTTCGGGAAAACTCACGCTCCGGCAAGCGACGGAAACGGGCATCATTACGCTCTCTTTTTCGTTATCTCCTTAAAACCGATGTCCTGGATCGTGATCCGATGCAAGAGTATGAGGATGCCTCCCTTCGCTCTCGCCATCAGCAAAAAGTACCCGTTTTTCTGACTCGAGAAGAAGCCATGAGGCTGATCGATGCCGTCAGTACCTATCACAATAAACAAAAACGACGCACCCAAACCTGGTACGAATATCGGGATCGATCCATTCTCCTCCTCTTCTTAAACACAGGAATGCGTGTGTCTGAGTTGGTCGGCCTCAATTTGAACAGCATCCAGCATGATGGCGACACTGCCAGAGTTATCATTTTGGGTAAAGGCGGAAAAGAGCGCATGCTGAAACTAAACCGTCCCGCTTGGGAAGCCTTGCACGGCTACCTTGAACAACGTCCGCGAAACGGGTTGCAAACCGAGCACCAAGAGGCTTTATTTCTCAATAAAAACCGTGGCCGCATCAGTCGAAAGGGTGTCTATGAAGCCTTGCAAAAATATGTACGGGAAGCCAACCTCCCTCCCAAGGCTGCCAATATTTCGCCGCACAAATTGCGCCACACGCTGGCAACCCGCCTTCTTTCCAATGGTGAAAATCTACGGGTGGTACAGGAGATATTGGGACACTCCAGTATCCAAACCACCCAGATCTATACCCATGTGATCAACTCCGAGAAGGATGGCGCATTGGACCGGTTAGAATAAAAATGGTCCGTCTCATTAGAGACGGACCATTTTTATTTTTACTTATTGCTCCGATTTTTCTTCAAGGATTTCCCGCTCATGGACCGGCTGCACGGGGCGGCTGTTCATCGGGAAGATCTCTTTAAATGCATCGATTTGTGCTTTGGACATTTCGATCGGCTGTTTTACGACCGACCAGTTGACGCCTTCCGAGCACGGAGGTGTCGTCAGAGAGCCTTTATAGCGGTATGTGCTAGCATCGTCGGGCAGCAATGCGCTTGCATCCAACTTTTTGCCGAGCGCGACTTCTTCTTTGCTCTCTTCTTTCGGCATTTTATCCCAAACAGCGGTCAGCTGATGGTTTTCTTTCCCTTCCTTGATCATGAGACCGACGACTGCCAAGTTTCCATCTTTATCTTGGTGCACCAAGTGGAGCTCCATATCGGTCGGTTTGCCGTCAATCGTGTGCTCACTGGGGGTATGGAAATGGAATTGTTGCAATGTATAGGTGGTGCCGTCCAGCTTAATCGTATTGTCTTGAGAAGCGATATTGGCCTGGATGGTGTGACCGTTGTTAACTACTCCCCAGTCGGCTGCATGGTAACCGAATTTAATCGGGACAAGATCAGCCGGTTTATATTCGGAGATATCGATCGGGGATTGCTCCTTCCCTTCTTCACAGGCAGCAAATTCGGGCTTTAGCTTACCCCAATTTTCCGGTCCGTTCTCTCCTTCATAGGACCAGTGCACATCCTCCTTTGTTTCCGCTTGTTGTTGAGGATTGCCGGCATTGGCACTGCTGCATCCAACAACCAATGCAAAGCTGGCGGACAAAATCAGGCCTGATTTGATAAAGGAAAGTTTGCGCTTATTCACCTTGATTTCCCCTTCTTTAAAAAGATATGTGGTTTGTTGACTTATTTATTATACTAAAAATCTCGGAAATAGAAAGACCTAAATAAAAAATTAATCACAGTCTTAGCAAAACTTTATCCACTAGGTCTTGTACTCTTTATGTTTAAATTTCTCGAGGATTGAGATGGAAGCGATCGTGGAAAACTGAAGCGGGAGGGATAGTATGAGACGCATTCATATGATCGTTTATGGACGAGTGCAAGGAGTGGGTTTCCGATTTTTTGTACAACAGACAGCCAACCACTATCAAGTGAAGGAGTGGGTGCGCAATCGAGATGACGGGAGTGTTGAAGAGGCTCAAGCGGATTCGCCTGCGCTTGACTTCTTTGTCGAAACGGCAAAACAAGGGTCTCGCTATTCCGATATAAGTGACTGGGAAATACGAGAAAAAGAGTGGGATCCATCGCTGGAAAACTTTCGGATTCGTTATTGAGGGATTGGACACGGGATTGTAACCCTTAACCCTTTCATCTCTCTATCGTTATGGCAAAATAAGAAGTATCATTTATTTAGAGTTGTTCTAATTAACGAAAGGTGTGTCCCTATGTCTCAAAAATCCTTTAACGATACTTTTCTCCGCGCCTGTCACCAAGAGCCGGTCACCTATACGCCGGTATGGTATATGCGGCAAGCGGGTCGATATCAGCCGGAATACCGTGCGATCCGGCAAAAATACTCTTTCTTTGAAATGAACGAAATCCCAGAAGTATGTGCGGAAGTAACCCGCTTACCCGTTGACCAACTAGGGGTGGATGCGGCGATTCTATTTGCAGATATCATGACGCCGCTCAAACCGATCGGGGTAGATGTGGATATCCGTTCCGGCATTGGTCCGGTCATTTCAAATCCTATCCGGCATGTGGAAGACGTCAATCGATTGGGTAAACTGGACCCCGAAAGCGACGTTCCCTTTATTATGGCGTCTATTCGCCAATTGCGACGGGAATTGACCGTCCCCTTGATCGGGTTTGGCGGTGCTCCCTTTACCCTAGCCAGCTATATGATCGAAGGAGGCCCTTCGAAAAACTACCACCAAACCAAAGGCTTTATGTATGCCCAACCGGAGGCATGGACACGTTTGATGGATAAGTTGGGCGATTTGACAATTTCCTACCTCCAAGCCCAAGTACAAGCGGGTGCCCACGCTATTCAGATTTTTGATTCATGGGTAGGAGCTTTAAATGAGGAAGATTACCGCACCTATGTCGCGCCTGTTATGCAACGGATTTTTGCTGAACTGAAGGAAACGACGGATGTACCGACGATTTACTTTGGAATCGGTGCCGGGCACCTGTTGGAAGAGTGGAATCAGCTCCCAACCGATGTGCTGGGACTGGATTGGCGTACGTCGATTCCGGAAGCCCGTGGGCGCGGCATCCATAAAACCTTGCAGGGAAACCTAGATCCGTCGCTACTTCTAGGACCCTGGGAGAAAATCGAAGCCAAAGCGAAGGAAATCCTGGACCAAGGTCAAGCGCATCCGGGCCATATTTTTAACCTGGGACACGGAACATTCCCTGAAGTAAAAGTGGAGACCTTGCAACGACTGACCCAGTTTATCCATCAATACTCACGAAAGGAGGGGTAATCGTGACCAAACCGACGATCGGGGTGTTGGTCATGGCCTATGGCACCCCGCGCAGCACGGAAGAGATTGAACCCTATTACACTCATATTCGCCATGGCCGGAAACCACCGCAAGATTTGTTGCAAGACCTAAAAGATCGCTATGAAGCCATTGGCGGTATCTCGCCACTTGCCCGCATCACCGATGAGCAGGCGGCTCGATTAGAGGAGCGGCTTAATCAACTTCATGAGGATGTACAATTTAAAACCTACCTCGGTTTAAAACATATCGATCCTTTTGTAGAAGACGCCGTCCACCAGATGCACCAAGACGGCATCGAGGAAGCCGTCAGCATTGTATTGGCTCCCCACTACTCCACCTTTAGCATCCGCTCCTACAACGGCCGTGCTCAAAAAGAAGCGGAGGCACTGGGTGGCCCCCGTATCCATTCGGTCGAGAGCTGGTATCAACATCCGCACTATGTCCAATTTTGGGCGAATGGCATCCGTCAAATCACCGCCAACCTCTCTCGCGATGAGCGGGAAAAAACCTGTATCATTTTCTCCGCTCACAGTTTACCGGAAAAAATCATTCAAGCAGGCGATCCTTACCCGCAGCAGTTGGAAGAGAGCGCCCGCTTAGTGGCGGATACCGCCGGAATCGACCAATATGCCGTCGGTTGGCAGAGCGCCGGTAACACCCCGGAACCGTGGCTGGGACCCGATGTACAAGATCTAACCCGCGATCTGCACCGGGAAAAAGGCTATACCGGCTTTATCTATTGCCCCCTTGGTTTTGTGGCTGATCACCTGGAAGTGTTATATGACAACGACTATGAGTGTAAAGTCGTCTGTGATGAAATTGGAGCTCGTTACTACCGTCCCCCAATGCCCAATACCGAGCCGGAATTTATCACGTGTCTGGCGGAAGTGGTATCCGACCGATGGACAAATCGATGAATTCCCCGCGCATCGCCATCCTCGGTGGAGGCATCACCGGTCTTTCCGCCGCTTATTATCTGCTGCGGGAGGCAAGAGAGCAGGGTTTTACTCCCCAACTAACACTGTTGGAAGCGGATCGGCGCTTAGGGGGGAAAATTGACACCGAGCGGACCGATGGTTTTGTGATGGAAAAAGGACCGGACTCTTTTTTGGAGCGAAAACCCAGTGCCAAACAATTGGTTGTAGATCTGGGATTGGAAAAAGAATTGGTACGCAATCAGACCGGACAAGCGTATATCCTACACCGAGGCCGATTAACGCCGATCCCGGAAGGAGCCGTGATGGGAATTCCCACCCGTCTCAGTCCCTTTGTTACCACCCGTCTTTTCTCCCCTGCCGCCAAATTGCGGGCCGCAGCGGATTTGATTCTGCCACGGGGCAACTATGACGACGATGTCTCCGTCGGTCATTTTTTCCGGCGCCGATTGGGAGATGAAGTCGTGGATCACCTGATTGAACCCTTGCTCTCAGGGATCTACGCTGGGAATATCGATCATTTAAGCTTACAGGCTACTTTTCCGCAATTTGCAGCGATCGAGGAGAAATACCGCAGCCTCATCTTGGGGATGAAACGGACACGCTCCCCTCAAGCCAATGGCGGCAAGCCACAAGGGGCTTTTCTCACCTTAAAGAATGGATTACAATCCCTGGTGGATGCACTGGATAACGCCTTGCCTCCTGGGAGTATGCGTACAGGAATACGGGTAAAAGAAGTAAAAAAAGAAGCGAATGGGTATCATTTGCTGACCGATTACAGCGAAACAATCGCCGCAGACATCGTTATCGTCACCCTTCCTCAACCGGAAGTAGACTTACTCTTTCCGCGATACGACTTTTTAAAAGCGCACCATTCGTCTCCCGCCACTTCTGTCGCTAACGTGATCCTGGCTTACAATGCCGAAGATGCCCGCCTCGAAATGGACGGAACCGGATTTGTGGTGCCGCGGCGAGAGCCCACCACCATCACCGCCTGCACCTGGACACATCAAAAGTGGCCCCATACGACTCCCGCCGGAAAAGCCTTGATTCGCTGCTATGTGGGACGCTCTGGGGATGAAGCGATCGTCGATGAATCGGATGAGACCATAGTCGGGACGGTGCGACAAGATATCAATCAAATCATGGGGATCACGGATAAACCCCTCTTTACCCGTGTCACTCGTTGGAAAAAAGCAATGCCCCAGTATACCCCTGGGCATGCTGAGTGGGTGGCACAGGTTCGAGCGGGGAGTCGAGAACACCTTCCCGGCATCTTTTGGGCGGGCGCTTCTTATAGTGGAGTTGGGATTCCCGACTGTATCGACCAAGGCAAACACGCTGCCCATGATGCTTTGGCTTTCCTACAACGATAAAGCAACCGCCCTGGCGATATCGCCGGGGCGGTTTTCCTTTTCTTAAGATGATTCTTTTTCGTTTGGGTTGTCGGGCGAGGAAGGAGTAGGTAAAGTGGTTCCCTCCGGCAAGCGATCCTCTGCCTATGTAGAGATGGAGTGTGTCGTGCAGATGTCATAAAGTCTTCTCACTTCGATTCACCCACCAAAAAGGTATAAGCCTCCTCCCCTGTCCATATATATGGTACAAACCGTCTACAGACGGGAGGGGAATACGTGCGTGCCAAATGGAAACCATTGCTGCGATCCTTGCTCATCTATCTTGTCATTATTGGTGTTACTTTGCTGGGAGACCAATACTATCAGCAAAAACAGACACAGTCGTATATCCAGCATTTTAAAGATAAAAAGGGCCAATATCTTCTAAACGAGATCGCGGATACCTATAAGATGACAATTGAACTTTACTCCAACTACAAACTGAACAAAGAGAGAAAAAAGGGATTGGTCAAGAAACTGAATCAATTGAGCAACGACCTGCGCAAGATAGATCAGGAGATTAACAGCGGTAATGCCAATCATCGCATCGACTTTTCATTTGTGTATCATGACATTAAACTGGTTAACATCGCCTTATCCGATTCAACCAAAGATGATATCATTCCTGTTATCATCCTCCATGGGATGGAAGGATTGGGAGAGCTAAAAAAAGAAATCACTTATATCGAATACCGATGATAAGCTTTTTTCATAAATGGTAATGTTGCCCGAAGGCCAGGTGCTTCGAGCAACATTTTTTTATATAATAAAGGGTGAAATGGGCCATGATTGACGCCCCTGACTGAGGAACACTTATGGAGGAGGAGTCCGATTGCCCCAACGTATTTTAATTATTCAAGCTCATCCCCATTCGGACAGCCTTTCATCCTCATTGGCCCAAGCATATCAACGGGGTGCCGAGGCTGCTGGCCGACAGGTGCGTGTATTGGAGCTTGGAAAGCTCGACTTTGACCCCAACCTGGCTTATGGCTACAAACAACCGGTGCCTTTGGAAAAAGACTTGGTAACCGCTCAGGAATCAATCCTATGGGCGAACCATATCGTATGGATCTTTCCCGTCTGGTGGGGCATGCCTCCCGCTCTGCTAAAAGGATTTATCGATCGTGTCTTTTTGCCTGGGTTCGCTTTTCAGTATCATCCACAGGGACGCGGTTGGGAACGCCTATTGACAGGACGCACAGCCAGGGTCTTCGTAACCATGGATGCCCCCTACTGGTATTATCGTTGGATAAACGGAATGCCCGCTCATCGCAGCTTCAAGCGGATGATCTTGCAATTTTGCGGCATTCGTCCCGTACGATTTACCAATCTATGTTCCGTTAGACATGCTTCTGAAAAACAGATTCAACAATGGCTGGAACAGGCTGAGAAATTGGGCGGACAAGTTAGATAGTCTGCTGCCGCCAAGCAATAATAATCCCCCTTTCTACATAAAGGGGGATTATTATGTAGAAATTCGAACCTATGTTTGTTCTCGGTGTATCTTCATGATATACTGGAGGAAATCATATGGAGTTAATTTTGAAATGGTGATTGAAGTAAAAGGAAAGGGGATGAATGTCTTGTCAAAACTATCACCTCGGCAACAAGCCATTTTAGACTATATAAAACAGGAGGTGCGTGAAAAAGGATACCCTCCCTCCGTCCGTGAAATCGGAGAGGCCGTCGGGCTTGCATCCAGCTCAACCGTCCATGGACACCTTTCCCGTCTGGAGAAAAAGGGACTTATTCGCCGCGATCCTACCAAACCACGTGCCATCGAAGTGTTGGATGAAGACAGAGCCAATCGGCCAGATTTGGTGGCAAATACAGTAATGGTTCCGTTGGTGGGGAAAGTGACCGCTGGTGAGCCGATTACCGCCGTGGAAAACATTGAGGATTACTTTCCGATCCCTCGCCGTATGGTCGGTCAAGAGGATTCCGCTTTTCTATTGTCCGTCCGTGGAGACAGTATGATTAACGCCGGTGTAATGGACGGCGATTTTGTCCTGGTCCGTCAGCAACAATCTGCAGATAACGGCGATATCATTGTAGCCATGACCCCTGATACAGAAGCGACCGTCAAGCGTTTTTACAAAGAAAAGGACCATATCCGCCTACAGCCGGAAAACGACCAGATGGAACCGATCCTCTTACCGGAGGTAGCGATCCTGGGTAAAGTCGTCGGCTTGTTCCGGGAATTACATTAAAGGCAAAAAGGAACTGCAGATGCGGTTCCTTTTACGTACGAACCGGACTTTTGGGGTTAGCCCGAGACGACCTTTAACCCGATCACCGCAATCAGAATCAGCGCGAGAAAGAAAAGGCGCCAGCCATCTCGCGCTTCTCCATATATCGCCATCCCTACAAGCGCACTCCCGGCTGCACCGATCCCGGTCCAAACGGCATAGGCCGTTCCCATTGGCAATTCTTTCATCGCCACGGCAAGCAAAGCGAAACTGGTTCCAAACCCCAGCACCAACAGTAAAAACGATCGCCAGTCCCGATTTTGATGCAGTTGATTGATCATGGTGACGCCGACAACCTCAAAGAGACCGGCTAAAATGAGATACACCCATGCCATTACCCTTCGGCCTCCATTTTTGTGATTAACTTTAACCCAGTAACACCAGCCAACAACAACAGAATCAGCAGTAATTTCGCCATTGAAAACGGCTCTCCAAAAAAAGCGATCTCTGCAAAGACGGTGCCCGCTGTTCCCAAGCCGACAAAAACGGCATAAACCGTTCCCGTTGGCAAAGAGCGTCCAGCCATAATCATAAAAGTAAAGCTGATGATAATCGCGATCACCGTTCCCGTCCATGCATAGAAATCATTGGCATATTTTAACCCGATTACCCAAAAAACCTCAAAGAAAGCAGCAACGAATACTTTTAACCAACTTCGATTCACGATCATCCCTCCCATTTATCAAATAAAAAGCCCGAGAAGATACCATTAGGATATCCTCCCGGGCTTTTGTCCCTCCGTGTACACAACCGTTGTTGTGCGTTTTCTCTCGGACCAGTCCAGCGAATACGCTGCGGAACCCTAGAAAACCGTTTGCTATACAGTTCAATCTATATTATCAGAGAAGCGACGGTAAACGCAAGGCACCTAATCGTCTCCGTGAATCCACCTTAATAACTGAGCATCAAATGACTTCAAACATCGGATTGTGTCCACTGCGTTCAAAAACTACCTTTTTATGTTTGGATATTTCTCCTCAATCGAATCCCACAGTTCACACATCGAAAAAAAGGGGCATTAATCGCCTTCCCCCTTCACTTGCAGCGTCAGGGCTTGAAGGTCCAACACTTGGCCCTCTGGGCGGAAGGAACGAAAATCAAGGATGTGAAAGTATTGTTCCACTCGTTCACATAAGGCATCATTTGTATGGAAAGCAAAAAAGCGCTTTGGATTACAGTGGTCCTCTTCCCAAATGCCTTCGCTATCCCTTCCCCCGTAAACGCCCAGATAAAATAATCCTCCCGGAGCCAATATCCGACGAATCTCCGCTAACATTGAATTCCACTCTCGCTTGGGTAGGTGCAGGAGGCAATTGAAGCTCCAAACCGCATCAAACGAATTATCAGGAAATTGGAGATGGGTGGCGTCCATCACTTGCGCATCCAAGCCTTTCTCTTTACATTTCGCCACCATCTCCGGGGAAAGATCTATCGCAAGAGTGACAAATCCCTCCTCGTGAAAAAAGAGACTGTCCTGGCCTGTACCCGCACCAATCTCCAACAGGCGAACAGGCTCCTCCCTTTTCAACAAAGATGCAAACCGTTGTCGTTCCCGCTTCTTCCACTCCGGCTTGTAGCGGGTGTCTCTCATCTGAGCTTCCTGAGCGTAGGCGTGTCGAAGCCTACTCCTTAGCTCACTCACAATGGACCCCCCTTTGCAAAGATTACTGCTTTTTAAGCAGCATTCATTACTCTCCAATTTGTAATCCGATCTTCCCAAATTGCTCTCCTTCATCCAGCCGTTTAAACGCTTTGGCGGCTTCCGACAACGGATACACTTTGTCAACAACAGGGTGCAATTGATGCTGCTCCATAAAACGGATCATATTCCGGAATTCTTCGTTGCTTCCCATGGTCGTGCCAAGAAGGCTAATCTGTTTGTAAAATAGGCTAAATAGCGGAATTTCCACCGTTGGCCCGGTAGTCGTTCCAAAGTTGACCAAACGACCACCGTCGCGAAGTTGGTTGATCGATTGGTGGAAGGTGGCCGGACCCACACTGTCGATCACCAGATCCACCTTCTCCCCTCTCATCTGTTCATTCCAATCCCCTTTGCTGTCAAGGGCGGCATCGGCTCCTAGCTTCAGCGCCTGTTGTCGTTTTTCTTGGCTGCGGGATGTGACGGTTACCCGAGCGTCAGCAGCTTTGGCCATTAACAGAACAAAGGTAGCTACTCCACCTCCGATGCCGGGAAGGAGGAGATGTTGCCCTTTTTTCAATTGCCCTCGGGTAAACAAGGCACGAAAAGCGGTCAAGGCCGCCAGGGGTAACACACCCGCCTCTTCCCACGTGAGATAATCCGGCTTTTTCACTACGTTTTCCTCAGGGACAACTATGTTTTGGGCAAAGGTTCCAGGAGTCGGAACGCCGAGAATCTCAAACCCTGCAGGCGGTGCATCGCCATTCTAAGGCCAGCCGAGACTGGGGTTGATGATTACTTCATCACCGATTTTTACTTTGCTGACCCCTTCACCAACGGCTTCCACAATTCCCGCCCCGTCAGACCCGAGGATGACCGCATCATCTGTGGGGCGATCCCAGATCTGTACCAACAAATCGCGATGATTGAGTCCTGCAGCCTTTAGAGAAACCTTCACCTCTCCCATGCCCGCTTCCCTTTCGGTTACTTCTGTTATCTTTAACTCAGCTAATCCTTTTGGAGATTGATGAACAACTGCTTTCATATAAAAACCTCCTATCGCTATGTATCAGCCGATAAATATTTCCACTGATTTAGATCGATCAAACTTTAAAAAATAACATGACAATGGGTGTCACGATGAAAGGGTATCCTATAGGCGAAAGCAAAGGAGGGGATGTTGATGAAACCATTGCTAGGAAAAGTGGCACTGGTAACGGGAGCAAGCCGGGGAGCCGGACGTGGCATTGCGCTTGAGTTGGGAAAAGCCGGAGCGACTGTCTATGTAACCGGAAGAAGCGTGAGAGGAAATTCTACCTATAATCCGGCTATACAAGCGAATTCCCCGGGAACCATCGATGATACGGCAGATGAAATCAATGCTGAGGGCGGAACCGCGTTTCCAGTTCGATGTGATCATACGAATGATACGGAAGTGGAAGCCCTGATTGCGCGTATCCGCCAAGAGCAAGGGAAACTGGATATTTTAGTGAACAACGTTTGGGGCGGCAATGAACTTGCCGTTTGGGAACCAAATCCCTTTTGGGAACTAACATTGAAACATTGGGACAATATGTTTACCACCGGTGTACGGGCACAGTTGGCAACCAACCATTACGCCATTCCATTCATGCGTGAAAATGGAGGTGGTTTAATTCTACACACCACTTCCTGGGATGACGACAAATACATCGGTCATTTTTATTATGATCTGGCCAAAAATGCACTTAATCGGATGGCCTATGGCTTATCGCTTGAGTTGAAGGAAGAAAATATCGCCGTAGTGGCGGTTTCACCGGGATGGATGCGGACGGAGTTGGTATTAAAGATATTTCACACTGACGAGGAACATTGGCAGGAAGTAGATGACCTCAAACAGACGGAATCCACCCATTATGTCGGCCGTGCCGTCTGTGCATTAGCAAGCGACCCCAATGTAATGAAAAAAAGCGGCGGCGTTTGGCCGGTGGGACAATTGGCTGAGGAGTACGGCTTTACGGATATCGACGGACGGAAAGTGCCGGTTTTTCGCATCTAATCCCTCTTAGACTAAGGAACACCATTTTGTTTTTTAAAATCAAAAAGCCCCCCTCTTGCGAAGGGGGCAAAACTTATTGCCGCACAATTTCATCCAACAAACAAGCGGCCTGATCTTCCGATATCTCTTTTACCAATGCAAGCTCACTGATCAAGATCCGTTTTGCTTCCTCCAGCATCTTCTTATCGCCTGTTCCAAGCGTTCTCTCTTGGCAGGTCTGCTCCAAATCGCGGATCACTTCCGCCCCTTTATAGATATCGCCGCTTTTGATCTTTTCCATATTTAAGCGATATCGTTGATTCCAAGCAACAGAGGCATCCGTATCTTTCTTTTTAAAGAGGAGCAGCACTTTCTCCATCGTCTCATCGCTGACAATCCCACGTACACCGACACTGGGAGCCCGATCCATGGGCAGCATGATCTTCACGCCGCCGATGGGCATCTTCATGACATAGTACATCTGTTTTTTACCCAGAATCTCTTTCTCTTCAATCGCTTCGATGATCCCTGCGCCGTGCATCGGATAAACGACTTGATCCCCTACCTTAAACAGAGAACCACCTCCAACAAGCCCTTTTTCCTATTATAACATACCGGTCAAAAAAATAAATAATTTTAACACACACATTCAGAATGTGTCAATAATCTAAGTGTAAAAAAAGACTTTGATAATAAGACCAAATATGATACACTGTTAATGGTTGTAATATTGAGGTATATAATTCGCATGTTTGAAGGGATTATGATCTCATTTGTCATCCTTTCAAACATGCGAATTTTTACTGGAAAATATTTTCAACACATTTTTGGTGGAGGTTTTTACTGATGATTGAAGGTACCGTGAAATGGTTTAATGCTGAAAAGGGATTTGGGTTTATCGAAGTGGAAGGCCGGGATGATGTTTTTGTTCATTTTTCCGCTATTAACGCCGATGGTTTTAAAAGCCTAGATGAAGGCGACAAAGTACGGTTTGAAATTACCCAGGGCAACCGTGGGGACCAAGCTCAAAATGTAGTGAAGTTATAAGTTGCATGCCGGCAAATCGCCGGCATCTTTTATTTAAGCAAAATCCCGCCATATTGGCGGGATTTTGCTTAACTGCGTATAAACGATTCCATCCGATCCATCGCTTTTTCTAGTTCTTCCATTGAAGTGGCATAGGAAATGCGTACATGATCGGAGGAGCCAAAGGCGGAACCGGGGACCAAAGCTACTTTTTCTTTTTCCAACATCGCTTTTACCCAGTCATCGACCGAGTCGAAGCCGGCAGTAGCTGCCGCTTGTGCTACATTGGCAAACACATAGAATGCCCCTTGGGGAGTATCGGAAGTAACTCCTGGCATCTGCCGAAGCCGTTCCACCACATAATCACGTCGCTCATGGAACGCTTTTTTCATCTGCGCCACCGGAGTTTGGTCGCCGGCGAGGGCTTCCAGAGCGGCATACTGTGCAATGGAAGTGGGATTGGAGGTGCTATGGCTAGCCAGACTGGTCATCGCTTTGATGATGCGGGCATCACCGGCAGCATATCCGATGCGCCATCCAGTCATGGAGTAGGTTTTAGAAACGCCGTTGATGATGACGGTCCGCTCTTTAAAGTCCGCTAGACCGGCAATGCTGACCGGTTGTTGCTCTCCGTATACCAGTTGCTCATAAATTTCATCCGAGACGATCAAGAGATCGTGTTCCCGGCAACACTCCCCTAACGTACGCAACTCATCAGCGGAATACATCGCACCTGTGGGATTGGAGGGGGTGTTGATCAAAAACGCCACTGAGCGTTCTGTAACAGCTTGGCGCAGTTGCTCTACCGTCACCTTAAACCCATTCTCTTCTTTTCCTTCAATAACGACAGGCACGCCACCAGCCAGTTTTACTTGTTCAATATAACTCACCCAATACGGAGAGGGAATGATCACCTCATCTCCCTCATCCAGCGTCACTTGAAACAAATTATAGAGGGCGTGCTTGGCCCCTACCGTTACCGTTACCTCATCCCGAGTGTAGGAAAGGCCGTTTTCCCGCTGGAATTTGGCGATGATCGCATCTTTTAACTCTGGTATACCACCGGCGGGTGTATACTTGGTTTGACCTTCGCGCATCGCGCGATTGGCTGCTTCCAGGATTGCATCCGGTGTATTAAAATCCGGTTCACCTGCCCCCAACACAATCACATCATGACCCTGCTGCCGTAACGCTTTTGCTGTTGCTGTAATTTCAATCGTTTTGGAAGGTGTCAATTGTTGTACGCGGCGGGACAATTTCATCTGTGTTCTCCTCTCTGCATCTTGTCGCCATCATTGTAACATAGACGACAATCATGATGCGCTTTCCACCAGCCTTTTCGTTTCCCGTGCAATCATCAGTTCTTCATCCGTCGGAATCACCAACACTTTCACCCGGGATTCCGGTGTGCTGATTACTTGTAATCCGCGATTGGCGTTTTTCTCCTTATCCAGCTCTACCCCCAGATACGAAAGGCCGCGACAAGTCCACTCCCGTACCAGCGAAGCATTCTCCCCGACACCGGCGGTAAAGATAATCGCATCCACCCCATCCATGGCCGCAGCATAGGCACCTATTGTTTTGCGTAAGCGGTAAGTATACATTTCTAAAGCAAGCTTAGCCTGTTTATTCCCTTCAAACGTCCCTTCAACAATCTCCCGCATATCGCTGGAGAGTCCTGACACTCCGATCAAGCCGCTATGTTTATTCATCATCGAGTTAACTTCCGCCAGTGTTAACTCTTCCTTTGCCATAATAAAAGGAACGATGGCTGGATCGATATCGCCGCTGCGCGTTCCCATCATCAACCCTTCCAGTGGAGTCATGCCCATACTGGTGTCAACCGATTTTCCGCCCTGGATCGCCGTGCAACTGGCGCCGTTGCCGATATGGCACGAAATCAGTTTCAGCTCTTCCAACGGTTTTTCTAACATCTCCGCTGCGCGCTCCGATACATACTGATGAGAAGTACCATGAAAACCGTAGCGGCGCACTTTATGTTTCTGATACAACACTCGTGGCAACGCGTAGAGATATGCATAGTCCGGCATCGTCTGATGAAATGCCGTATCAAACACCGCCGCATGTTGTGCGTGAGGAAGGTGATGGCGGGCGGCATCAATCCCCAAAAGATTGGGTGGATTATGAAGCGGAGCCAGATCCACATTGGCTTGAATCGCTCGCACCACATCCGTGTTGATTAAAGCCGATTGGGAGAAAGCTTCACCGCCGTGCACCACCCGATGACCGACAGCATCCACTTCATCGACGGAATGAAGCACACCCAAGGTTTTATCTACCAACAAAGCGAGCACTTTGTTCAACCCTTGGCGATGATCCAAAATCTCTGCCGTTTCCACCCAAGGCTCTTTTCCGGTCACCTTATGGGTTAGAATGGAGCGATCGGAACCGATCCGTTCCACTAATCCGCTGGCCAATACACTTTCTTGGGCCATATCGAACAGTTCATATTTGATGGATGAGCTGCCACAATTGATCACCAGCACCTTCATTGTACACCCTCCTTCCCGATCCGATCGCCGTCCTCATCATAGTGGAAAAAACCTTCACCCGTTTTAACCCCCAGTTGACCTGCTCTCACCATCTTCTTCAACAAGGGTGCCGGACGGAATTTGTTGTCACCGTATTCGCGGAAGAGTTGCTCCATCGCCGCCAACACCGAATCCAGTCCAAATCGATCCGCCATTTCCAGTGGACCGTAGGGGAAGCGATAACCGCGCTTCATCGCCGTATCGATCGCTTCAGGCGAGGCCACTCCTTCCATCAGTGTATACAGTGCTTCGTTGATCAGGATCACAATCAGGCGCGTCGTGACAAAGCCAGGGGATTCATACACTTCCACCCCGACCAGGTGGAGTCGCTCCAGCAAGGCTTTTACTTCGTCAACCGTCTCTGGACTCGTCCGCAATCCCCGTACAATCTCCACCAAATCCACCCGTGTGCTGGGATGAACAAAATGGAGGCCGATCACCCTTTCTGGACGTCGGGTGACGGCCGCCAATTCGGTCAAGCTCAAGGTTGAGGTGTTGCTGGCCACAATCGTGTTAGAAGGGCACAGCCGATCACAACGATCAAACACCTCTTTTTTGGACTCCAGATCCTCTGTAATGGTTTCAATCACCAAATCTGCATACTGTAGCGGCGTCTCTTCATTGGTAAATTGAATGCGGGAGAGGATCAATTTTTTCTCCGCTTGCGTGATTCCCCACTTGGAAAGCTGTTTATCCAAACTGAGTTCAATGTGATGGTGTGCCTGTTTAGCCAAAGCTTGTGTTTTTTCGATGACACTGACATCAAACCCTTTTTTGGACAAAAGCTCCGCAATTCCTTGCCCCATCGTGCCGCCGCCATAAACGACGACATGTTGAATGTCTGACAAAACCCATTTCTCCTTCCCCAACCTTACACGCGGTCATCCATTGACCGCCTTAGGTTCTTCCATATATCGCTTCAATAATTCCCGGAACTGCTCCCCTGATAGCACCTCTTCTTTTAAAAGGATGGTAAGGGCAGCGTCAAAGACAGGGAAATAGCGATCCAACAGCTGGACCGTCCGAACATGAAGCTCCTTAAGTATCTTAACAGATTCTTGGTGGAGTGTCTCATTGCTAACCAAATCTTTATCAATGATTCCCAAATCCGACAAACCGGCTTCAATTAATGCACGGGTAAAACGATTGGCTTGTTCGTAATCGTTTTTAGCTCCAGTTGAGCGATTCTTGTATACCTGTTCCTCAGCGGCAGCACCGGCCAAACAGATCATAATCTGATCTTCAATTTGCTTTCGGGTGTGAAGGTAGCGATCCTGACCAGGGTGATGGCGCACATATCCCAATGCCTGTCCTCGTGGAGCCAACGAAACCTGAGAAACAGAGTGAGGACGAACCCATTCGGATACAATCGCATGACCCAACTCATGAATGGCGACGCGCTCCCGCTCTTCCTGTGTGGCTTCTCGATCCGTTTTTTCTCCCATCATCACCTTATCGATCGCCTCAGACAAATGCCGTTGCCCAATCTTATCACTGCCGTTCCGCATCGCATAAATCGCCGCTTCATTGGTGAGACTCTCCAACTGAGCACCGGAAAAGCCAAATGTCTCCACCCCAATTTGTTCCAGGTCCACATCATCAGCCAAGGGCTTATTATGCGTATGCAACTTTAAAATGGACATACGCGCTTTTTTATCCGGGAGATCCACCGTAATATGTCGATCAAAGCGTCCCGGGCGCAACAGGGCCGAGTCCAACATATCTTTGCGGTTGGTGGCGGCAACCACCAACACCTGCACTTTGCGGTCTGTCGTCATGCCGTCCATTTCCGTCAGCAACTGATTTAACGTCTGATCATATTCGCGATGCTGCGAGCCGGCGCGCTGTCCACCGATCACATCGATCTCGTCGATAAAGATGATAGCGCTGTTTTTATTGTTTTTCTTCGCCTCTTTGCGCGCCTTATGAAACAACTCGCGAATCCGTTGTGCACCGACACCCACATACATTTCGATAAATTCACTTCCGGATGTGGTGATAAACACTGAATCCGTGTAGTGAGCGGCCGCTTTAGCCATCAACGTTTTTCCTGTACCGGGAGGTCCAGACAACAGAATCCCTTTAAGCGGGCGAATCCCGTATTGGCGAATATGGTGACGGTGGATCAAAAAGTCGAGCGCTTCCCGCAGTTCTTTTTTTGCCCGTTCTTGCCCTCCGATTTGATCAAATGATACCGTTGGAACAGCCTCTTTAGAGTGAAGGATCTTCTTTTTTCCAGAACCGGAACGGGAACCCATCATCACCCAAACCAGACCGGCGATACCGGCCAGAACTAGGATCGGCATAGGACTGAGTCCCAGATACAGCAGAAAAAGCAGTGTAGCCGGAACCACCCCTACCACGATGCCTTTACCCATTATCCTTCACCCCACTCTCTTTCTTATGCAAAGGAAGAATGCGATACAATCGCGCTTCTCCCTGTTTGATTTCGATATACAGATGGCTATCATCCATAACAACATAACTTTCCGCCCCAGATGGTGTTGCCTTCTTTACCGCAGCGGGAATCGCGGAATAACGCTGGTGAGCCAGCCCTTCCTCCACACCAAATACCATTTCACCCCAGGCTTGGTTTAAAGTTTTATCAGGGTGATCCAGCATTTCTATTTCTAACGGTCGCCCTCCCGCAATCGCCGTCAATTGTTTCTGCAATGACGGATACTGCTGCGTCAACGAAAAGTGCGCATCTGCCTCTAGGCGAATCGTGATTTTGTCGGGAGAAACCGTGATCTCTTTCGCTGTCACCGTTGGTGTTTCTGCTATTGTCTGCTTTAGCGGACGCTCCAGGTTTGTCCATTGAAAGAGGGTATATCCCCCAAACAACAGCAATAACGAGACAATCAGTGCTGTCACGGCTACTGGCCAACGAAGAGACATGGTCCCCCACCTTTCTACGCAATACACTAAAAGTATTGATAGAAGTATATCACATTATATATACGAAAGCAGGGGCACAACGGCGATCCCGTCATGCCCCTGCTTTCGTTTATCCTTATTTATCGGGCTCAAACGTATACTCAACCAGTTCGTTTGCATCAGAATCTTCCAATGACGTAACCCGGATCACCATCTGACGTAAGTGGTTTTCATCAAATTGAAATCGATATTGAAAAATAAACTTACGGCTCGCTTGGCTGGCCGCTCCTTGATCATACGGTTTTCCCATCCAGTGTCCCAGTTTATCCCCCAGATCTTCCTTATTTAGATCCACGACATACCAATCCTGCCCTGCTTTCGTTTCCTTGTTCACGCGTTGTACAGAATCCCGTACCAACTGAAAGTGATCCTGGGGAGCGACCAATCCAAACTGGCGTGTACTCAACTCTTCCGTCTGATCTCCTCGGGTTAATTTGATCATTCCATCTTCCTGTACGGCTTTGATCGATTCCTCTTTTTCGGTATCGGTACTCGTTAAGTTCCATTCCCCATCTTTTTCTTTTCCTGCAAACGAACTACCGTCTTGTAAAGACAGGGTAAAATCTCGTTGATCCTTTTTCATCTCCGTTTCGATACGCTGTAAAAAAACCTGATCCCATTGCTCCGTATCCGCTTCTTTTTCCGCTGTCTCCTCCGGTGCTTGCTCGGCGATTGAATCATGTTTGATGCAGCCGATTAAACCGACACAGAAAAAGACGGACAACAATATCAACCCAATTCGCACCGTTGCCCCTCCCTCCATGGACTATAATTCCAATGTACGAAACACCGCTCCCGTTTATCACCGAAAGCGGAAAAAGCCCCGTCCAAGGGATGTCGGACGGGGATACGTGTAAAAAGTGTAAGTCATACTCCCGGCCAGGGAGGTGACAATAACGGTACATAAGGAGGTGAGCCAATGGATGCTTTTTCGTCCCCCGGTCGGATCTTGGAGGAGCTGGACGGGCACTTCCCCGCCGAGGAACTGGAAGCAATCCGGACGCTTCTCCAGGTTGAAGCATGGGCTTCTCCTTCTTCGCGATGGAAAAGGAAAACAGAGGACTCCTCTGATATCCCTTTGCGTTATCACCTGGAGATCGAATTAAACGAATAACTTATTTCTATTGTAACTTGATTACTCCTGCCTATACCCCCATCCATTGATTACCTGCCGACTGGCAGGTTTTTTTATTCGGATGGTGCGATCATTTCAAAAGCCCGCTGGGCTTCCCAGCGTATTTTTTCCTCATCCAGCGTAAGCAGATGGCGGTTGCGCATCAATGGGTGTCCATCCACATAAACATCCTGCACATCACTTGCCCCGGCGGCATAAACCAGATGAGAGACAAGGTCATGGGCCGGCTGCATATGAGGGACAGAAGTATCCACTGAGATAAAATCCGCTTTTTTGCCCGCCTCCAGCGTACCGATTTCATCCGATAAAAAGAGCGCCTCTGCACCAAAGCGAGTACCCATTGCTAACGCTTGCTCCGCAGGGACTGCCTCTGGATCCTGATTGGCCCCTTTATGGATGAGCGCAGCCAACTGGATTTCCCCCAACAGATCAAGATTGTTGTTGCTGGCGGCCCCGTCTGTTCCCAATGACGGCGTAAGGCCATGACGGAACATAGCGGGAATGGGAGCGATTCCACTGCCTAACTTTAAATTGCTTCCTGGATTATGGGAAATTTTTACACTCCTGGCGGCCAGCAACGCGATCTCTTCTTCGTTTACATGGACAGCATGGGCGACTAGGGTGGGACGTTGGAATACACCCAACCGATCCAGGTGTTCCACTGGGCGACACCCATATTCGTTTACATTTTGCTCCACTTCCGCCGCGGTTTCCGACAAATGAGTGTGAATCGGCTGATCCAGGATTTCCGCTTGTTCTACAATCTGTTCAATATAAGCAGGGGGACAGGTGTAGGCGGCGTGCGGCGCCAGCATCGTCGTGATGCGCCCATCGGCTTTTCCGTTCCAATCGCGTACAAACTGAACGGCCTCATTTAACTTGGATTGCCGTTCCTGCTCCGATACTAAACCGATTACGCCGCGGCACAGACGAGCCCGGATGCCGGAATCCGCCACTACTTGTGCTACTTCATCCATATAATCGTACATATCGGCGAAACAAGTTGTCCCGCCACGAATCATCTCCACCACCGCCAAACGGGTGCCCGCCCGCACCTGGCGCGCCTGAAAACGGGCCTCCAGCGGCCACATATATTTCTGCAGCCACGTTTGTAACGGCAAATCATCCGCGTATCCCCGCAACAGCGTCATCGCCGCATGGTTGTGCGTGTTGATCCATCCCGGCAACAGTAGACGATCCTTCATATCCACGATTTTATCCACTTCTGCTTCCGGTGGTGAGCCAGTGCCCACCCAAACAATGCGATCCCCTTTGATCAACATCGAAGCTTCCGATAGGAGCGGCTCTCCTTCTTTCATTGTCAAAATCGTCGCATTGGTAAATAGCCGTATCACTTTTCTCCGTCCCCCTTTCTCCACCTACCATAGCTTAAAGGCAAATCAGAGACAAGTGATTAACGTCGTTGCCGAATAAAGCTTAAAATATCATCAAGGTTGTAGCCGTTGTTTTGCCGTAACGGCGAAAACAGATCCCCCACTTGTGCCAAACGGCGGTGAATCGTTTGTAGTGTAAATACTTCCGGTTGCAATGACGGGCGTAATTCTTCCCAGCGCACCGGGGTTGAAACCGTCGCCTCTTCCCGCGCTCGCGGTGAATAGGGTGCAATCAAGGATTTGCCGCGCCAGTGTTGTAGATAGTCAAAATACACCTTAGTCCCCCGCTTCGATACGGTTCGCTCTACGGTAATCAAGTTGGGATGTTTCTCCCGTAGATAGTGAGCGATAAATTGATTCACTTCTCTTGTTTCTTCAAAGGTGTAACCCGGCAGCAGCGGCACATAAATTTGTAATCCTGTCGCGCCTGAGGTTTTTACCACCCCATCCAACCCCAACGATTGTAGCGTTTCCCGTGTTAGCAGGGCTGTCTCCTTCGCTTGCTCAAATCCTTTGGCACCTTTTTGAGAGGGATCGATATCAAACACCAGATCCGTCGGCCGATCCGGGTTTGAGCAACGGTCAAAAGAGAGGTGGAATTCCAGACAGGCCAGATTCCCCAGATAAATAAGGGTAGACGTCTCTTCTAACCGCATATAACGCACCTCACCCGCTTCGCTAATCGGTATCCAATCGGGAGTATGAGCAGGTGCGTTTTTTTGATAAAACGACTTTCCCGCCGGTCCGTCAGGAAAACGGATCGTCGTCAAGTAACGGTCTTTACAGTAGGGAAGCAAATAGGGAGCAAGCCGGGTCAGATGCATAATCCAATCCCATTTGGTAAGGGAAAGAGCGGGAAACAACATCTTTTCGGGATTCGATATGCGGATTTCACGGCTGTCGACGGTAACAGTTTGTGCCGTGGCTACCATGTAAACCTCCCTTCCTCCACTGACGCCCAATTTCCGGGCGAATGCCAGCGGACAAGAGTCCAAAATGGACATTGAATCATAAAGTGCAGTGTGCCTAAAAATCAAACGAATCGGAGGGAACAGAGTTGACACAAGAACAAGGTTTTCCCGATTATGCCCCTGTGCCGGACTTTCCAACCCACGACGGATTCGGACCCTCTTTTTACACGCAACAGGCTAATCCTTACTCCCCTTATGGATATGCCGCATATGGAAACCCAGGTGGTCCGCAGACTAGTCTTTTCCCGTTTTTTGGTTTCCCCTTTTTCCGCCCGTTTCCGTTCTTCCCCCCATTCGGTGGTCCCTTTTTCGGCCGCCCCTTCTTCTGGTAAACCGCTCACATTCCGGCCAAGGGCCGGTTTTTTCTTTTAGGCGTTAAATCCGAGGATGGTCGGTGAGCGTAACGTACCATGTGGTGTCCACTCCAAATAACGAACCTTGACGGAAAAAGATGGCCGGATCCAAATAACCTGTGGATCATATACCGGGTTTACCACCGCAGGAGACGCCACCTGTAACTGCGGAATCCATTCCGTCAGCAGCGTCAACTCCTGCTCACTTAACCCAGAGGCGGCACGTCCAATGTAGTACCACCCACCCGCCTCCTCCACTCCCAACAAAAGCGCATTGACACGTCCTTTTTTAAAGGAAGCTCCCACCAGATGAGCCATGAGGGTACGAAAATGTTTCACTTTACGCCAGTCGGCATGCTTTTGCCCGACACGGTAGGGACTGGTTTTTCTTTTCATCACGATCCCTTCCCATCCCCGTTCCCGGGTTGCATGCCACAAAGCGTTGCCATCTGCAAAAGAATCCGTCACAGCGATCCGTTCCGTCTGCGTTTTCTCCAGCAGCAATCGCAATTGCTCATCGCGCTGCTCCCAGGCGTGTTTCACCAGATCTTCTCCGTTGATATGCAGGAGATCAAACAACTGAAACTGCACCGGTATCGCCTGATAAGCGGCTTGAATTTTGCGCGGATTTTGCAGTAAATCCCTTTTTAGCACCTGAAAAAAATCAGCTCGCCCCCGATGAACCACAATCACTTCTCCATCCAGGACAGCGGATCGGCACGAAATCCCCTTTAACTCGGTAACCAGCTCAGGGTATTGGGCGGTTCGTTCCGCTTTTTTTCGATTCCATAATCGCACCTGTCCATCCTCCAGATAAGCCAAGATGCGAACGCCGTCCCATTTCACTTGATAAATCCATTCATCGGAGGAGAGCATTGCTTCCGTTTGTATCGGTTCCATCGGTTTTATTGGGAACATGGTTTATCCTGCCCCGATCCGTCTTTGCCCACGCATGAAACAACCTCCTCTTTACATAGGGTGGGGATGGAGGTGAATGTAATGCCACTGTTGTTAGTCCAAATCGCTCTCGTGGTCATCTGTTTTCGCTGTGCGTATCATCTGATACAAATGGTGCAAGCCAATCGACAACCCATTTTGGAAGTCTTATATCAAGCATCCATCTTGATTGTGGCGCTGTGGTTGTTTTTAGGTACCCTTTAATCCTCTGTTCGTATCTTTGTCCATATTCGACCATACACTGGTATAAAAAAACCAGGGGAGGTCGTTATGACAGAACGCCTGCGTTTACGATGGATACCGGTAATCTTAGGCACTGTTATTGCCGTCAATCTCATGTTAGTGGCGATGCTGGTGGCCCGTGAAACGACCGCTTTGCCGGAGTCCCTACCTGCTTTATCACAGCCGGGCACACCACGCCTAACCACCGATTATCAAATGGAATTAGAAAAAACGACGCGTGAAGGAAACTGGGTTGTGGAACATTACCGTCAGGTAAAAGTGCGTCTCGATACAAACGGGCGAGAGGTGGACCGAAACCCGACCTCAGAGGTGACCCATATCCGCTATTGGCAAGGAAAAGAGTAGTCGCCTATTTGGCGGCTTTTTTCTTGCGACCCCCTTTCCCTTTTTTCTCCCCGGTCTGTTCCAGGCTGGCTTTTAGCGCTTCCATTAGATCGACCACCCGTTCCGGCTGTTTCTCCGGTACAGTTACCACTTCTTCTCCCTTCACCTTTTTCGCGATCATCTCTTCCACCGCTTGACGGTAAGTATCCTGATACTGCTCAGGGTTAAAGGTAGTCGTCAGATTTTCAATCAACTGCCGCGCCATCGCCAACTCTTTTTCCGGCAACTCCGTTTGACCGGGAACATCCGGAACCGCCTCCGCTTGCCGTACTTCATCCGGATAATAGATGGTCTCCATCACCAAGCACCCTTGATAAACCCGCACCACCCCCAAGGTTTGCTTGGATCGAATCGTCACCTGGGCCACTCCGATCCGTCCACTCTCCCGCATCGCCTCCCGCAACAACGCATAAGGGCGATCGCCGTGATCACCCGGTCCCAGATAATACGTCCGGTCAAAATAGACGGGATCAATCTCCTCCAACTGCACAAAATCCAAAATCTCAATCGACTTTCGATTCTCCGGCATCACCGCATCCAGTTCTTCTTTCTCCATCAGCACAAACTGGTTGTCGGCATACTCATATCCTTTTACAATCTCTTCCCATGGCACTTCTATTTCGCAATGGGGGCAGGTGCGCGTATATTTGATCGGAGTTTTACACTTTCGATGCAAATTGCGAAACGAGACCCCTTTCTCTTTTGTAGCGGTGTACATCTTAACCGGGATATGGACTAACCCAAAACTGATCGATCCTTTCCATACCGTATGCATAATGGTCACTCCTATTGCGTGGTTGTTCCCGTCAGCGGAATCGCTTCCCAACACTGCCGTGTTCCATCCGGGTTTCCCTCCAGCCAGTGGCACAACCCTTCAAAAAACAGCGGTTCATTCCAGGTGGGAACATCTTCGATCGCTTTGCGAAAATGCTGCCGGGCTTCGCCTGGATTTTGTTGCTGTAAAAAGACGCGCCCCAACTGATAATGCCCCAATGACCGGATAAACCCATTTGTGTCCGCCTCTCGGATCACTTGCAACGCTATTTCTTTGGCCTCATCCCATTCATCGCGATGGGCGTGAAGGCGTGAGCGTAGCACCAGCCACAGGGGCTCATTGGCCAACGAGGTCGGTAGCTGGCTAATCATGTGGTTGATTTCATCCAATTCGCCTGCTTGAAAGCGGAACCATACAAATGTAAACAAAAGGTCAGTATCGTTAGGAGCCAGTGTCAACGCCTTTTTCAATAAAGCCATCGCTTCCCCGTACTCTCCCTGCTGCCACAAATGCCAGCTGATGCCGTGATAGCCCGACACTTTGACGGGATCGTGTTGTAAGAGCTTGCGATACCATTTTACGGCTCCCTCCATATCACCCGTCGCTTCAAAATCGTGGGCGATCTCCTCCATCATTTCCGGCTGTTTCACTTCTTCAAAGGCAGCCAACCGCCAGTACGCCACACTTTCCCATCGACCCAGCCGCTCATAACAACAGGCCAGATAATACATCGCCTCCCAATCCCCCTCGCTGGTTCGCAACGCATGAAAAAAACGAGGAATCGCCTCGTGGTAATTCTTGAGGCGGTAATAACAGGTCCCGAGGTTAAACCAGGAGTCACCGTGATCCGGATCCAGCTCTAATGCCTGTTCAAAGTGGCGAATTGCCTGTTGTTCCCGTCCGCATTTCACCTGAACACAGCCCAGCATGTGATGGGCAAACGTTTGAAAGGGAACTTGCTCTGCCGTCTTTAACACCAACTCAAAATGACGTTGTGCCTCCTCCCACTGTCCGGATTGAAATTGGGAAAGAGCTAAGTAAATTCTGCCGAGCAAAAATTCCGGTTCCGAATCCACCACATGACCAAAAAAAGGACGTGCTTCCTGAAACATTTTTAATTGATAATACCCTTGTCCCTGCCGAAACGACCGTACCACCCGTTCATCCAGCCAAAACTCTTCCCCTAACTCCTCCGTTGCTTCTCCATCCAGTTCGGGGTGTGTTTGCAACAATACAGCTATCCCTTCCTCCAATGCGATCCATCCTTCCAACAACTCCCCCATCCACCGCCGGATGCTCTGCACTTCTTCTCGCATCTGGGACTGTTCAGATGGCGACGCCGTCGGATACTCCGCTTGGATCAAATCCATGCGCTCACGATAATGCTGCAACCATTCCTTTCGCATGTCGCCGCCTCCTCATTCATACTTATCTTGAGTATCTGCGTGTGTGGAGGAAACCATGCGAAGGTGGATAACCATTGGTATACTGGATCAAGCATTGTTATACTAGAAATTGATGAATGTAGTGATTTGGAGGAAAACAATATGATCGTAAAACCGAAATTTAAAGGATTTATTTGCACGACTGCGCACCCTGCCGGTTGTGAACAACAAGTAACGGAACAGATTCAATATGTAAAAGAGCAACCCAAAATCGAGGGACCGAAGCGTGTGCTGGTTATCGGATCCTCTACCGGATATGGCTTGGCCTCGCGGATTGTCTCCGCTTTTGGTGCAGGCGCATCCACTATCGGAGTCTGCTTTGAGCGGCAGGCAGCAGGAAAACGGACCGCCACTGCCGGTTGGTATAACATGGCTGCTTTTGAAAAAGCGGCACAACAGGAAGGGCTCTACGCTAAAACGATTAACGGTGATGCCTTCTCCCAGGAGATCAAACAGCAGACCTTGGATCTGATTAAACAGGACTGGGGCCAAGTGGATCTCGTCGTTTACAGCCTCGCGTCACCAAAGCGTGTTCACCCCGTCACCGGCGAAATGTTTTCTTCGGTGATTAAACCGGCGGGAAAACCGTATACCAACAAAACCGTCGACTTTCACAGCGGTAAAGTGTCGGAAGTCACCATCGCCCCTGCAACCGAGGAAGAAATTCGTCATACGGTGGCTGTCATGGGTGGTGAAGACTGGAAGATGTGGATTGATGCGTTGCAGGAGGCCGATTTGTTGGCACCGGGGGCGACCACTATCGCCTACTCTTACATCGGTCCCGCTCTCACCCATGCCGTCTACCGGGATGGAACCATCGGAATCGCCAAAAACGATTTGGAAGCGACTGCGCGGCAACTCCATGATCAGCTTCAGGAACTCGATGGACGGGCCTACATATCCGTCAACAAAGCCCTCGTCACACAGTCCAGCTCCGCCATCCCCGTTGTTCCACTGTATATATCCATGCTCTTCCGCATCATGAAAGAAAAAGGATTGCACGAAGGCTGCATTGAGCAAATGCAGCGGCTGTTTAGCGATCGACTGTATGCCGGTGAAGTGCCCGTCGATGACAAAGGCCGAATTCGGCTGGATGACTGGGAAATGAAAGATGAGATTCAGGAAGCAGTTACACAGCTGTGGGAGCAAGTCGAGACCGCCAACATCGATGAACTGAGCGACTTGGTCGGATATCGCACCGATTTCTTCCGCTTGTTTGGATTTGAGTATGACGGCATCGATTATGACAAAGAAATCGATGTGGAAGTGGATATTCCCAGCCTAGCATCAAAGGCGTAAGCCAGTGAGAAAACCCGACTCCTATGAGGAGTCGGGTTTTTTTATTGTTATGATACATTTTGTGATTTGTCATCATATTTTAACAAACAGAACTGGTTACCTACTTCTTTTTAGGGACGAACTTTAATAAACTGTACTCGCGAAACTGTTGTAACTTCACATCATCTGGGGGTGATAAAACCGTGATGCCAAAAGAAAGGCGCCAACGAATGAAAGCGCTCATACAGCAGCACCAAACGATGCGAATCAGTGAACTCAGCAAACGGTTGCAGGTGTCTGAGATGACCGTGCATCGTGATCTCAAGCCGCTTATTGAAGAAGGTTTGGTAAGTCGCACCTATGGTGGGGTCGAGTGGAAAACTCCCGTTGAGAACCAATCGCGCGGATGCCCGCTCTGTGAACGCACCGGGGATCAACGACTCCTCTATCGATTAATGTTAAACGATCAACAGGTAGAAACGGCTTGCTGTCCCCATTGTGGCCTTATACGTCACCGTCAGAAGCGGGGGCAGGTGGTACAGGTCCTCTGTCAGGATTTTTTTACCAATACCACCATCAGTGCTGAACATGCTTGGTTTGTATTTGACCCCCAGGTGGAGATTGGTTGTTGCCATCCACAGGTGGTATCGTTTGCTTCCAAAGAAACAGCAGAGCGTTTTATTGTGGGGTTTGGCGGTTCTCTTCACTCCCATGCTTCTGCCAGCGATCAGTTACATGGAAACGCAAGAGCTTGTCATTCATCCCAAAAAGGAGTGGATCCATCATGATAAAAAAATGGAGTATCGTATTGCTAAGTGTCGGCTTGCTTTTGGTGGGAAGCGCATGCTCGTCGGATTCCGATCATAAGAACCAAGAGAATCATGAACACCATTAAGCCTCAATCGAAGGATACTCCTACACAAGGACGTTCTCAAGCCCTCTTCCGCGCGATTTGGCGCTGGCATTTTTATGCGGGGATGATTTTCTCTCCGTTCTTAGTCATCCTGGCGGTAACCGGCGGTGTCTATCTGTTTAAGCCCCAGATTGAAGCAATGATGTACAAAGACTGGTATCAGGTGGAGGCGGAGGGGAAGGCTTTAAACCCCTCTGCACAAATCGATCAAGTGAGACAAGCATATCCGGACGCTGACATTACCCGTTACCGCCCTCCAGAAGAGGAGAGCCGCTCATCTGAAGTGGGCATCACGGATGATGGCCAGTCCCTCACCGTTTTTGTCAATCCGTACAATGGAACTATTCTCGGGGAATTGAACAACGATAAACGGCTGATGGATCGGCTGGAGGAAATACACGGGGAATTGATGGCCGGGACATGGGGCGATCGACTGGTTGAATTGGCAGCCTGTTGGGCTCTCATCCTCCTGATTACCGGTATCTATCTGTGGTGGCCACGGGAACGGCGAGGTGTTTTTGGGACCATACTTCCCCGTCTTAAAGCAGGGAAGCGAACATTTTGGCGCGATCTTCATGCTGTCCCCGCTTTTTGGCTGTCGTTAGGAATCGCCTTTTTGATTCTGACCGGTCTGCCGTGGTCTGGATTTTGGGGCGAACAAGTGCAAAAAATGGGGGTAGAAGCGGGTATCGGTTATCCATCGGCCGTTTGGTTTGGTGAAAAACCGGAGTCGACCGTTCCTGCCAAAGATATAGCCGACGTTCCCTGGGCAGCAGAACAACGACCCGTTCCACAATCAGAAGATACGAGTGCCGCCCCTCTTTCTATCGATGAAGTGGTGGCTATCGCCGCTGATCTTCAAGTTCACCCCGGCTATGATATCTTTTTTCCGGCGGATGCCAAAGGGGTATACACCCTTTCCGTTTTCCCCGCTAAATCCACTGATGAGGCTACATTGCATGTGGACCAATACAGCGGAAAGGTGCTTAGTGATTATCGGTTCGACGACTACGGTCCCATGGCAAAAATCATTGCAACCGGTATCACCTTGCACAAAGGAACTCATTTTGGGCTTCCAAACCAATTGGCGGGGCTGATCGTCTGCATCGGGATCGTCGCCATCGCTGTAACTGGGATCATCATGTGGTGGAAACGAAAACCGAGCAATCAATTAGGGGCTCCTACCCTGCCACGTGATTTTAAACTGGTCAAAGGGGTAGGGATACTCGTCATCGTGCTGGGATTGCTGTTTCCGCTGGTAGGACTCTCCTTGATCCTCGTACTGTTGCTGGATTGGTTGGTCATCCGGCACATCCCCTCCTTAAAAAAATGGCTGGGCTGATTACCGCAAAATAGACGCTAGGATAAAAGCGCCTCTGGATCAGAGGCGCTTTTTGTTTAAGATGGAACCTTATCTTCAAATATAGCCAGCTTCCGCAATTTTAAGGCTACTTGATCACCAGATTTAATCTGGAGCAACTCATAATCTTCCCGATTTACTTCCGCCTGGATGTGTTCTTTGTCGTCCACGTGCGTTAATTCTAGCCGGACAGTCGGGCCGATCGGATGGATATGCAAAACCTTCGCTTCCAGATCGGCTTCATCCTTCTGTGTAATGATCTCCACATCATGTGGGCGTACATAGCCGACGACCGCTTCTCCATCCAATTTTTTCGTTGTAGATGCATCAACTTCGATCGACCCCAATTTGGCGATTCCATCTTCAATTCTACCGTGGAATATATTGACGCTCCCCATAAAATCAAACACAAACGGATTAAGCGGAGATTGGTACACCTCTTCCGGAGTACCCACCTGTTCGATTTTCCCGTGATTCATCACGACCACCCGATCCGCCAATTCCAATGCTTCCTCCTGATCATGGGTAACAAACACCGTTGTAATGGCCAATTCATCGTGCAGCTTTCGCAACCACTGCCTGAGATCTCGTCGTACTTTTGTATCCAAGGCACCAAACGGTTCATCCAGCAGCAGCACCTTTGGCTCCACCGCCAATGCTCGCGCCAATGCTACCCGCTGCCGCTGGCCTCCGGACAATTGATCCGGATAGCGGTTGGATAGCCCTCGCAGTTGAACCAAATCAAGCAGCTCCGATACTTTTGCTTGAATCTCCGCTTTGGCGGGACGGATGCGTCGGGGGCGTACCCGCAACCCAAATGCTACATTTTCAAATACCGTCATATGGCGAAAAAGGGCATAATGCTGAAATACAAACCCAACTTGACGCTTTTGTACATCATCCAGTGTGACGTTGTCCCCGTTGATGTACACCTCCCCTTCATCGGCAGACTCCAGCCCGGCGATCACTCGCAACAAGGTGGTTTTTCCCGATCCCGATGGACCTAGCAGCGCCACCAATTCACCGGGGTTGATTTGCAGAGAAATTTCATTTAGGGCATGGAACGTGCCAAATCGTTTTATCACTTGATCGATATGAATATTCATCGATGGCCCCCCCTACGATCACATCATTCCGTTACAGATCCCGGCCCACTTTCCACTCAACGATACTTTTGGCGATTAACGTGATTAATGCCAGCAGTGTCAGCAGAGAAGCGACTGCAAATGAAGCCGTAAACAGATACTCATTGTATAGGATCTCCACATGGAGCGGAATCGTGTTGGTCATGCCGCGGATATGACCGGAGACCACGGATACCGCCCCAAATTCCCCCATTGCTCTGGCATTACAAAGAATCACTCCGTAAAGAAGTCCCCACTTAATATTAGGCAAGGTGACCCGCCAAAAGGTTTGCCACCCGCTGGCTCCCAAGCTAATCGCCGCCTCTTCGTCCTCCCTTCCCTGGGATTGCATCAGGGGAATCAACGTACGGGCTACAAACGGAAACGTGACAAACAACGTCGCCAACACAATTCCCGGAACAGCAAAAATGATATCGATTCCCCGCTCCGACAACCACGGCCCCCACCACCCCTGTGCTCCGAAGAGCAAAACGAATACGAGGCCGGCGATCACGGGAGAGATGGAGAAGGGAAGATCAATGAGGCTGATCAAGGTTTGTTTACCGCGGAAGGAAAACTTCGCGATCGCCCATGAAGCCGCTAATCCAAATATGGTATTGATTGGGACGGCGATGACGGCAGTTAAAAGCGTCAACTGGATTGCCGCCAGCGCATCAGGATCTTGAATCGCCTGTGTATATCCAAACCACCCTTGTTTAAAAGCTTCCACAAAGATAACCACCAAGGGAGCAATCAAAAACAGGAGCAGAAACAAAGCAGCACACGCAATCAAGATCCAGGGGATGAGAAGCTTCCCCCAAGACCTTTTACGGGGTGACGGGATAGCTGTTTGCGGGGGTTGGATTGTCGGTTCCGCTATTTCAATGCACCCCTCTCCATTTGCTTCTTCGATTTTCCCAATGAGTTTGAAAACCGTTGATCAGGATCAGCAGGATAAAAGAAAGTAACAACATGACAAAAGCGACTGCGGCCGCTCCTTCATAATCAAACTGTTCCAGTTTTGTCATGATAATCAGCGGTGCAATTTCCGTTTTAAACGGCATATTACCGGAGATAAACACCACCGACCCATACTCCCCCAACGCCCGAGAAAAGGCGAGTACAAAGCCGGTTACCACAGCTGGAAGTAACTCCGGAAGTATTACCCGGAAAAAGGTTTGCGCAGGTGTTGCACCTAACGAGGATGCCGCTTCCTCCACTTCCTTGTTCAACGTTTGCAACACCGGTTGAACCGTTCGTACTACAAACGGCAATCCGATAAACGTTAGCGCAACTGTAATTCCAATCGGAGTATAAGCCACATCGATTCCAAAAGGATCGAGCCACTTCCCCAGCCAACCATTGGGAGTATACAAAGAGGTTAACGCGATTCCGGCGATTGCTGTCGGTAAAGCAAAGGGCAGATCGACCAATCCGTCCATCAGCTTTTTACCGGGAAAATGATAACGGACCAGCACCCATGCTACTAACACACCAAAAACCACATTGATTCCCGCTGCTGCAAGCGACGTTAACAAACTGAGGCGATAGGAGGCAACCACCCGTGGTTCGGTAACAACGTTCCAAAAGTCGGACCAACCGAGACCGATTGTCTTTATAAAAATAGCGGATAAAGGGATCAACACAATCAAGCTTACATAAAGAAGCGTAAAGCCCATCGTTGGCCCAAAACCAGGCAATGGGCTAACACGCCAGCGACGCTTGCTCACTTTGGGACAGCTCCCCTACTTGGAATAGATTTGATCGAAGATACCACCATCGCTAAAATGCGTTTGTTGAGCTTTTTGCCAACCACCAAAGGTGTCATCTACCGTAATCAAGTTAAGCTCTGGAAATTGATCTTCATATTTTTTCTGCACATCAGGATTGATTGGACGGTAATAGTGCTTTGCCGCCAACTCTTGCCCTTCTTCGGAATACAGGTATTCCAGATATGCTTCTGCCACTTTTCGCGTTCCCTTTTTATCCACCACCTGATCGACGACTGCGACGGGTGGTTCGGTCAGGATGCTAAGCGAGGGCGCTACGATTTCAAATTTATCCTTGTCCAGCTCGTTCAAAGCTAAGAACGCTTCGTTTTCCCAGGCAAGCAACACATCTCCGATTCCCCGCTCCACAAAGGTTGTGGTAGACCCTCGCGCACCGGAATCCAACACAGGAACATGGGTATACAGCTCTTTTACAAATGCTTTGGCCTTCTTTTCATCCCCGTTGTTATTTTCCAATGCATAGGCCCAAGCGGCTAGATAGTTCCAGCGGGCACCCCCCGATGTTTTTGGGTTAGGCGTGATTACTTCAACATCGTCTTTAAGCAAATCATCCCAATCTTTAATCCCTTTGGGGTTTCCTTTGCGCACGAGGAAAACAATAGTAGACGTATAGGGAGAACTGTTGTGTTCCAGCCGATTTTGCCATCCTTCTTCGATTTTGCCTACCTCCTGGATGGCGTCAATATCATAACCTAAGGCCAATGTGACCACATCAGCATCCAATCCATCGATCACCGCCCGCCCTTGCTTGCCGGAGCCTCCATGGGACTGTCGGAATGTAACTTTCTCTCCGGTTTCCGCTTGCCAGTGCTTTGCAAAGGCCTGATTATACTCTTGATAAAACTCCCGCGTCGGATCATAAGAGACATTGAGTAGTTGTGTCGCCCCACCCTCTCCTTGAGAAGCGGAGCATCCGACCATCGCCACCAAACCCACCAATATCGCCAGCAAGGGGCGGTACCTTCTCTTGTTCAACTTCAACCTCTCCTTTAAAAGTGAAATATATTAAGAAAGACCCTCCTTTCCCCATGCCAAAACAAGGGTAAAGAGGGCCTCCGTTGGAACGGTCGGCGAATACCGATAATCCTTAGTTATTTAGTCGTGATTAAATCACATCTTAGCGGTTTTCTTATCCGCTGTCAATCCCTTTTCAGCCCCCCCACCAACATATGTGGGCGCATGTGATGTGACACAAAAAAATGGGAATGAGCGGATCGATAAATAATAAGATATCATTCTTTTGTTTTGGAGAGGCTCGCAAAGGCGGAGATATGTTGTGAGAGAATACATTCAAACTATAGGTGCAGGATAACGCAACATCAGTAAAAAATACAAACCCTGAATAAGTAACTGTTGGGGAGATTTTTTCTTGTGTAACGATCGAGGCAAGTTTGTTGAAGAAAAAGGTTTACAACAAATACTTGACTCTCCCTCATAGGGGAGACATTAAACTCAACTTGTAAGCTAATTAATTAAGAGGAGGAAGTAAAATGAATTTAGATATTAGAGACATAAGAAAAGGTGACATTAAACCTATTAAAACAATTATTACAGATACTTGGAACGCAAAGGATTTTATTGAGGATGAGGACATCATAAATGCAGCAGTTACAATGATGTTCATAAGTCCAATATTAAACAAAAGTACTTTTGGAAGGGTAGCTACATTAGATGGGAAAGTTATTGGTGTAATATTTGGTTCGAGAGTTGGCGAAAAAACCTCTTATAAATTGCTACAAGATGATTATACAAGAGAATTGCTACAACTTTTAAATCTAAATGACATAGAACGGAATGTATTTGTTGAACTTACCGGCAAAACAAATGAAGCATACAGCAAGTTAATTAGAGGAAAAGAAAATGAGTTTCAAGGTTGTTTAGAATTCTTCGCGGTTTCTGAAGAGGCTAGAGGAAAAAAGATAGGTACGAAATTATTTAATGAGCTCATTTCTTACCTAAGAAATACAAAAGCAAATAAAATTTATGTATATACTGACACAATGAGTAGCTATGGATTCTATGACCATAACAGATTTATTCGTCTTGATGAAGAAGTAACTGTATTTAATCTACCTGACGGAAAACTTGAAAATACAAATTTTATTTACGAATACAAACTTTAAGTTGAAGGTCAGTCTACCTCATCTATGGGGTAGACTTTAGACTTATTTGGAATTGAGAGAAATGGTTATATTGATTAAAAACATCTGTCACTAAATAAAACAAATAAATCTTATTACACATTAAACTGTTCTTCTCTAAATATTCTTTTACTAACTCAAATGTCTCACTTTCAGCATCTCTTGTACAATTAACAGTCAAATATTTTCCCTGTGGTAATTCTGATACATTAAAGGTATCTTTAAGTAATTTATAATCATGCGATGTTATTAGACGAAATACATCACTAACTTTCCATTTATCATTATGACATGTATAAATTAATCCATATTGAAAAGTTTGGATAGCAAATTCGTCTAATTTTTTATCTAATTTATCAAATGATTTAATTTCATTGAGTTCCCCTTCTTGTGTAGCTGAACTTAAAATATATCTACTTTCAAAATTTTGGATATTAAATCCAGTTTTCACGATTTCATCCTCAGATGTTTGGATAGCTGTTTTTAAAATGTTTATTCGTTTATTCAGTTGTTCTAATTCCTTTATTTCTTTATGAATTTCTTCTTTTTTCTGCTCTAAATATAGTTTAAGGTAATTAGTATCGGCTTTAGCAAATAAGGCTTTAATTTCTTTAACACTAACATTACTTTGTTTACAGATTTTTATTATATCTAAATAGATGAATTGGTTAATTGTATAATAACGATAACCATTATCGGGATTAATGTATGCAGGGATTAATAAGCCCATCTTATGATAATAACGTAAGGCTTTTATCGTAATATTCTTTAATTTAGAAACTTCTCCAATTGAAAAGTATTTTTTATTAACCATAAACGTCCTCCGATAAGCCTTGTGTGAAAATCGTTCAGACCCACTAACTCCTACCCTTCTTAATAAATCACAAATTGTGTTCTCATTCAACTAACGGAGGCTAGAGTTTAACAAGCCATATTTACAAGTCGATGCCTTGCCTTAGCGTACAGGAATACGACTTTTTTAGTTCAAAATTCTGTTAGCGTACAAAATTTCCGAATTGCTGGCGGGACCCCACCCTGAGAAGGATAGCGGCGATCATGATCTTCATGCAGGGGGACTATCGGCGCCGCTCATTAAAGTGGGCCAAATGTTGGGCCGAGTAACAGGATCTTATATTGGGCATGAAAAATATTATGCTCGCCTATCAATGGCGCAGTGATTCGGCCATCACAACAATAACTCCATCGCTGCGCGTTCTTTATCCGCAATCTCGAGCAAAAGTTTGGACGCCTGCTGTAAATCCTGGTGGCTACCCGTTCTTCCCGCATGGTCGATCAAAGCCGAGACATTGACCCACATTGGGGCGATTGCCGTAAACAAACGGTGGGCTTGTTCGATATTCGGGTCTTCTAACTGATCGACGCATTCTTTTAGGAAATCCCGATACAGATTTCGAAACAAAGCGCCGCCGGTTCCCGCGCGTTCCATCAGCAATGCAGCCAGGCACAGATCATGCTCGATATTGTTGCTGCGGGAAGGCCACTTCAGAATTTCATCGCTCATTTTGACAATGCCTTTATTTCCGATATTGCGAATGGGCGGGTGCAAATAGTCATGCGCATTTTTGGTCAAGGATGCGCGTATAGCGGGAGCGAGTGGCGGCAAGGCGTCGATCGGCTCAAGCGTAAAAGAACGATTCCGGGAACTCATCGGCCCCTTTGCGTTTCTGGCCGCGGTCAAGCTTGTCAAACGCGTCTTCACCAGTCCGCCCTGTTGTTTGGTGTCCGCCATGTAGGCGTATTCGTCATCCACGCCGTATAGGACCGCATAGTGACCGGCAAAGTGCACGTTGTTCGTGAAATAGTCCAAGTAATAGGAATCCAATTTTAGCCCGACCGGAAGTCCGCGATCGATGCAACTCCGTACGTTCTGCCACGCTTTGTTGACGGACGACGTTTCTTGAATTTTAACGGTCAATTCAAGCCTATTGGCGAGGTTGGCTGTCAGTTCATCTGGTTTTACCCTTCCTCCGATGAACGGAAAGTCCGTTCTCTTTGAGTCCCAATAAATGAATCCGAGCCCTTGCCCGAGTCCGAACAGCATCGGCTCCGACAGCTGTCCCCCCGCAAATTGCAGTAAATTGCCCATGGCTGTCGTTTCGCAATGTTTGCCTTGGTAAGGAACAAAACCTTCAATCATTTTGGCCATTTTCCCTTGTCTCCCCCAGCAATTCTTTAATTAAACAGGAAACGAACTCTAGTTCACATTCAATCAGGCTTACTGGATGCAAGAACAGCGCTCTTACGTTCAGCGGCAATCGAACGCCACCTTGCGATTCGTACTTCTGTCTTATCTTTTTTGAAGCCTCTCGAAGAAAATCCAACCGTTTCCGCAAAGCAACTATGGCCTTGTCCTTCTCAATAAGAGGCAAAGCGGCCAAGCCGAGATCGAAGCGGTTGTCGCGCTCCCGTGTTGACGACAGACTGTCAAAGATTTCATTTCTCAGCTTGGCCATACCGGCTTTGGTGAGGGCAAAGCGGGTCGGCATTGGTCCCTTTCCGGATTTTCCGTCGGATTCCTCAGATGCGATCCATCCTTTATTGCTCAGTTTCTTCAGTCCTGCGTAGATCGAAGTCGTGCCGATATTCGCCCATTCCCAATAGCCTCGCTGAGCGACTAACTTCTTGATATCGTACCCCGAAGCTTGACGACATTCCGCGATCATTTGCAGCAGCATAAATTCGACATTTGAAATTGGGTGCATAGACAGACTCCTAATCTTTAGTATTTCATATATAAAATATAACACTAGTGAAATAATAATTCAATAACCGGATCTATTGGAGAACGACAGGCGTGTATGGCTCTCTAGATCGGCTGAATTTGTATTTGCGGTGACCGCACCCAAAAACATCATATGTTAGCCAATGCGCGCAATAACAATGCCTTTTCTGAGGGGATATTGTATTGCTTACTCAGTGATTCATTTAAATCAATAAACACGTCACAAAGTTCAGCCGTTACCTGTTCAATTGATTGTGGATGGCGATAGGCGGTCCAGTTGCATAGGGATTGTTGCTGTTCATAGGATAATGGACTACGGTCTCCTTCAATTTTTGCCCAATCCGTTGGGGCATTCGGTACCTTACCCATCTCCATATACCAGCCCTTTGTAATCAACCAACGTAATTCGTCGATGCCCTTTAAGGCGTAATACAGCTCCCCTCTCATTGTTCGACGGTATACTTCATGAGCAAACGAGACAAACTTTCTACGCCATAATGCGATTTCCTCATTTGTTGGTTTATACACGAGCTTTTGGGATTGTTCCCGGATTTCCTGGAGCAGGCCTGATTCATCTTTTACGATATGAATCGCTTGCAGCCATACCGAAGGAGTTAGATCGGCCGGGATATAATAAAACACGTCCACCTTGATAAAGTCGTCATAGTGCGCAACCGTATAGGGCAATCCTTCCCCCGGATCCTCAAAAAATAACACTTGCCCCCAGCGTTTCGCCCTTTTATGCTTGCTAGCGATATATCTGGACTTATTTTCTTTTACTACGATGCGAAGATCAATGTCGGAGTAACGATCAGGATTTCCCTCCCCGAGTGATCCTCCATAAAAAATACCGCATATGTTTTCGTCCGACAAAAGATCAGCTTCAATTCGCTTTCTCAGAGATTCTCGCTTTTGCGGTAATTTTTGATCCCGTTGTTGCCATTTTGAGCTCCACATGATATTCCTCCAAGATAGATATAAGTCCGCTTATCCAGTTGAGGACGTGACAAAAGTTTCCCCATACTATCGTAAAATATATTGAGACTTCAACATTAGTTCCTGTGTTCCCTGTAAAAAAAAGAGAACCGAAAATAATCGGTTCTCATGTTTAATTCTTCATTCTAGGTTTGTATTGCAAACTGATTTGAATTAGTATCAAACAATTGTCCCGTGTACTTCCGCCCCAACCAACTCTTTCACCTGATTGTTTTCACCCATGATGGCCACTTTGGGGACATGATTACGGGCTTCTTCTTCCTCCAGCCAAGCATAAGCAATAATGATGACGGTGTCTCCAGGTTGGACCAGGCGGGCGGCAGCGCCGTTGAGGCAAATGGTACCGCTGCCACGGGGGCCGGGGATGACATAGGTTTCAAGGCGGGCACCGTTGTTGTTGTTAACGATTTGCACCTTTTCATTGGGCCAGATATTGACTTGTTCCATCAGCGCCTCATCAATGGTGACACTACCGACATAGTTGAGGTTGGCTTCGGTTACGGTGGCCCGATGAATTTTGGACTTCATCATATTGCGCAACATCACGTTCACTCCTCTCTCTGCCAAATCCGATTATCGATTAGACGGGTGGAACCGACACGGGCGGCTACTGCCGCCAGAACGGCTTTGCTTTGGTCGAAGGATTCGACCGGTTCCAGATCGGGATAAGTTAACACTTCCGCATAATCCAACGTCACACCCGCTTCTGATGTGATCATATCCGCCAGATAGGCGGCGGCTTCCTCTCCTTTTTCCCACTCCCCCGCTTCCCAACGCTTAGTCGCTTCCTGTAGCGCACGATTGAGGATCAAGGCACGCTGGCGTTCCGTTGGAGAGAGATACACATTGCGTGAGCTCATCGCCAAACCGTCCGGTTCGCGCAAGGTGGGACAAGGCACAATGATTACCGGCATATGCAAATCTTCCACCATGCGTTGGATCACCGCCACTTGCTGTGCATCTTTTAAGCCAAAGTAAGCGCGATCCGGCTGAATTAGGTTAAACAGCTGCGTCACCACCGTTGCCACCCCATCAAAATGCCCCGGGCGGGAAGCCCCACAAAGGCGGTCGGTCAACTCATTTACCATTACTTGAGTCACCAGTGGACGGGGTAACATCTCTTCTGGCGTGGGTGCAAACACCCAGTCCGCTCCCGCTTCTTGCGCCAATGAAAGGTCCCTTTCCAAATCGCGGGGATAATGCTCAAAGTCTTCGTTGGGGCCGAACTGTAGCGGATTGACATAGATTGATACCACCACAGTTTTACATTCCTGGCGGGCACGGCGAATCAAACTGAGATGCCCTTCATGCAGATAACCCATCGTCGGCACCAAACCGACCGGTTGCAACGCCTCCGAGCGGCGTTGTCGCAACTGTTTTTGTTTAGATATCACTTCCATCGAATGCTTTCCCTCCATACAACCCTTCCGCTACAGCGGCATCCATTCGGAACGTATGCTTCTCCGTCGGAAAGTGTCCGGCTTTCACATCCTTTACATACGAACCGATACCCGTACGGGCTGCTTCTCCTATAGAAGCGTATTGTTTAACAAAGGAAGGAACGCGACCATCCCCATAACCCAACAAATCGTGATAGACGAGCACTTGACCGTCACACCCGCGCCCGGCACCGATGCCAATCGTAGGGATGGTCAACTCGCGGCTGATCCGGATGGCCAATTCTTCCGGTACACACTCCAGCACTAGTGCAAACACACCCGCCGCTTCCAACGCTTGCGCTTCTTCCAGCAAGCGTCGGGCTTCCTTTATATTTTTTCCCTGAATACGATAACCGCCTAGTTGATTGACCGACTGCGGAGTTAACCCGATATGCCCCATCACAGGGATGCCTGCGGCGACACATGCTTCAATTCCCGGAATAACGGCATGGCCTCCCTCTACTTTTACCGCCTGGGCGCCTCCTTCTTGTAAGAGGCGTCCCGCTGCCTTTAAGACCTCCTCTTTTTGGAGGTGGGCAGTTAAAAAGGGAAGGTCCGTCACTACCAATGCCCGGCGTGATTTTCGGGTCACCGCTTTGGTGTGGTGGAGCATCTCATCGATGGTGACAGGCACGGTTGAATCATACCCCAACACAACCATTCCCACCGAATCCCCTACCAGCAAAACATCCGCTCCACCGGCTTCAGCGAATACAGCCGAAGGCGCGTCATAAGCCGTCACCATCGCAATCGGTTCCTTTTGCTCTTTCATGCGGCGCAAGGTGGTTACCGTCATCCGTTTAGTTGTCGTCATCATTTAACCTCCTTTTTGTGTGGGAGGCAGAGGCTGTACATCAAAAAACGCCTACAGCCACAACGGGACCATAAGGCGTTGGAGTTGCCAAGTCACCTCTGTCTCCGTCCCTAAGGGCTCGAAGCAGATCCTGTTTGATGGCTTTTACTCGCTTGATTTCAGTCGTGCAACTCCTGCCGGATGTTGCCGACAATTTAAGGGTAACGCATTTGAAATGGAAATACAATGTTTTACACTTCGATATCCGACGAAAAGATCGGAAGAGTGTGGTCTCCTTGCTGGAGCAACAACGCTCCCGTCGCATCCAACCCGATCGCTTCCCCTGTCACTTCACCCTGGGGCGTGAAAGCACGGATGACATTGCCCAGCATCCCGGCATATTCCTCCCACAGGATACGGATCGGTTCAAAGCCATGGGTCAGATATCCTTCATACATCTGCTCCAGCTCCCCTAGAATCGCCGCAATCAACTCTACACGGTGGTATGTATGTCCCCCTGCAATTGCCAACGAAGTCGCTTTTTCCTTTAATTCGTCTGGCCACCAATCGGAGGTGACATTGACGTTGATTCCGGTTCCCATGACGACATATTGAATGTGGTCCTGTTCGCCCCGTAACTCAGTCAGGATGCCACACACCTTTTTCCCTTCGATTAAGAGATCGTTAGGCCACTTGATGCGGACATCCAATCCAGTAGTTTGTCGTAGTGCCCGTGTCACCGCCACTGAGGCCATCAGCGTCAGTTGGGGTGCCTGGGTCAAGGGAATAGGAGGACGCAAGATGATGCTCATCCAGATGCCGTTGTTTGGCGGGGAGTGCCACATACGCCCCAGCCGCCCTCTCCCCTGTGTCTGCTCCTCGGTAATGACTAACGCTCCCTCTTCCGCTCCCTCTCGTGCCCATTCATGCGCGGCTGGCTGGGTGGAGGGAATCTGACGCCAATACCGGATTGCTTGTCCAAAGCGACGGGTGGTTAAATGCGGCTTTAACTCTTCCGGCGCCACCCGATCCGGGCGATATAACAATCGATAACCGCTACGAGGGCGGGCCTCAATTTGATATCCTTCCTTACGCAACTCCTCGATATGCTTCCAAATCGCCGTACGGCTACAATTGACATGCCGACTGATCTCCTCCCCGGAGACAAATGAGCCACTTCGCTCCAGCAGCAGTCCTAGTAATGATTCACGAATCCGGTTTGCCAAACGCTTCACCTGCCTCGATCAACGCTTGTTTTGTATTGGGGATTCGCCCCAGTGCTACTTGCTCCAACAAATGCTCCAACATCGGTTTTAGCCATGGGCCGGGTACTCGGTGCAAGGAATCTGCCAATTCCTGGCCATCCAAAGCCAACTCTTCCCGCCTTAAAATCGGCATCACTTCCAGCCATCCGACGGCGTCCTGGCTTAATCGCTCTGTGGCTTCCACCCCTAACCGTTCCAAACCTGGGAACAGCGAAATCCCTTCCCGATACAGATCACCGCCATATTCCAACATCCACCGTTTTGCTTCCTCCGCGGTGGGAGGTGCGGGGCTATACGCTGCAATCTGTGCTAGCGCGACCATTCGTTTGACGCTGCGGCTGGGAAGGCGCAACGATTCTAGTCGCATCCCGATTTTATCCGCTTCCACCCCACATGCCAACAGGAAAAATACCCACCGTGTATCGGAGTCAGGAAATCGATCCAAATGGGATAACGGCACTTGCGGTTGATCCGCGATGGAATCCCATTGAAAAAAAGGAGGAAGACAGCAAAACAAGCCATGCATCCACAAGAGTGATATGCTTGCAGCGGGGTGTGGTGCTTTCCACATTTTATCCAACTCCGCCGTTACTCGTTCTACCGCCAACGGACGTAGGTTTTCCCGACAAGAGGCAATCGCTGCTTCCGTTCGCGGATCGATCGTAAAACCGAGCTGCGCATGAAAACGAATCGCTCGCACCATGCGCAGAGCATCTTCCGTAAAGCGTTCCAATGGTTCCCCTACCGCCCGGATCGTTTTGCGCTTTAGATCTTCCTGCCCGCCAAAGGGATCCATCACCTGCCCCCGTAAGTCCTCCGCCATCGCATTGATGGTAAAGTCCCGCCGTGCCAAGTCTTCCGTCAAATCGGAGACAAACTGCACTTCATCCGGGCGTCGATGATCGGAGTAGCCCGCCTCTCGCCGAAAGGTGGTAACCTCTACCGCCGCCCCCTCCGCCGTTACCGTTACGGTTCCGTGAGCCAAGCCGGTGGGTGCCGTTCCGGGGAAAAGCGCCATTACTGCTTCCGGATGAGCATCCGTCGCCACATCGTAATCAGCAGGCTCCACTCCCCGCAGGCGGTCACGGACACATCCTCCCACCAAAAAAGCCTGATAACCGGCACGCTCCAGCTTTTTCATCGTTTTTAAGGCCGCTTCCCGATTGGCGGACATGGTTGTCCTCCTCTCAGCCTTCAATCACTTGTTGATACAGCTGTTCATATTCGTCTGCAATTTTTTCCGCACAAAAATGATCCCGCACCCGCTGTAAGCCATTTTGTGAGAAGCGTTGATACAAATCCGGGTCGGAAAGCAAGCGGATGGCGTCTTTGGCCATACTGTCCACTGCACCAATGGGAGAGAGCAAACCTGCCTCGCCATGGCTTACCACCTCGGGAATTCCTCCCGAATTGGAGCCGACAGTGGGCACACCACAAGCCATCGCTTCTAACGCTACTAGGCCGAAGCTTTCTTTTTGTGACGGCAGCAATAACAGATCCGCCAATGAGATCAGGCGAGCTACTTCATCTTGTTTCCCTAGAAAACGGACCCGGGATTCCACTCCGAGCTCCTCCGCCAGCTGCATCGCGAGCGACAATTCCGGACCTTCCCCAACCAAAATCAAACGGGACGGAATCTCTCGCTGCACTTTGGCGAAAATGCGGATCACATCGGGAACCCGCTTTACGCCGCGAAAGTTGGAGATATGCAGCATCAATTTCTCAGTGGGAGAAGCGTAGTTGGAACGGATATCGGAAACGTCTAAGGGCCGATATACCCGTTGGTCGACAAAGTTATAAATGCGGTGCAACGGTTTATCAATACACAACAATTCCTTCGTCTGCCGGATTAAGCTATCCGATACGGCCGTCACTGCATCACTCTGGTTGATTCCATAGCAGATAATATCTTTCAGGGATGGATCTTCCCCCAATACCGTAATATCCGTTCCATGGAGTGTTGTCACCACTTTGAGCCAATCTCCCACCATCTCTTTGGCCAAGTGGGCGCAAATCGCATGAGGAACCGCATAGTGAACATGGATTAAATCGAGCCGGTGCATTTTAGCCACCTGAGCCATCCGACTGGCCAACGCCAAATCGTATGGGGGATAACGAAAGACGGCGTAACGGTTGGCCTCCACCTCATGATAATGGATATTGTGATAAAAGCGTCCCAGGCGAAAGGGCATATCGTAAGTGATAAAGTGAACTTGATGGCCCCGTTCCGCCATCAGCTTCCCCAACTCCGTCGCCACAACCCCGGAACCGCCATGGCTGGGATAACATGTAATACCAATTCGCATGTGAAGGCTCCTCTCTTCCCTAATCCCTCTCAGGCAATAATGATCGCAACGCGATTGGACGGGGGCTGGCTAACCCCTCGCCATAAAGGGCTCCGATTTGATGCCCCCACAATTGATCGCGCCCCTGAATCATCGGTAGGTATGTCGGTCGGTTGAGTGGTGTTTCCACACGGCCCGGCCCAGGAACAAACTGACTTTCAAACGCCAGGATCGCCGCTTTTTTGTGCTCGTAACCTTCGCTGATATCGATGATGACATCGGCTTTTCCCGTGTCATTGATAAAGTAGTGAAAGATTCGCTCGACCCGATGGGGCTTTTGCCCGCTCGCCTGATCCCGCTTACGGATGGCGGCGTCAAAAATTGCTTCCCTTACCAAATGGGCGCAAGCAGTATGATCGGGATGACGGTCTTCCCAATGAGGAGCCAGCACCACCCGCGGCTGCAATGAGCGAATGACTCGCACCATCGCCTCCACCTGTTCCGGTGCTCCCGTCAAACCACGATCCGGTAACCCTAAGCGAATGCGGTGTGATAACCCTAGGATCTCCCCCGCTCGATCCGCTTCTGCCCGTCTCTGCCTGACATTGCCGTTGGAAGATAATTCACCATCCGTCAAATCGCAGATCGCCGTCCGATATCCTTGTGCCGCATGCTTTAATAGAATACCGGAGGCTCCGATCTCCACATCATCGGGATGCGCTCCAAACGCCAGCACATCCACCTTTCTCTCCTCTGCCGCTGTCACATTAGTCACCTTCTTTTTTATTGACAACCCTACGCCAATCCAGGTCTCCTTGCCGAATCGAGCGGATAAATACTTCTGCGGAAGCGAGATTGGTGGCAATTGGTACATTATGTACATCCGCCAGCCGCATTAATGCCAGGATATCCGGCTCATGAGGTTGGGAAGTCAGCGGATCACGAAAGAATATGACACAATCCATCCGATTTTCCGCCATCATCGCCCCGATCTGTTGGTCTCCACCCAAGGGGCCGGACAGAAAACGATGTACCTTTAATCCGGTGGCTTCTGCAATTCGCGACCCTGTCGTTCCGGTCGCATACAGTTCATGTTCCCGTAGTAACCCTTGATATGCAATCGCAAACCGGACCATCTCCTCTTTCTTTTCATCGTGAGCAATTAATGCAATCCGCATGCTTTTTCCCTCCCTCGTTTGCGCGAAAAAACCCACACGGTGATTTCCACTACCGCGTGGGACTGCCTTTTTCTGGGTTTGCGTCAGTTCACATTTATTATATGCCTCAATTATATTGAAATCAAGAAATTACGCATCCCGAAAGAAAAGTGGCTATAATTTGCGGAATATGATACACGGTTTAATCCTCTTTCAGGGTGTTTTGATTTTACTGATTCGCTCTCTATGCCTCTCTCCCCAGTCTTTCATGAGTACAATAATCGGTTCCAAAGTTCTTCCATACTCCGTTAGCGAGTACTCTACTTTTGGAGGGACTTCTTTATAGACCTCTCGGTGAATTATTCCATCCCGTTCCAGTTCTCTTAATTGTAACGTTAGCATACGTTGTGTAATTTTCGGATATAACTTTCGGAACTCATTAAATCTCTTTTTGTCATCAATGAGATGATAAAGAAGAATGCCTTTCCATTTACCACCAATCACATCCGATGTTGCCTCAACCGGACATCCTTCGGTGTTAGAAGGATAATCAAATCCAACTTTTTGATTTCGCATACCGTTCTCTCCTAATAGTATATTTTTTGATACTATATACAATTAATGTGCGTACTTTTTATTTTTTATTATACAACTACTGAATATCGTGCAAATCAAATCAGTGAAGAAGAAATTGCCGAAAGCGCTATTCGGTATGTCAAGCACATTACAAATGTAGAGTTAAATCCGGAGATTCGCTTACATAACTATCTAAAACAATTAGAAAGAAAAACGATTCAAGTCTAAGAGTCAGACGAATGATGTGTAACCCTTCTGGAGGTAAAACCAAAAAAGCCGTTTCACGATACATCTACACTGAAAGATGGTTGAGAAAAGGCTATCGAAAATCTGGTTCAAGTAACGAGTTGGCGTCTGTACTCCACAGGCGTCAACTCGTTTTGTTTCAGTTGAATTTGTTGCTCATTTAATCAGCGAAAGCGGCGGAAAAATTTCCGTAGGTCTCCAATCAGCAGATCAGGCACCTCAAGCGCCGGTAAGTGGCCGCCATGGTTAAACTCGGTCCAGTGCACGATCGAATAGTTAAGTTCAGCGATACGGCGTACTGGCAGGATGAGATCGTGCGGGAAGACTGCCACTCCCAACGGGACATTGCATGGCTTGAGATGCCTCCCGGATTTGGCGGCCTCATAATAGAGCCAAGCTGACGAGCTTGCGGTTCCCGTAAGCCAGTAGAGCATCACGTTGGTAAGCAGACGGTCAATCGCGACTGGACGTTCCCGGTCGGTCCAATTGTAGAATTTTTCAGCGATCCAGGCCAGCTGCCCAACCGGTGAGTCGGTAAGGCCGTAGGCCAAGGTTTGTGGCTGCGTGGACTGGATCCTCATATAGCCGGCAGGTTTAGCTAAGTAGCGCTCGATGCGCGAGAGACGGACCTTCTCCTCCTCGGAAAGGCCACTAACATTACTAGGTGGGGTTACCAAATAGTTTAGGTGCACACCGACGACGCGGTCCGGTTCCAACGCACCTACTTCACGGGAGATTGCCGAACCCCAGTCACCGCCTTGAACACCATATCGATCATAGTTTAGCCGCTTCATTAGTTCTGCCCAGGCGAGGGCAATTCGCTGAACGTTCCAGCCGGTTTCGCGGGTGGGACCGGAGAGAGTGAAACCGGGTATGGAGGGGATCACCAAATGGAAAGCGTCGTCTGGGTCACCGCCATAGGCTCGCGGATTGGTAAGGGGGCCGATAATGTCGATGAACTCCACGATCGAACTGGGCCATCCATGGGTGAGAAGCAAAGGCAGTGCATTCGGTTCGGGAGAACGTACGTGCAAAAAATGCACATCTGCACCATCTATCGTTGTGGTAAATTGGGGAAGCTCATTTAACTCAGCTTCGTGCTTGCGCCAGTCATACTTATGTTGCCAGTATTCCACCATTTCCTGTGCATACTTAAGCGGCACGCCGTAATCCCACCCTACTTCAGACAGTTCGTATGGCCAGCGGGTGCGAGCCAAGCGGTCTTGCAACTCATCCAGTTCCGTTTGTGGGAAATCGATGCGAAATGATCGAATGTTAGTATCGGCCATGTAAAAACCTCCTTTTTCTAACAGCGAACTAGCCTTTTGTTATGGTGTTGAGTCATCGTTTATTCGCCTTTGGAGTACCTGTTCACTGACATTACATAGCATCTTTTCAAGCAAGGAAAGCATGAGCGCATATTCGTCGTCATCCATGCCAGCCCGACTTTTTTCATGAATCTCATCCAAAACAGTCTGTATTTTCGGCACGACCAACCCGCCTGATTCTGTTAAATAAAGCAAATGGTAACGTTTATCGTTGGGATCTGTCTCCCTTTGCACATACCCTTCAGCCTCCAGCTTTTTAATCGCCTTTGCCGTCGTCGTCTTGTCAATCAGAAGTTCTTTGCTCAGTGCTTTTTGCGAAATCCCCTCTTTTTTCGCGATTGTCAACAAGAAGATATACTGCCCGCTTCCGATACGGTATGGTTGAAGGCGGTCTGATATGAGAATTTGCAGATGACGGTAAATAGCCGAAATGTACTTCCCAGGAGTCTCAGTCCCTTCGGAGCAAGACCGAATCGTATGGTTGTCCACCCAAAACCCACCTCAAATAGAATGCTATTGCAACTATTGCTAATATAATGGAGATAGCATGCTATTGCAACTATCATCCTTAGCCATCGGTAATTGCGGAATTTGCACCCATTCACCGGCTGGCGGGACCCCTACCAAGACATTCCGGCTTCGATCTCTTTTATAATCCTGACACTTAAGATGTCAGGATTCAACCTGTATACTTATTAAACCGATTGCCGAAAAGCCTACAGATGAGAGGAGTGAAAAGATGAAGCTGGATCGTTTGCTTGGCATTACGATGGCGTTGATGACGAAAAAAAGGGTAACAGCTGCGGAACTGGCGACCCGGTTTGAAGTATCCATTCGCACCATCTATCGCGATGTAGAATTAATCAATCAAGCGGGCATACCCGTCGCTTCGTTTACCGGTGCCGACGGCGGCTTTGAGCTGATGGACGGTTTCTTCTTGACTAAACAATTCTTCTCCATCGATGACTTTTCGGTGATCTACCATGTTCTTATGAACATGGACGGAGCTCTTGGAGGCCAATTGACCACATTAACAAACAAAGTCGGCAGCCTGCATCCGGCTTTACTAAAAGGAGGGATCAACCCTAAAATCCTGTTTGATCTAAGCTGTGCGGAACGAGAGAAGGCAGTGATTTCCCCTCTCTTCCAAGCGGTTCATCAGACCCGAGTAGTTGAATTCTCATACACAAACGGATCCGGCGAGGTTTCCGAGAGACAAGTAGAACCGAGCCAGCTTTGCTGGGCGTACGGAGTGTGGTATTTGGAAGGATATTGTTTGTTGCGTCGATCCAAGCGAACCTTTCGGATTTCAAGAATTTCGCAGCTTCAGGTTTCCGAGCAAACGTTTCAACCGAGGAAAGAACTTCCGAACTCCTCACCAACAGCGAATCAAGGGATGAAAGTCCATTTGCGGTTTGACTTACATGCACAACCACGAGCCCTTGAACAATTTCAGGATGAGTACATTCACCAAGGCACCCATATCGATGTCCATACCGTTTTCTATTCCAAAGAGTACGCTCTCTCCATCATTTTAAGCTTCGGCTCAAAGGTAGAAATTATTTCTCCTGATAGCTTAAGACAAGATTTAATCAAGCTGACAGATGAAATACGGGGCATCTATTGTAATCGACCAAAGGAGGATGAAACATGACAGTTTTGGTTACAGGAGCGACGGGGACGGTTGGCCGCCATATTGTTGCCCAACTCGTACAAAAAGGGGTCCAAGTGCGGGCACTGACACGCAACCGGAAGAATGCCCGTTTTCCGGAAAATGTGGAGGTCGTTGAAGGCGATCTGATGTCACCGGAAACATTGACTCCTGCCCTTCGGGGTGTTACCGCCCTCTATTTGATTCCATCCAGCGACCAGGCTGGCTCCACATTGGAAACCGGTCCGGAAGTGATTGAACAGGCAGTGAAAGCCGGTATTCAACGCATTACTTTTTTAACGCTATATGGAGAAGGCCCGGTCGAGGAAGCCATTCAACACAGCGGTCAGCAATGGACATTCATTCAACCGGTCGGATTTATGGCCAACGCACTGGATGATTGGCGGGAATCGATCCGTGAGGAAGGAGTTGTACAGGTGCTGAATGGCACCGCTAAAGGAGCGCTTATTCATGAGAGAGACATTGCTGCGGTCGCGGTCGCAACCTTGCTGGAAGATGGCCACCATGGTCAGTGTTATACCCTCACCGGACCAGAAGCGATTTCGACGGTTGAAGCCGTGGAGCTCATCAGCAAAGCGATTGGTAAAGACATCAAAGTGGAGGAGTTGACCGAGGAGCAAGCACGGCAACAGTGGCGGGAAAAAGGATATGACGAGGAATCGATCCACTTTTTTATGGAGATGAACAACAATCCGCCCGCAATCGGTTATACCGTTTTACCGACTGTTGAAAAAGTAACCGGACGCCCGGCAAAAACGTTTGCGGAGTGGGTAGCCGAGCATAAAAGCCAGTTTATGTAGTCTGTTAGAGGCGGATTGAGGCGAAATGGACTAAACACTGAAGGGAATGTGATTATGAGTAACACACAGACCTTCCGAGGATTTGCCACCATCAGTTACTGGGCGGATAATTTGCCAGCCGCAAAGAAATGGTATACGAAGTTGCTAGGTATCGAGCCGTACTTTGAACGCTCAGGAGCAGACGGGCGGCTCGGTTATGTCGAGTTTCGCCTTGGGGATTATCAGCATGAGATGGGCTTGATCGATCGCCGATACAAGCCAGATGGTGCAATGTCAGGACCGGGCGGTGCCGTTCTGTATTGGCACGTCGACGATGTAACCGCAACCCTTGAGAGACTGCTGTCCATGGGAGCGAAAGAGTACGAGGCACTCACCCACCGTGAGGAAGGATTTATCACCGCTTCCGTAGTCGACCCCTTCGGAAACATCCTTGGCATTATGTACAACCCACACTATCTGGAGATTCTAGGATCAACCAAAAAGAAGTGACCTGCACGGATTCATGTATGCCTTGATTTAACATTCAAAGGAGGCCGATCACCCTTTTCAGGATGTCAGGTGACGGCTTCCCATTCAGTTAAACTCAATGAGGCGGTTCATGATCCTCAGAAGGTGACCGATATCCGACATATGTAGGCCGGTCGTCGGCTCGTCCATCACCTGCTCTTTTTACGATAAAGATGCATGGTTATGGGAACAAAGATCAACATCATAGCGAGAGATATCAGCATGACCACAGCGATTTGTTCCCATGTGGCGGTACCATGCATCAACCCTCGAACCGCTGTTACTAATGCTGAAATGGGATTAAGCGCTACAAACCAACGCAGAAAAGACGGTAAAGTCCCAGGATCAATAAACGCGTTACTGACAAACGTGAGCGGGTACAAAAACATCATACTGGCCATCATGAGGGATTTATCAGATCTAGCCACCAGTCCGAATGTAGTCCAGACCCATGACAAGCAAAAAGAGAATACTAAGATGATCAAAATCGCCCCTGCAACACCACTAAACCCACCATCTGGTTGAAACCCGAGTAATAAACCAAGGGAGACCATCACGACACAAGCCATTGTATAGCGAATCGTATCAACCAATAATAAGCCGACTAATGAAGAGGGCAGCCAGATGGGTAACGTTCGAAATCGATCAAAGATCCCTTTATTGATATCCTTATTGACATCCAACCCTGAATAAATCGTAATCTGCGTGACAGTCATGACAAGGATTCCCGACAATAAAAATTGTAGATAATCATTGGCCGACCCCGCGATCGCTCCGCCGAATAAATACGTAAACATAACCAAAACAACAGCCGGAAAGACGACGACATCAAAAAGTTGCTCAGGGAAATGTTTCATTTTAAGCAGTGATCGTGATGCAAACGTGAATGAAGAATATAGAGCATTTGGGGGATTGGGGCGTTGGTTGGAGTAAATCACATCATGGAAACGATCTTCCTTGTTATAGGCTTTATTCATTTTGCTACCTCCTGCATGTTATTTCTCTTTTATCGCTTTTTGACTGGTTAAAGTTAAAAACACCTCATCAAGGCTGGGTTGTCCCAGTGAAAAATGATTTACCGTGATATCGGTATATACCAATTCACGAAGGACCAATAATTCATCTGCGCGTACTTTCGCCTGTTTACGAGAAAAACCCATGAGTCGAGAAATGGGAACGAGATTTTCAAAACCCGTTAGGTCTTCATCAATAGAAGTATACTGACCAGTCAGGCTAATGCACTTCCTAATTGCGTCGGTCTCCGATATTAGATCATGTCCAAAGATACTTGCCTGCCCCTCATCCGGTCGTAGCAGTGTCGAGAGCATCCGTATGGTCGTCGTCTTTCCCGCGCCATTCGGCCCTAAAAAACCGTAAACGGTCCCCGCTTGAATCGATAAATCAACACCATCTACCGTCCGTTTCTTCCCGAAGGATTTAACGAGCCCTTTTGCTTGTACGGCGACTTCATTCACAGCGATCACCTCATTTAGAGCTGTTCTAATTTTTAATCCAATACTGACTACCATCTTTGTTACGGTCCATAAACCCATATTCAATGAGATAACGCCTGATCGTAGCGAAATCCTCATAAATGGAGCTTAAGATCTGGTTCACTTCTTTTTCGGTATAGATTTTATCCGGTTCAAACCGATTCAAAATATACTGCAACACAATAATCTTGCGTTTCTCTTTGCTTGGAAACGTCTTCAGCCTGCCGTTTTGAAAGTATGTTTCCAATACCTTATCTCTCTCCATAACTGTAATCGCATAACGCTCATCGACCATGGTTGCCCCGCTATGGATATCGATAAATTCATCATCACCAACATTCTTTTCGTCTTTTAACAAGCCCATGATCGCAAGAAAAACCTTGGCCTGCTTCTCTTTTTCCTTAAACTTGAACCGATGGTTTCGGATAGTAGAAGTGCTGCCGCCGTTTAGTTCTGCTACGATCTCTTTGTCGCTCAATCCTTGCTTAAAATAACGCAGCAATTCTTTTTGATGCTCGGATAACCCTGTATATTTTTTTCCCATGGCAAGCAAATGTTCGAACATTGATCCATGCGCACGATTGACATGAAAGACGATCGCTTTCTTGGCTTCATATAAAGTTCCATCAATCGGATAAATCACACCCTCCTCAAACCTCTCTTGGCATAGCAGACAGGTATAATGACCACTTGCTTTCTCATAAATAAATCCTTGTTTCAATTCTTCCACCGATGCGGTCCAAAATCGTTCAATCGTCATTTTTGTAAACAAACCACCTATTCGTTTATTATATACACAAACATATTATAATAACGTTTAGTGAAATGCAATGTCACTTTATGTTGAAATATTTACAGAAAACCCGGTCCCTTGTAGGGTACCGGGTTTTGAACGCACTTTTATGGTGATTATGCTTGAATAATTCCTGCTCATATCGCCTATTGCCCTCGACAAGAGAAAAAAGTTGCTTCACTTTTTCCTTGCCAGCAAATTGATCATGCTCGCCTACACAGCGCTAGACATTGAATGCTTCCAAGCTACACCTTGACTACTTTTAACATTTGGCGAATGGCTCCAAGATGATATGCCGAATGAGCCAAAGAAGATAACACTTCATTGGCCAGTAGTTCATTCCATTCAATAGTATCAATCGATTCTAAAAATGTTAAGTATTCGTTTCGCAACCTTTCCTGAATTCGGTTCCATTGCTGCTCATCTACTGAATGAATATCCCAACTCTTTCCCCAATCCATTTGCGGTTGTTTTCCTTTTTTTAAGATTTCATTGGTTCCCCACATGTGATAGCGGATGTGATCAGCATGTGCAGCCAATGTTGTTCCATGAACTGACATTGAGGCTTGGTCGCAAGACATTCCCTCTAGTACACCGAAAATTCCAGAATTCGGTTCAGAATTTGTGAACCAACTTCCTTTTATAGGAACTGGGGGTCCTTCGAATGTTTCTTTTACCATCGTTTTAACCGAGTTTCTTAATGTTTCACTCATGTTTAGCCCCTCCAATAAATTTTGTTATGCAAACACACAACTGCCAATTGCGAACTGATTTCAAAGATACTTTTGCAAAACGACTTTATGAGTGAAATCAGAACATTGTTCACAGAAGTATATAACCCTCTATAACTATATTGGTGGTTATATTGTAAAGTGGTTGATTCTAACTGTCAATACCTTTTATAATGGTTATAAGAAAAATTCAAAGTACTATTGCTCGGACTGTCAAAATACTTACGGTAAGACAAGGAGAAGTCACATGTCTGATATAAATAAAGATGTACACAAGCATGATTTACTTGGCGGATGCTTGTGTTTGGATTTTGCCAATACAGTAAGTTGGCATGATAGCAGTGAGAAATCACAGGAGTTGCTGACGAGTTACGAGAAGCTGGTAAACTGGAGTTTGCATGCCAATATTCTTAAGAAACAACAATCGCTTTCACTACTAAAAAAAGCAGAAAATCAACCTTCTAAGGCAAAAGAGGTTCTTCAACAAGCTATTGAGCTGCGGGAATCGATTTACCAAATTTTTAGTCTAGTATCAAACAATGAAACACCAGCCTCTAAAGATCTTTCTATTTTGAATGAAGCCTTAGGCAATGCTTACGGGAGAATGAGAGTAGTGCCTGGTGAAAATAAATTTTCATTACAATTTTTGAATTGTGAAGAAACATTAGACGGAATGCTACCACCGATTGTTCGATCTGCTATAGACCTACTTATTTCTGAAAAAGAACTAAGTAGGGTAAAAAAGTGTGAAGGGGATCCGTGCGGTTGGCTATTTTTGGATACAAGCCGCAATCGTAGCAGACGTTGGTGTTCGATGGCAGACTGCGGGAATCGTGCAAAAGCAAGGCGGTTTTATCATAATAAAAAATAATAGCTCCTAATACATGGCATAATGCCAACATCTTTTCAAACATGGGTTTCACCTAGTCTTTACGCAGCTACTGATTTGTACTTTACTCCTGAAGATAGCACATATGAGACAGAACAGTTGCCGAATACCGCCTTTCGTCATTGAGTCAATTTGGGGTCATTGCTGGGCGTGCAACTAAAGCAATTGCTTGAAATCTAGCAGCAATAAACAATAACAAATGCTATCATAGGCCACCACTTTTGAGGAGTCGGATGCAAAGAAGTTGTTTCTTTTTCCCAAAATCTCTTCTCGTCGATCCATTAAAAGGGCATTTATTATGTGCTCATTCGCTGCCCTTACATTATCTGTGTAGATGTATTTTCGTTTTATGTCTAGCAAGTCTTTAGGGTTACATCTGGATTATCAGTATTGTTGTAAAAAACGCTTGACAAATATCCGATAAAAGGGAAAACTAATTATAAACCAACCGTTTGGTTTGTTAGAAGCGAGGTGAAATGATGATTAACACAAAAGAACATATTTTAAATGTTTCATTAAAACTTTTTATGCAAAATAGTTACAAAGAGGTCACCTTGAAAGAAATTGTTAAGCAGACAGGAATGTCAAAGGGGGCATTTTACCATTATTTCGAGAGTAAGGAGCAGCTTTTTATTGAGGTAATTAATTTTGCCTTTTCTTCGGTGATGGAAGTTCCTTATAGTAACTTTAGTAAGAAATCTTTTTATCAATTTTATCATGATTATATCAATTACTTTATAAATGAAGAGGCTAGTAAGTTGACTGTAAATTACATTTCTCTTACTTTTGATGCATTAAAGTTTGTTCCTGGTTTCCAGAAAAAACTTCTTGAATCTCAACAAGGGCAAATGAAGGCTTGGAAGGATATCATCCAAGCAGCTAGAGAGCAAGGCGAAATCAACTCACCAATGAAAGATGAAGAAATCGCAAGGATGTTTATCTACTCGATTGATGGATTCGGTTTGCATAGTGTATTGGAACAAGCAGATATTGAAGATATTAGGAATTCTTTATTGACTCTATGGAATAGTTTCTACGAGGAATTGAAGGTTTAATTTTTTTGAAAGCCACAAACCGACAGGTCGGTTTGTGGGGTGTTCCAAACAGCAAAATACATTCAAAATATAAAAGGGAGTGAGATCGATGAGTACTAAAATCAAGCATATTCATCATGTAGGCCATGTTGTAACAGATATGGAAGTTGCCCTTGAATTATACCGAAAACTTGGCTTCGTATGTCCTAACCCATCTTATCCAACGATGGCTGAAAAAGAAGGCGAGGCCCCCAAGCCACTTGGTGCGGCAAATACACATGCTACATTTCTTCATAATTTTATCGAAATCGTTACTGTAGTTGATGACGAAAAACGAATTCCTCGTAATGCCAACCTTGTCCCCCTTCAAGCTCCACCGACTGTACTTCCTCGAATTCTTGACAATATTCGCCGTACTGTTTCTAAAATTTCTAACTGCCTATCACGTTTTGAAGGAACACATATTTTGTGCTTTTGTACATCTGATGCAGAAGCATCTGCGGCCCAATTGGACCAAGAGGGTGTCAAACATAGTGGTGTTAATCCCACTCAACGCCCTATAGAAACCATCAATGGAAAGAAAATGGTTCCTTTAAACGTTATAGAAATTGATGGAGAAGATGTTCCCGAAGGTCGACTGGCCATTGCAGATAATCCGTCATTCGATATTTTGAAATTACAATCCCACATGGATCATCCGAATGGAGCGTATGAACTTGTGGAAGTAATTCTTTGCGTTGCCGATTCTGAGCTTGATGATTTCACCAAACGCTATCAGCGCTATTTAGGCCATGATGTACAAATGAAGGGAGTGAAACACATTTTTGATCTTAATGGTGCACACATAACAATTGTTCCTAAATCTCGATTAAACGATATTTTGCCAGGTAAAGTGTCGCCACCTTTGCCGGGGTTTGTCGGATATACGGTTGCTGTGCGTGATATCTCCGCTACACGTAAATATATTGAAGAAAATGGATTCCCAGTAGTAGATACGAAAGAGGGAGACATATTCGTGCCAGCTTCCATGTCACTTGGTACTGCTATCATCTTTAGGCAAATTAGGGAGTAGGACGTTAGCTTATACATTGATATTGTGGGTCTATGTGGATAATTTGGTCAATTTTCCACATCCGTACAAAGCTCACCTGTACGTTAAGCAGTCAGTTGTTTGGCTTCGTTTTTCTTTTACAATCCCTTTCTTATAGCCGTTTACCAGGCTTCTTCGAATTGAACTGAACAACTTCATCGCTGGTCAACAACCCACACAGATCAATCGAGACTGCCGCCTCTTCGTCGCTCGTCGCTAATCTCGCTATTTTCGGAGTCGTAGCCAGTTTCGTCATCGCTGTTGGTTTCAGATCCGTTGCTTCAGGGTTGGTGCTGCTTTCGTCGTCGCTCTGTAATCCACAGCCCGTGACCCACAGCAGAAGAAGGGATAACAATATCACTGCAATTTTCTTTTTCATTTGCGCATCCCTTATAATGAAGGTGGTATACGATAGCAAGACAGCTTTTAGGAATGTTTGCTTTACTTCTGCTTCCGGGGATCGCTTATATAAAAAAGAGCGCGGGTGTAATTTTTCTTCCCGCGCTCTTTTGCAATAACTCTCATCCTGTACAAAAAATCTCTTCTCACATCGCCTCTTGCCTCTTAGCTCCCCCTTTAAACTGACTGTTGTACAGATCCGCATAGAAACCGCTTTGTGCCAACAACTCCTCATGTGTCCCCTGCTCGATCACATTTCCTTTATCCATGACGAGGATGCGGTCTGCATCCCGAATGGTAGAGAGGCGGTGGGCAATCACAAAGCTGGTTCTCCCTTTCATCAGTTCGTTCATCGCCTGTTGAATATGCACTTCCGTACGAGTATCCACACTGCTGGTCGCTTCATCCAAAATCAGGATGGCGGGGTCGGCCAGGATGGCACGGGCAATTGTCAACAGCTGCTTTTGTCCCTGTGAGATGTTGGATGCTTCCTCATTCAGAACGGTGTCATAGCCGTCGGGAAGCGTGCGGATAAAGTGATCCGCGTGGGCAGCTTTGGCAGCGGCGACTATCTCTTCTTCCGATGCCCCTTCCCGCCCATAGGCGATATTTTCGCGGATAGTGCCGTTAAAGAGCCAGGTATCTTGTAATACCATGCCAAACATGCTGCGGAGATTGCCCCGTTTCATCTCAGCGATATCAACGCCGTCGATGGTGATCTTGCCGTCGTTTACATCGTAAAAGCGCATCAACAGATTAACCAACGACGTTTTGCCGGCTCCGGTCGGTCCTACGATCGCCACGGTCTGCCCTGGTTGAATATCGATGTTCATGTCTTTCATCAGCATGGCATCCTCTTTGTAGCCAAATTGGACATGGCAAAATTGAACTTGGCCCTGTGGAGACGGAATCACTTTAGCATTTTGAGCTTCTGGTGTTTCCTCCTCCTCGTCGAGCAGTTCAAATACCCGTTCGGCCGATGCGATCGTGGATTGAATCATATTGGCAATATTGGCCATCTGCGTAATCGGTTGCGAAAACTGTCTAGCATACTGGATAATGGCTTGAATATCCCCGATCGCAATCGCCCGTTGTGTTACAAGTACGCCACCGATGACACAGATCAGAACATAGCCGATATTATTGATAAACGTCATTAACGGCATAATAATCCCAGAGATAAATTGCGCTTTCCAACCAGAGTGATAGAGCTTTTCATTTACCTGGTCGAATTGGGCAATCGATTGCTGCTCACGCCCAAACGCTTTGACCACGCGATGCCCAGTAAACATCTCCTCCACATGACCGTTAAGCTCACCCAATGCTTGCTGTTGTCCCATAAAATATCGTTGGGAACGGGAAGCGATTGATTTGGTAACAATAAAGCTGAGCGGCAAAACCAATACGACCACCAGGGTTAATATTGGGCTAATTGTCAGCATCATCACAACGACACCAACCAGCATAATGATCGAAGTAATCAGCTGTGTTAAGCTCTGCTGCATCGTGTTGCTGATATTGTCCACATCATTGACGGCACGACTCAAAATTTCACCGTGGGTGCGGGCATCAAAAAATTGAAGCGGCAATCGCTCCAGCTTTTTGTTTACTTCTTTGCGCAGGTGATAAACAGTCTTCTGCGTCACACCTACCATCATCCATTGTTGAATATAGCCAAAGAGCGCACTAAAGAGATAAAGCCCGCCTAAGAAAAGAAGGATTTGCAGGATATAGCCAAAATCGATCGCCGCCCCTGCGACACCCTCTATTTTCATCGTCATTCCTTCAAATAACTTGGTCGTCACGTTTCCTAACAATTTCGGGCTGATAATGCTGAATACCGTACTGAGCACGGCTGCTACCAATACCGCCAACAAGCGAAAACGATGGGGCTTTAAATAGCCCGCCAGCCGTTTTAGTGTACCCTTGAAATCCTTCGCTTTTTGCACCGGCATGCCGACACCGGGCCCTCCTCCAAACATGCCCCTGCCTGATCCATGTTGATGGCGACTTTGACTCATGCGATCTCCTCCTCCGACAACTGCGAAGACACAATTTCCCGGTAAACGGTACAGGTTTCCATCAGATCCTGATGATTGCCGATGCCTGCAATCTTCCCTTCATCCAATACGATGATCTGATCGGCGTCGATAACGGTACTCACCCGTTGCGCCACAATCAACAGGGTAGAAGCGGTTGTTTCCTCCTTTAGTGCGGCACGCAAGCGGGCATCCGTTTTAAAATCAAGCGCCGAGAAACTGTCGTCAAAGATATAAATGGCAGGCTTTCGTACCAAGGCACGGGCAATCGAGAGCCGCTGCTTCTGTCCGCCGGAGACATTGTTGCCCCCCTGTGCGATCACCGCATCATATCCGTCTTTCATTTCTGTGATAAAGTCTTCCGCCTGGGCGACCTCAGCCGCATGCTTCACTTCCTTATCTGTGGCGTCTTCTTTGCCGTAACGGATATTTTCGGCGATCGTACCAGAGAAGAGAACCGCCTTTTGCGGGACAAATCCAATTTTGGCTCGCAACTCCTTCTGTGACATCTCCCGTACATCCATCCCGTCGATCTGAATACTACCCTGATCCACATCGTAAAAGCGGGGAATCAGATTAACTAGGGTTGATTTCCCTGAACCGGTTCCGCCGATGATCGCTGTCACCTCACCGGGTCTAGCTTGAAAGGAAATGTTGGATAGGGCCGGCTTTTCCGCACCGGGATAATGAAAGCTCACATCCTCAAAAACGACCACACCCTTTTTCTGCGCAGGCTGCTTCACCTCGTTGCCATCCTCAATGTCAGGGATCGTTTCCAGCACTTCATTGATGCGGGTGGCGGATACCGACGCACGGGGGACCATAATAAACATCATCGATGCCATCATCAGCGACATTAGAATCAAAGTGGCATATTGAATAAAGGCCATCAATGCACCGATTTGCATTTCACCGTTGTCGATACGGATGCTCCCAAACCAGACGATGGCAATGGTTGAAAAGTTAAAGAGGAGCATCATGATCGGCATCATCGCCGCCATCAGTTGATTCACTTTCATCGCGGTATCGGTTAAGTCTAAGTTGGCTTGATCAAATCGTCTCTTTTCATGCTCCGTACGGTTAAAGGCGCGCACCACCCGGATGCCGGTCAACCCTTCCCGCAATACGCGGTTTAATTGATCCAACTTTACCTGCATGGCACGAAAGAGCGGCATCCCTTTGCGGACAATCAAAAAAATTACCACCGCTAGGACCGGGATTGCCACAATAAACACCATCGACAGCTTGGCGTCCTGTAAGACGGCCATGATTAGACCACCGATACACATCATCGGGGCCATAATCATCATGCGGAGCATCATCACCAACACTTGTTGCACCTGCGTGATATCGTTGGTCGTCCGGGTGATGAGCGACGCAGTCCCAATCTTATCAAACTCCTGCAATGAGAAGTTTTCCACATGGGAAAACACCTTGCTACGCAGCGTCTTACTAAAGCCCAACGATACCTTGGCGGAACAATAACTAACGACGATGGAGCAAATCATGCCCCCCACCGTTACCAGCAACATCAACACTCCAACCTGCATGATATAAGGGATATCTCCCTGCACAACCCCTTTATCCACAATATCTGCCATCAGCGTGGGCAGATACAGCTCCGCCAAGGCTTGTAATAATACAAACACCAATACCAATACTATGGAAACCCGATATGGCTTCAAATAACGAAACAGTTTACTCATTCACCCTCACCTTCACTCACTTGCGACGGATTTTTTTGTTCGTGGAAGTAACGCGTTGCTTTGGACATAAGTTTGCTTAATTGCAGACTTTCTTTCTCCCCCAAATACGCAACCAACCCTTGAAAGGAGCTTAAAAAGGCATCCTCCGCTTCTTGTTGCACGGCCTCTCCTTGCTCAGTCAATCGGATACGAACAGCACGACGGTCCGCTGGATCCACCTGACGCTCCACCAGCCCCTTTCCTTCTAATTCATTAATCAATTGCGTAACAGTAGGAGGTGTCACTTGAAGATGTTTGCTGATCTCCGACACCTTCATTTCCGGTTTATCGAGGCTCGATCCCCTTTTTATACAAAACAACACCCTCATCTCGCTTGGCTTATACCGGAAAAACGTTTGTTGGTGCTGCCAATTCGTCTTGGAAAACCGCAAAAACGATTTCATCAGTTTTTCTGCTGTTTCATGGTCGTTCAAGTTCATATATCCTCCTGCCATGAATATTAGTTTAGCAACCTAATTATATGAGCGGCTCAACAATCTGTCAACACTCCATTAAAAAAGGAACCCGCATCACTGCAGGCTCCTTCTAATGGCTTGATTGCTTGGGGTTTGTCTTAAACGGTTACCATGGGGCGTATATTATCTTGGCTCCCTCCGTTTATGCACGGGAGATGATTCCCTTTATACCATCACGCGCTTTAGATGCGCCAAGTAGCGAGAACGAACGATAAGGAAATAAATCGTCTGCACGAGGGTAAAGATCCCGATCGCCATCAGTACCGACATCGTCATATTGCCGATATGATATTGGTCTTCTATCGCTGAAAGGCCAATCCATGCCTGGATCGCAGCAAAGAAAAGCGGAATATAGAAGAGAAGCGCAATTTGAATGGTTGCCGCCTTTTTCATCTCTTTTGGGCTCAGACCGATTTTCGATAAGCCGTGGTAATAACGCTGATCCTGTTGCAAGTCATTAAACAACTTAAAATAGAGGAAACTGGCAATAAATACACTAAAGATCATCGCGATAAAGAGTCCGACAAACAGCATGACATCGGTTCCTTGCTTCATCATCATATAACTTTCCGCACGGGCCATCAGAAACCCCTCTGAATTTCCTTGCTTAATTTGGTCAATACCCCAGTTATACAGTTGCTTGCTTAATGTCACCTCCAATGAATCGGCGGCCGGAAGACTGTCGTTGGGCCAGTCACGGACGAGATAGTGGAGAGAGCGTGTCTCTGGGCGGTCCGGCGGTAACTCTTTGGCGATTTGATCATGAGTGGTATCATTGACAACCATCACATGATACATACCAAAGAGTGATTTTGTAAATTGGTTTTTAATTTGCAATGAATGTTGGGGAGTAGTAGTTGTGAGCGTCATGCGAGCAAGATCTTGCGGCAACTCATCATCCGTTAATTTCGATTGAATCAACAGCGCCTCACCCGGCTGCAAGGAACTCCTTGGGAGTGATAGCAATTTTGCCAAGTCTTCATAATCGGATTGCCGCAGGAGGGTAAAAAAGCCTTCCTGGTTCTGGGCTTGCACAACGATTTCCTGAAAAGCAAACTTCTCAACCTCCACACCCGCCTGCTTCAGCTCATGCTCCAGCTTCTTTATACTCGCGCTGTCTGCCTCATCCCCCTCATAGAGGTGATAAGAAAACGCAAACGGACTATCTTTATACGCGGACTCTGACTGGATTTTTATGGCCCAGACTATTCCGGCTGCGGTACAAGCGATTACGGTTACCATGGTCACCATAAAAAACATGCGGGCATTATCCTTGATCTTATAGGCCATTTCCGATACCCACAGCAAGTTGACTCCCCGCCAGGAGAAGGAGCGGTTCTTTTTTAAGAGTCGAATGATCAATACGCTCAGCTGTGTAAAAAAGAAATAGGTGCCTACTATATCCAACAACAGGATGACCAGCATCGTCCATTCATCGTCGATTCCCTGTTTCATCAGGTAGAGACCACTGGCGAAGGCAGATATCGACAACAGTGCGAGCCAAATGGATGCTTTCGGTTCTTTTTTCGGTTTTTTGGAACCGAGTAACATTTCGATTGCCTTGCTTTGCCGCACCAGCACCGTTGTAAACAGGGAAATGATCGTATAGAGACCGATAAAGGCGACAACGGTAATCCCGAGGGCTTTCATCGGCATATACATCGGAAGCTCTTTCATATCCAATACATTGGCGCCCAGCAACAGGAACAGCTTGGAAAAGAGAAGGCCGCTTAAGACTCCGGTAACAACTGCTACCGTTCCGATCAACATATTTTCCAGGAAAATTAAGCGATTCAGTTGGCCTCTGGCTGCTCCCAATATGGTGAGAATCCCAAACTCTTTCATCCGTGCTTTTAGAAACGCGCTAATCGAATACAATACAAACAGGAACGAAAAGAAAAACGTCATATAAGCGGCGGCTGTCATCCCCGCCTTCGCCATGATTCCCATCTCACTTTGGGCGATGTCCGGATGAAAAACGAACATCAGATAAGTGAATAAGGCCATGACGGCGAATGAACTGCTTAAAAAGTAAGCGATATAGGAGTGACCGTTTCTGCGTACATTATTTAGGGCGAACTGTCGAAAATTCACTAGCGTTCCCTCCCAAAAAAGACAACATATCGATAATTTCTTGGAAAAACGCTTGTCGATTTTGACCGCGGTAGACCTCGTTATACAACTCCCCGTCTTTGATAAATACGACCCGCTCACAATAACTCGCCGCGATGGGATCATGCGTGACCAACATCATCGTAGTGCCGTAAGCATGATTGATCTTTTCCATCATCTCCATCACTGTGCGGGAGGATTTGGAGTCTAAGGCTCCTGTCGGCTCGTCCGCCAATAGTAACGACGGTGCATGGATCGCCGCTCGGGCAATCGCCGCCCGTTGACGTTGTCCCCCGGAGACTTCATATGTCCGTTTATTTAATATCTCCGTAATCCCCAACTTTTCCGCCACTTCCTCCAGCTTTTGATCCATATCCTTGACGCTCTTTTTGTCCAAGGTTAACGGCAACACTATATTTTCCGCAATCGTCAACGTATCCAACAGGTTAAAATCCTGAAATACAAAGCCCAGGTGACGGCGCCGAAATCGGGCCAAGTCGTTTTTCCTCATTTGGTGCGGATTTTTCCCATTGATCAAAACCTCGCCTGAACTGGGGGTATCGATCGTGGACACCATGTTGAGAAGCGTCGTTTTCCCACTCCCCGAAGGACCCATAACCCCGATAAATTCACCTTTTTCAACCGTTAAATCGATATTGTTTAAGGCGCGTGTCGAAACTTTTCCGTTATAGACCTTGCTTAGTTGGTGAGTTTTCAACATCTCCATTTTTTGCTGCCCCTTTCGTTCTGTAAGTATTGTTTTAACCCAACATCTTCATTTATCAATTTAGGGGAGAATGGATTTTGGTGCTATGGATTTACCTTAATGGAACCTTACTTCTTTGTAAGGTGCGTGAACGAGGGTATATAAAAAGAATCCTCCGGCATATAGCCGAAGGGGTTGAAAACCTTTTTATTTGTTTGTATGCGCGGGAGTGGAACGGCGGAAAACGAGGCGCACGACCGTGCCGACTCCTTCTTTCGATTCCAGCCGGACGTGATGTTCCAATCGGCTGCATATTTCACGAACCAAATACAACCCCATCCCAGTCGATTCGGGATAGTCTCTGCCGTGTCGTCCGGTAAAGTACGGATCAAACACCCGACGACGATCTTGTTTGCGGATGCCTACCCCTTCATCACGCACTTCTAGAATCACTCTCTTTCCTCGATCTTCCCCGTAAAATGTAATTTTCTTTCCGATTCCCGCTGAGTAACGGACAGCATTGGTCAATAATTGCGTGAGAATAAAGGATAACCATTTCTCATCAGAGTAAATCGTCAAATGATCCGGTATCTGAACATCCGGATATAGTTTATGACGGATAAATAGACGGCGATTTTCCGATATCACCTGTTTCACCAGTTGTGATAAATGAATCGATTCCACATGAAAATCATGTTCAAAATGCTCCAGACGCGAAGCGTATAACACCATATCCAGTCCTTTATACAGACGGTCCAATTCTTCCTTTATGCTGTCGTTATGCGGGTGATCCTCCTCTTGTATCGTCAGATCGATCACGGAAATCGGCGTTTTCATTTGATGAACCCATTGGGTGATAAAGGTAATATGATCGTGCAATTTATTCTTATAATGAGCGATTTCAGCTTGATAAAGCCGGAATTGCTTCGTCATCAGCCGATCTAGCGCCTCCGAAAGCGGAGCGTTGTCCGTTTTTTGCATCGATTCATCCAAGGAGACGATTTCTTGTGAAAGGCGGCGATAAAACGAACGATGACGAATATAGCGTTGTAGCAAATAACAAAACAAGAAAAAAGCACTTAAGCCCATCGGGTACAACAGGACAGATCCGCCTCGGTAGCCATCCAGCCAATAAACAAGGGGAAAAAGCGCCATCTGTATGCCGTATATGATCAACAAAAGCATATGATCCCGCCAAAACAGCTTCACGCCTCTTTCCTCCATGTTACCTTCAAGCGGTAGCCTGCTCCCCTAACGGTTTCAATCGCCTCTTCAATTCCTAATTCCCGCAGCTTTTTGCGCACACGGGTCACATAGACGTTTAACGTATTATCATCGATAAAGTGCTGATCATCCCATAACTTCTCCAATAGCCGTTCCCGGCTTACCACCCGCATCTGGCGTTCCATCAACGCCTCGATCAAAGCTGCTTCCTTTTGGCCTAATTCGACGGATTTTCCGTTTAACGAAAGCTGTAGCCGTTCCGGATACAAAGTAAGCCCCTCCGCTGTTATCGTTCGCTCTCCTTGTTTTGCATAAGACCCGTAGGCACGACGCAGGAGACTCCCGATTTTGGCCATCACCACTTCATAATGGAACGGTTTGGTAATATAATCGTCCGCGCCATATTCCAAGGCCATCACCTGCTCCATTTTCCCTTCGCGCGCCGATATAAACAGAATGGGGCAAGTAGAGATGGAGCGAATTTGCCTACACCAATAATAGCCGTCAAACTTCGGCAGATTGACATCCAACAATACCAGATCAGGGGAAATCCGTTTAAATTGCTGTAACACTTGCGTAAAATCAGTCGTAACCACCGCTTGATATCCGTATTTCTCGATATGCGCCTTCAGCAATTGGGTGATCTTTACGTCGTCTTCCACAATCATAATCGTCCCCATGGTTGCCCTCACCGCCGTTATCCAAGTTAACCGAAGCACCTGTCAACACTTCAAAACCATTGTATCTCTTGACCTGACATTTTTTCAAAGATCCATTCTAACACTTTAGTTGATTTGATAAAAATTCCTATAATTAGGAGCGCGTAATGGAACCGGAATTCTACTGTTGGCGCTCATGGATTAGACGGATTTTTTTGAATCGTGTTCACTTGCCTGACTTTAAATATTTACTCGCAGCTCACTAACTTCCGGTAATCATATATTATCGGTAGTTAGTGGATCGATCCTCCCTACTGAGAACAATGTAGCTAACCATGAACAATCCGCCTCCAAAAATCTCGAATATAATATCGCGCGAAATAATAGGCCCCACGGATCGTCGATCCATGGGGCTCCACCAGAGAGTTTGATTTGTCGCTATTTATTCAAGTTGTCTACGGCAACACCCATTCAATTTATGGTTAATTGGAGTTAGCTTATTACCTTTTGGTCGGAGGTGTGGATATGTTTAATACTCCCCTTAGCCGTTTTCGTGTCGTCAGCATGTTGGAAGGGATCTCCTTCCTTCTGCTTCTGGGAATTGCGATGCCGCTGAAATACTTGGCCGATATCCCCTCCCCTGTCACCATTGTGGGTTGGATTCATGGTGTTCTCTTCATTCTCTATCTCGCAGCCGGGGCCCATGTATCCTGGAGCGATCGCTGGTCGATCAAACGGATGGCAGGTGCGCTAATCGCTGCCCTCCTCCCCTTTGGACCGTTTGTATTTGATGCCCGATTGAAGCGGGAACAGCAGGGTTGATTTTTTCTACGCTTTGAATAATGGTAATTCCTAGACGAAACCTGAACAAATAGGCAAGCGCCAACTTATCGGGTACGCTTGCCTATTTGAGTCCAATTGATTATTTGATTAAGCGTCGGTATCCAGCATTGCCGGGATATCGATTTCTTTCACACATGAAACATTGGAAAGATTCACGACACACTTTACTAATGAAACCATATCTTGAACTGGGATTCTTGTACCATCATAAGTAGATATCGCTTTTTCTAATCCATCTTCGTAAGGAATAGCTGCCGCAATATTACCCGGATTGATACACGTTACTCCTATTCGATATTCCCGTAAATTTTCCCGCAAAGAATGACCGACACCTCGTAATCCAAATTTCGAAGCGACATACGCCACCTGTTTACTCCCGTTATTTTCAAGGCCATTAACCGATCCCACTAAAACAATCTTGCCATTTTCTGACCTCTTCATGTTGGGTAATAACTTTTGTATACAGGTGATCGCAGAAGTTGTATTGACATTGATAATGTTTGCGATATCGGTTGGATCATCCCTCTTAAAGTCATAGCTATCTTGAAATCCTTCCTTTTCCCATATCCCCGCATTGTATAGGAATACATCGATCGTTTCATCGTTTATCGCTTTCGCAATAATGTCACTTGAAGATGGTAATGATAAATCAGCCTCTATCCAAACTCGCTGAGTCCCATCATTGATTTTTAAACTATCCGGTTTACTTCTAGAAACAATCCATACACGATCACCCTTGTTGGGTAACCCTTTCGCAAAAGCATCACCTAATCCTTTGCTCGCCCCAAGTATAAGGAAGTTCAAACGATTTACCTCCATCATTTTTAGGTTTTTGGAAGTTGTCAGCCAATGCACTTCTTCTCTAGTCAACCATAAGTACAACCTTCCCACGCCCGTGCCCGGTTTCAACCTCGCGATGAGCGTCGGCGGTTTGCTGTAATGGGAAAGTCTTTCGAATGTGAATGTGTAACTTCCCCTGCGTATAGAGATCGACCAGCTCAGTGAGACGAGCAGCGGAGCGTTGGCTGCGAATGAGACGAACGCCCAATTGTTCCGCCAGTTCAAAAGCAACGAGCGTCCCAATACGATCTTTATCGTTAACAAGTGCAACTGAGGCGTACAAGGCGTCTTTTCCAGCGGCATCGAGAGCGGCGTCTACACCATCCGGCGCAAGGACTCGCACCCGTTCCACAAGATCGTCTCCATACGAGACGGGGATGGCCCCTAGTGAGCGCAGGTATTCATGGTTTCCCGCACTGGCGGTACCGATGACCGTCGCCCCCCAAGCACGGGCCAACTGTACCGCAAATGTACCGACTCCACCGGCGGCAGCATGGATCAGTACCGTATCACCTTCACCTACACCGAGCTCTTGTAAAGCGGTGTGAGCCGTCTGCCCGGAGGCAGACATCACTCCCGCCACCTCCCACGGCATCTCCTGCGGCTTCGTTACGATCTGGTCGGTGCTGACCACCACATATTCCGCATAACAGGCCAGCAAAGCCCACCCGAGAACCTCGCTACCGACGGAGAACCCGGTAACCCCTTCTCCCACTTGATCAACCACTCCGGCAAACTCATTACCAATAACCTGCGGGAATCGGATCGTGATGCCGGGAGGATTCCAACCGCTGCGTACTGCATAATCAAAGGGCTGAACACCGGCCGCTTTGATGTGGACACGAACTTGGCCTGTACCCGCTTGTGGAAGCTCCGCTTCTACCAATTGCAACACCTCAGGGCCACCATGAGAGGAAAACGCTACGGCTTTCATCGTGTGATTCATCGCAATCAACCTTTCTACGGTAAATTCGGTCGTCATTTCTCATCAAGATGATGAATCAATCGGTTCAACACCATAATAACCGTCTCTTTTTACCATCGAATCGAGGATTTCGTCTAATTGAGCCGGACTGACATAATGACGAGCATATAGATTCTCTTTTATCGAGATGCCATCCATATGGGTTCGATTTAACACTTGCCAATGGAAGTGGGTTAGGCCTTTCTCTTTGAGAGGCCTTTCCACATAACGAGTGATCGCCTTATCCGCTTCTTTCAAATACCAACCGAAACCGTAATGAGCATTTGCCATTGTTACACCTCCCTTCCAACGACTGAAGCATCAAAAGGTTTTGGCTACTTCCCTCGCTTTGTTTATCCCTGCTGCAATAATCGCCTCGCTTCGCTCGGGAAATTGATGATGTCCCTCTACAATCACCGTCTGGATATCTGTGATCCCAAAAAACCGCAATTGATTCTGAACAAAACTTACCGCCATCTCCCCAGGATCTCCTTCGGGATAGACGCCACCCCTGGCGTTTAATAAGGCCACTTTTTTATCCGAAAGCAATCCGACATGCCCTTCTTCTGTATACTTAAAGGTTTGGCCTGGTCGATGCATATAATCCAAATACGTATGCAAGACAGCAGGTACGGTCAAATTCCACAGCGGAAATGCGATCACCACTTTATCCGCTGCGATAAATTGCTGCAAGTGTTTGTTGGCAATATCGGAAAGCGTCTTCTCTTTCAGTGTGAGCGCTATTTTTTGCGCGGATTTATAGTTGGCATGAATCATGTCGGCACCGAGATAAGGTAGCCGTTCCGCATACAAATCCAACTCCACCATTGGTTCATTCGGGTGTGATTCCCGATAACTGTTCAAAAAAGCATCATACAAACGAACACTGACAGACTGATCCGATGGACGGTTATTCGCTTTTACAAACAGAGTAGCTGTCATATTTCTCCCTCCAAATATGGATATCAATTTATACACCTTGAGAATCAGTTTGCTGCACCCTGCCAAATTGGAAATAGTACAGCAACAGAATCCCAACATACATCGCAGCCAGCACCAAATAAATATTGCTGAAAACGAACGCTTCGGGGTATCCGTTGATCGGGTTCCAATGGATACTGGACCCCAGATCCACCACCTTGCTGTAAACCCCTGCCGAAGCAGCACCGGCAATAAAATTCAACAAGGACAACAGACCCATACCAACCCCGGTCTGCTCCGCTGGCAACGTGCGGGAAATTGCATTGGACAACGTAATTTGCATAAATGTTTGCCCCACATAGCAGAAAATCAGTAAAACGGCGATTACAACCGGCGCGACCCCAGCAAAGGTCGAGAGGGACGCAAAACCAATGAGTAGCAAAGCGGATGCCGTATAGAAAAGAAACGAATTCCCTTTCACATCCGCTAGCTTCCCGCCATAGCGACCCAATATTGCCGCTGCTGTGGCGGCGGGAACCATTGCAAATCCGACGATTCCCACATCGAGATGGTTCACATCAGCCAGCAACAATGGACTGAGAAAAGGAATGGAAAATCCGGTCCCTGCAGCCAAAAAAGCGATCATCAAACCGAAGGAATAACGCTTATTGCGGAACAGACGCGGTTGTACAAACGGATCTGCTGCTGTTTGAATGCGTACCAGAAACAATAGGAACATGATGAGCCCACCAACGGCTAATAACCACACCCCATTTGTAACTGCCAATAGGAAAAGCACCACCATCCCCGCCAACAATCCGCCGCCGAGCCAGTCGATAGTACCCCCTTTTCGCGATTCTTCGATTAAATGTTTACGGTAAAACGGCAACGTAAACAGCGTAAACAAAGGCACAAAGAACAGCCACCGCCAATGGACAAAACTGACGACAAAAGAGGATACAATCGGACCCAATGCACTGCCAATCGCCAGAGCCGTAGCAGTTATACCAAAAGCCCGCCCTCGCCGCTCCGGCGGAAAATAGCGAACAGGGATAATCATCGCCGTTGCTGGTATTACGGATGCTCCCATAGACTGTAGAATTCGGCCTGCAAGCACCATCCAGTACGCATGGGCGGCAAGGCCGATGATTGAACCGAGGGCAAAGAAGATCAACCCAAAAGTGAGCAAATTTTTAAGCGGGTAACGATCGGCCAATTTTCCGTAAGTAACCGATCCAATCGCGTAAATCAACATATAAGCGGATGAGACCCAGCTTACTTGTGCAAAGGAGAGTTGAAAATCCGCGCTGATTTCCGGCAGAACAATGTTAAACATGGTTGCACTCATAACGGCTATGACCATCGTAAACGCAAGGATAAGAATCAATTTATCGCCGGCTTGTTGCTTGATTTCAGTTTCCACTCCTAACCCCTCTTTTCTATGGTGAGTGCATCATTTGAAGAACTACCATGATTGTAGCAAGCGATGATCGTTGACGCTTCCGGCAACGGGACGACCAGCGGCTACACCAAAGCGCGGACCCGGCTGTAAGACCTTGACTCAGACTTTAGTCTGAGAAGACAGCACAGCGGAAAAGCGGACTCCACCACCCCTATCAATCACCGAAATAAAAGAAGAGCCTAGCGGCAAATACAATGCTAAGCTCTTACATACAATGCACTTCATAAACCCATCACAAAAAACAATCTACTTCACTCCAACAAAGTCGCAGCATGGGTAAAGATACCCGGCGTTCCTCCCGTATGCCAGAACAATACCCGCTGCTGTGACCAGTCTTCCCTTTCCGCACAAGCGATCAACCCGGCCAAAGCTTTACCAGTATAAACCGGATCCACGAATAACCCTTCCGTCTCCGCCAATAAGCGAATCGCTCGCTTTCCTTCGGCGGTGGGGCGGCCGTAGCCCCCGCCGACATGGGCAGCGGTGATCTCGATCTCTGACGGTGGAATGGGTTCAAACGCCAACGCTTGTGAAAGCGAATCCGTTAGTCGAGCTACTTCCATTGTGGCTCTCTCCTCATCCAACCATACACTGACGCCTAAGATTTGCTCAGTCAGCTGTGGGTACAATTGCTTTCCCACTAACAAGCCTGCCAGCGTACCCCCGCTTCCTACCGCTACCACAACACGGTTAAAAGGTGACAAGTTTTGCTCTTCCATTTGCCTGACACATTCTTCTGTCGCATGTACATAGCCATAATCGCCGCGAACAGTAGAGCCGCCCACCGGAATCACAAAAGGTCGCTTCCCCTCCGTTTCCGCCTCTTGCGCCTTCGCTTTCATCGCTTCCAGCAACGCTTCTGAGCCATATACCCCAGATAAAAAACAGCGGGCTCCCATCAGACGATCCAGCAGCAGATTGCCCTGTTCCTTGCCGTAACGACTTCCGGCAAAGACAAGCCAGGCCTCCATCCCTGCACGCCGGGCCGCTCCCGCTGTTAGTCGGGCATGGTTGGATTGAGGGCTCCCCCCGGTAATCACCACATCGCAACCAGCCTCTTTTGCTTCCCCCAGCAAAAACTCCAGCTTCCGCACCTTATTCCCGCCCAATGCCACCCCGGTTAAATCATCCCGCTTCACCCACAGCCCTCCAATTCTCAACCGTTGCGCTAAGCGGGGCAATGGATGAAGGGGAGTTTCTCCCCATAAAAGAGGAAACCGGGGATAACGCTCCCGGTTTTCCAACGTGATCAACCCTCCAATAAATTTTCTAGCCCGTACACCAACCCGTTTAACTCCATCACTTTCTCCACCGCCAGCTTAACACCCGGCATAAACGACTCGCGGTTAAGCGAATCATGGCGAATCGAGAGCAACTGTCCAGGACCGCCCATCAACACTTCCTGGTGAGCAACTAAGCCGGGAAGGCGGACACTATGAACACGAAATCCGTTTTTATAGGCTCCACGGGCTCCGTCCCAGGTTTCCGTCTCATCGGGATGCCCTTGTTTCAACTCCGGTCGAACTTGGGAGATCATCTCCGCCGTTTTTACCGCTGTCCCCGACGGCGCGTCCAATTTGCGGTCGTGATGCATCTCAATAATCTCCACATGAGGAAGGTAGCGAGCAGCACGAGCGGCAAACATCATCATCAACACCGCACCGATGGCAAAGTTAGGAGCGATGATGCCGCCCAATCCCCGTAATTGAAAGCGCTCGGACCACTGTTCCACCATCGCTTCATCCAAGCCAGACGTCCCTACCACCGGGCGGATGCCCGCCTCCAGCGTCAACTCCATATGATGTTCCACCGAAGCGGGAACCGTAAAATCCACCAATACATCCGCCTCAACTCGATCCAACACTTCCGCCAGCGTAGCGCGAATGGGCACGCCAAATGTGCCGATCCCGATCGCTTCCCCGATATCCTCCCCCACTCCACTGCGGGAAACAGCTGCCGCTAATTCTAACCCCTCTTCCCGTTGGATTAAGCGGATTACTTCACTTCCCATTCTCCCTTTTGCTCCTGCGACAATGACACGAATCGGTTTCATCGTTTTAGCTGCCCCCTGTTGCATCATTTTCTTCAATGGGTGTCCAACGATCGGCATCGCGGACTTCATACTTGTTCATCACTTGCTGAAACGCTTGCTCCAGATCGATATTCAACGAATTGGCGAAACAGATCAAAATAAACAGCAGATCACCCAACTCCATCTCCATGTTTTGCTCCGCTTCATCCGGCTTTTTCGGCTTTTCCCCGTAGCGATGATTCACTTCCCGGGCCAGCTCCCCTACTTCTTCCGTCATACGGGCCAGCATGGAAAGAGGGTGAAAATATCCTTCTTTAAACTGGGATATGTATTGATCCACTTCCCGTTGCATCGCTTTCATCGATTGCTCTTCCATTGTCACCCCTCCTTCCGTTGTCCACTCCATCGTACCCGATCCCATCCTGGAAGACAAACCTTTGCTCCCACCGAACGAGGTGGGTATAATAGAGCAGGACTGACTCAACGGAAATGGAGGCGCAGCAGATGTCGCAACCCATACAAACCTTCGCCAAAAAACACCTCAAAAACCTGCTCACCATCAGCCTAGGAGCATTTATCTTCTCTTTGGGTATCAACTATTTCGCCATACCCAACCAATTATCGGAGGGAGGGTTTACTGGGATCTCCCTGTTGCTGTTTTATCTATTTGAATTTCCTCCCGCTATCGTCATCTTAGTCCTAAACATCCCGCTTTTCTTCGTCGGATACAAAGTTTTTGGCAAAAGGACGATGGCCTATACCGTATTTGGTACCGTAGCCGTCTCTGCTACCCTCAGCCTTACCCAAAATTGGGGAGAGCCCATTCCTGGCGACCCCTTGTTGGCCGCCCTCTACACCGGCGTGATGGTGGGAGTAGGACTAGGAATGATCTTTCGTGTCGGCGGAACCACCGGCGGCGTCGATATTATCGCGCGCCTCGGCCATAAATATTTGGAGTGGAGCATCGGTCGCACGATGTTTTTATTCGATTTGATGGTCATCGGTGTATCCGCCTTTTACATCGGACGGGAAAAGGCGATGTACACGGTTGTAGCCGTTTTTGTGGGAGCACGGGTCATCGACTTTATCGTAGAGGGATTGGATACCAAAAAAGCCGTCACCATCATCTCCAACTCTGCCGTCGCCATCTCGGAAAAGGTAAACGAGGAAATGGATCGCGGGACGACACTGTTAAAAGGGCGTGGCGGATATACCGGTACCGATAAGGAAGTACTCTATATTGTGCTTAGTCGAACAGAGCTTCCCCGGCTGAAACAGTTGGTGAATAAGGTGGACCCTTACGCTTTTGTCGTTGTGCATGATGTTCGGGATGTGTTTGGAGAAGGATTCACCTTCGATCGGACCTGACAGTGTATGATCGCTGTTCGTATCGATATTTTACAAGGGCGACATACCCTAACACCGTTGCAATTACCGTCGTCAAAAGAGCGAGTGGCCAACCGATTGGGGGTGGGACGTTAACCAGATGCCGGATGGTTTCTGCTTTCCCTTCAAATAAAGCGGGTAAGAGCGCTTCCCACTCCTTGATATGCTTCTCGATCGCCATTACATCGGAAGGCGCCCCCTCGCTGATCGTTTTCATTCGTTCCTCCAACAACCAGCTCGTTTCGGCGGAAAAAGAGATGGCTATAGCGGGCCGGATTTGATCCATATGATGATTCCATGCTTCTAACGCCCACTCAACTTCTTTGCTTTCCCCTTGTTGTAGCGCTTTCTTCATTTCATCCAACTCTTGCTGAAACACCTCCTCATACTCGTGCCACAGCGGTTGATGCGGATGGGTACGCGCATCCAACGCCAACCACAATCGTTCCGTCCTTGTCAAGGCCACGTGCGGTTGTAGTGATGAATCGTTTAACACCTGATCCAGCTCCACGATACAATCTGAAATAATCGCGATTTCATGCGGCTCCCATCCCATCGACGCAGATGACGCATAAAAATCCTCCGCTAAGACCTGTAACCGTTCACGAGCTTGTCCCCACTTTTTCTCTCTTACCTCCTTATGAATCATAGCAGCTTCTTGCTCCCATTGGTCCTCATCAGCTACTGCAGTCTCCACCCCGCTAAACCAAACCAAGCACACAACGACGCCCAGCGTAAACCACCCCCGTCGCATCTTCCACCCTCCCCGTACTCACCCTTGTTCCCATCCTATGCCACGGCCTGTCCGAACATGAAGAGAAAAAAGTGTTTTAACGAATGTACACAAGAAGCCTCCCGCTTCAACAAGTGATGAGAGGATTAGCGCACCAGACTGAAGGAGCAAAGTCCATTACCACAGCTGTTGACCGAGCGTGGGATATTCATTTTTCGGTTTGCCTTTCCATTAGCGACGGCAACTCCCATTTCCGTTCAGGGCGTGGCGGGAGAACTAACCAAGTAAACAACGCCAAACTGACAAAGCTCAGCCCCACGGTAAAAGCGGCCACTGCCGCGAGATGATCATAGAGCGAAACTTGCAACCATGGATGGATACCAAGACCATAGTCCAAACAATCGTTTAACAACGTCCAAGCCGCCACAAGACTTAGCTCGCGGATGCCGAAAGTAAAGAAACGACTGTATAAGATCGCTTGCCACGCCATCCCTAAGTGAGAAATCGTCAACATCCAATCCGTCCACCGGAGCGCTTCCAACAGCGGTGGCTCGTTCAGCCATGCACCGGCAAAAATCATCGCTACCGCCCAGATCCCGTATTTAAATAAGGTGACGGCTGCAAAAGCTTCCAATAACGGACTTCGCCGTTTGATCAGGTATACCAGCAATACCAACGTAAACGCCGCACTGGCGGTCGGGCTGTCGGGAACAAATAGGTTAAGCCAACTGCCGATGGAAACCAACTGATTTTTATACCAATAGAAGCCATAAATGGTTCCCAAGAAATTGATTATAAACAGCAGCCATAGGAACCACCTGTGGTCCAACCAGCTGAGAAAGGTTTGCCAACACCATTTCCACATCGTTGCTTCCTCCCACTATAAAAAAATAACTCGGCCGATCGGCCGAGTTATGTAACAGTATGGTTTGCGAGCCGCTTTTGCTCGAACCTTTAATGGTCGCTTTGACCTTCCTTTTTCTCTTCCCCAGTCGTCTGCTTCAGCAACCAGTCGACCAGCACTTTTTTCTCCTCTTCCGTTCCTTGGAACATACCTGCTGGCATCGTTCCTTTTCCGTGATCGATGATGTCGAATAGCTCATCTTCTGTATAACCATCACCGATCCCCCTTAGTGACGGCCCTTGGAGCCCTTCCAGCTCCTGACCGTGACAGTTGACACAGGCATTGTTCTTATAAATCTCAAAGCCTGGATCCTCCACCGCCACAATTTCCGTATTTTCATCCGCACCTCTAGGCAAGGAGGCTAACTGTTTCTGGTGTTCGTCTTCCGCTGCCCATGTGAGAATGACGATCGAGATCAAGCTGAGCATCATCAGACCGGTTGTAACCGGACGTTTAAAGGGACGACGCTCTTTGGAACGGTCCAACCAGGGAACCAACATCAATGCTCCAAACATCACACCGGGAACAACCACTGTCCCAATCACCACAAACGGACCGGAGGCCCATTCAAACTTGAGCAACTCATAAAGGAACAAGAAGTACCAGTCCGGTACCGGCAGGAAGCTGGTATTGGTCGGATCGGCCAGTTCACCCAACGGCGGTTCATGAGCCATCACGAGAGCCATGAAACCGACCATCACAACGACCGCCACCATCCATTCCTTCAACAGGAAGTTTGGAAAAAACGCTTCCGTTTTCCCTGGGAACTCGGAGTAATCTTTGGGATATAACTTCTCTTTTTTTGCTTTTACACGGGAATCACCCACATAATGGACCTGTTTTTCATTCCCGTCCGAGTTGTGTGCCATGAACATTTCCCCCCTAACACATTAGACTTATAGCGGACCCGAAATTCCCTGTCTACGAATCAGGATAAAGTGGGCCCCCAACAATCCAAGCAAAAGAGCGGGGAGGAAAAACACATGGAACGCGAAGAAACGGGCCAGTGTCTGGGCGCCAACGATTTCTCCCCCCTGCATAAATGAGGCGATGCTGTCACCCAGGAAAGGGACGCTGGAGGCGATTTCAATTGTCACCTTGGTAGCGAAGTATGCTTTGTTATCCCAGGGCAACAGATAACCGGTTAAACCAAGACCTAGCATGGTGAAGAAAATCAACATCCCAATGACCCAGTTAAATTCACGCGGATGCTTGTATGAGCCGGTGAAAAACACGCGTAGGGTATGAAGAAACAGCATCACGATCGAGACACTGGCACCCCAGTGATGCATCCCTCGGACAATCTGTCCAAATGCGATTTCATTCTGGAGATAGTCCACGCTAGCCCAAGCGTTCTCGATATCCGGCACATAATACATCGCCAGAAACATTCCCGAAAGAATCTGGATAACGACGATAAAAAACGTCAATCCGCCAAAGCAGTAGATAAACGCCGAAAAGTGATGGGCCGGGTTGACGTGTTCCGGCACTTCGTGGTCGGCCAGATCACGCCACATGGGTGTAATGTCCAACCGTTCATCCAACCATTCATACGCTTTCGTCAACATGGCCTACGCCCCTCCTCCCTGCTGGGTGGGGCCCAGCAACAATCTTCCGCCTTCCACCCGATAGGCGTATTGATCCAACGGCCCAGTAGGTGGCGTTCCCGGTACATTAGTCCCATCTTCTTCATACAGACCGCCATGGCAAGGGCAGTAGTATTGTTTCAGGTGCCCTCCACCTTCCCATGTGACTGTGCAACCTAAGTGTTTGCAGATGGGAGATAACGCTAGGATTGCATCTCCTTTTTTCGATACCCAGGCGGTGGCACTCTCCCCTTCTTCCGGTTCGTACCAGCCATCTTTCCGTTTAATGCGAAACTGGACGGACTTCGGCCTCTCAGTGAATTCGTCAACGGAACCGACGTCCACGAATTCTGTGTCCGTCCCTTTTTGCAATATCGGGTCAATGGCGAAGCGTACCATGGGGTAAAGCATGGTTGAACCGAGAAATCCGGCTGTGCTGGCGATGGTATACGTTAAAAACCGACGCCGCGAGATACCCGGTTTACCCTCTGTTTGTTTACTTTCGCTCACGACTCGTCCGACCTCCCTCTATACAGCATAACGTCCAACCGGACTGGAACCATAAACGGTTTACTAGGACATTTTCCATGATAGCCAACCGCTTTAACCCATGTCAAGGACGTGCCTCTGCTTGTGATACAGTCAGAATATACTATTCCCTCTGTCAATCGAGTCATACCTCTTCTGAAGTTTGCCACATCGACACAATTTGTTCAACCACACGATTGGCGGCGGTTTCAATATCCTCATCCATCGAAACGGTGATCCCGATAACACCTTTCATATCGGAGAAGCTTGGTAACTCCCAGTCTGTCGGGGCTAAAATCACCACATGCAAAAAAGGAGCGGCAGCAAATTCGTTAATAACTTCTTTCAAGTAACGGTGCCACACTTCTCTCGTCTGCGTTCCATAAGGGATCGGGGAGGTAAGAAAGAGTCGTCCCTTTAAATTTCCCTCCACCAAGGCGGCAATCCGATTTACCTGTTTCGCTTCTTCTACATCCAGTCGTTTATCCGGAAATCGGATACGATAGACCGGCAACAACAAGGTGTCCACATATGCGGCCGTTTGGCTCCATTTATCGGGATCAATTTGAGAAAGCCGCACAAAACCACCTCCCAAAGCACGAAAAAAGACCGGCCTCTGCCGGACATTATATCGAACCCATCATTGTTTTTCGATGATTTTTAACCACTGTTCGGTTAATTGTAAGAATTGCTGCTCGTCACCATTGGCCAACGCTTCATCGATACGACGATACAAATCCTTCTTGCGATAATCCCGAACCGCTTGATCGAGGATGACCTCCGCAAACAGACCGAATAAGGAATCTTGGACAAGATCTTGTCTTTCCATCGGATTTACCTCCAATATAGCTATAGCGGCGTATTCTGGGCAACTGGTCTTATCCTCAAAATGGAGCGTAATATACAAGTCATCATTGGAACAAGACCGAATATCGTAAAAGGCGGTTTCCACGTCGGAAGTGACTCGCTTTCGTTTTGAATACTGAAAGGGCGTCATCGATACACATCGGGCGGAAACGATCATCGTTTTGGGAAGATGGCGCAAGCAGTCAACAAAATGGGTGCGACCGAGCACTTCATCATCCGAAGAGAGGTAATTGAGGAGCCAAGCAGCTTCCCGTCTTTGTAGCTCACAACGGTTCAGGAACCATTGAATAAACTCCTTCTTTTCAGAGATCGTGACACAATCGCTCATATTCCGTCCCCCCATCCGCTCCACATTGAATATTGCGAACTTTATTCAACTATACGTTACGATCCCCTGAACCATGCGCGGAAAAGCAACGTTCTACTACATCCTATTCCATGTCCAAGCGCTTGTTTCCTCCCGGTAAACGAATCTGGATTTTGTTTCCTGTGATGGAGTCACTAAAGCGGCTATCCAACTTCTTTTCCGCAAAACCATTTAACCCCTGTAACCAGATGTGGCCGCCCTCATTCATACGGACCCAGGGTTGTTTTTTTTCGTTTCGTCCTACCGCCACTAAACCCAAATGAGTCATCATCCGGATGATTCGTTGAAACAGCGAGGAAGGTGTTTCATAATAAAACGGCTGCAGCCAGTGGGAAACCGCTTCTTCCAATCGGTCCGACGGAAACCATCGTGTATGAGCCAATAGATCAATCCAGCGGACAATTACCGGTAGTTGTGAAATCGGCTTTTTATAGAGACGCATCCAAAACCGAAACAACTCCCGCCCTTCCTCATTGTCCTTACTCTGTAATTTCCCGATTCCATCCGCACTTAAACATAGGCGAAAACTTTCTTCCTCCTCCCGGATGTACCCTCGGAAAAAAGCATAATCATAGAGCAGTGAAAAGCGATCGGGATACAGATGGTAGCGACGTCCAAAACCAAAGCGCCATCCTTTGCGATCCACCAGCTCTTCAGGAACAGAAAAGCGTTTAAACAATTGGCGCTGCTGCTGGCGATAAATACTCCCCTCCGATGTGAGTGGCACCTCCTGCTCCATCAGAAAGCGCAAGAAATGGAGCAAATCATCTGCCAACATTCCCACCTCATTGCGGATAAAAGCCGGTTCCGGTTCACCTTTTACCATTGTTCTATCCGCAAATAAGCGCAGAATTCGATGGCGCAAATCCTGTGGGATATGAAACAACATCCGATCCCCTCGATGAACACCCGGAAATATCCACCCCCGCTCAAGACCAGTCCGTACCAACGTACGTGGATTCTCTTCCTTTTCTCCTAAAGCCGCCCGTCCTTTGGCGATCAAATCTTCTTGACTATAACGTTCGCGGCTATCAAAGCAGAGTTGTTCCAAAAATCGAACCTCAGCTTCCTCCAGCGAATCCATCATCCCCGACAAGCGGGAAGGGCGTCCTAAGTGATTTAGTAGTGATGCGATTAAATCACCTTTAGAGTGAACATCTGCTCCACACCGGTAATGGTTTGCCATTCTTTTTAGATGCTCGATATCCGCATACGTCAATAGATCGGCAAAGTTCATTGTTTCGCTCCTCTTTCCAACCTCTTCTCTTCTATTTTGGCTCTTTGGAGAGCGAATCATACTTTTGTTGAAGGATGATGTTTGTGATGCAAACTTGTTTACAATTTCGGGATTATAAAAGTGTATTGTCTCCGCTTCATCCACATTGACCCATCTTAGCCGCTTCCCTCAAAAAAATCCCCCCGCAGCAACGGGAGGATCTCACGGTATCCATTTATCTTTGTTAAGGCATCTGTTTGACATGATCAAATTCATCTTGAATCTCTTGTGGTGGTTCTTTACTCAGCAAGCTGATAACGACGATGGAAAGTGAAGCTAAGAGAAAACCGGGAACAATTTCATATAGTTCCGAACCGGTATATTTCCACAGTAAAACCGTTCCTCCCCCGACAATGATGGAAACAAGCACTGCCCATTTGGTTGTTCGCTTCCAAAACAGCGAAAATAACAGCGCAGGACCGAAAGCCGCTCCAAAACCCGCCCAAGCGTATGAAACGAGATTTAAGACGGTGTTGCTTTCGTTGAGCGCCAGTATAAAGGCGATGCTGACAATGAGAAAAACTGCTGTCCGGCTAGCCCATACCAATTCGGTTTGTGTCGCTTTTTTCCGAACAAAGACCCGATAAAAATCTTCGATTAACGCACTGGAGGAGACGAGCAGCTGAGAGTCGATCGTACTCATGATGGCGGATAACACCGCTGCCAACAATATTCCTGCCACCCAGGGGTTGAAAACGACTTGAACCAGTTGTAAAAAGACATGTTCCGGATCATTTAAGGGGTTATCCGGACCAAAATAGGCTATGCCGATCATCCCGACCGCGATAGCACCGTACAGAGGCAGAACCAGGCCGCAGACAATCGCGATCAGACGGGATTTGGGAATGGCGGCCGTGCTACGAATCGCCATAAACCTCGTTAAAATGTGGGGTTGTCCAAAGTAGCCTAAGCCCCAGGCCAATGCGGAAACAATGGATACAAGAGCAATGGAGCCCGTCGTCTCCCAGAACACACCGCTCTGGTAGTCAAACTCCACCGCCTGCGAAATATCCAGCAGTGAAGGATTCACCTGTCCGATCGCTGTAAACAATTCCCCGAACCCGCCCAGTTGTATGATGGCTACAATCGGAGTGATCACCAATGCCAGAAACATCAGCAACCCTTGGATAAAATCCGTGTAACTAACCGCGATAAACCCACCGAGAAAAGTATACAAAAAGATAATAATCGCCCCGAGCGTCAACGCCAACGTATAATCGATGCCAAAGGTGGCCTCAAACAGCACACCACCAGCCACCAACCCTGATGCGGTATAAAACAAAAAGAAAACAACGATAAAGACGGCGGAAACAATTCGCAGGAGATGGGAATGATCGCGGAATCGGTTTTCCAAGAATTCAGAAATAGTGATCGAATCATTTGAATAGGCAGTATAATTACGCAGCCGTTTTGCGACATAATGCCAATTGATCGCAGCGCCGACAGCTAAACCGATCGCGATAAACAGACTCCACTCACTGACGCTGGAAGCATACGCCACTCCGGGCAATCCCAGCAACAGCCAACCGCTGAAGTCACTTGCTGAAGCAGAAAAAGCGGTTACCCAGCTGTTCATTTTTCTGCCGCCCAGAACGTAATCAGACATTGAATTTGTTAAGCGATACGTAATCACCCCGATGACAAGCAACAGGAACAAATAGACACAAAAAGTGATAATGGTCGGATTCACTCCGCATCCCCCCCCTTCTTCGCTTTTACATACGATACAAGTGCCCACACAATCAGCAGCGGCATCGGAAAGAAAATCCAAAACCAAGTCCATGGAGTAAATGAGTATTCCATCGTGATCCCTCCTTTACCCTTTATCCCTTACGATCTTCTAGGCGTTTTTCCTGCTTTCGCACCACATCCAAATAATTGTAGACCGTTTGTTTGGATACATTCAGCAAGGAAGCGATACGTTCCGAGGCCCCCTGCACCAAGAAAATCCCCCTTTCATCCAGCTCTCGGATCACCTCCACTTTCTCCTCTTTTTTCATTTGCTCCACACTCATCGGAAACAAATGCAACACTTCCTTGATCATCGCCTCAAACACTTCTTCCATATTATTCGCGTAGTGCTCAGTCATATCCGATTCATGGATATAGGGTAAACCTGTCGATAACGTTAATTCGTATAATACCGTTTGAGCCTGTAATAACGCCGTCATATCAAAATTGATCCCACAATATCCAATCACTTGTTGCTCTTGATCGCGAATAAACAAAATCGAACTTTTAAGCATTTGACCGTCTACGGTTCGGGAAGTAAACCCGTATTTATTTTTTACGTCGTTTCCATGCCGCCTTAACTCCTTCAAGATAATATTGGTCGTTGGCGCACCGACGGGGCGGCGAGTCACCTTCCCCTTGATATAGATCAAGGATGAAGAAGGTTGACGCAAATCGTGTATCACAACCTCTACCCGATCACCGAAAGTTTCCACAATCATATCAGCGATCTCAATATAGGGTAGAAAGATTACAGGGACGTTTTTCTCCATTCGTAAAACAATCCCTCCTTCTCGATTTTTACTTATAGTAAATATGATTAATTAAAAAGTCAACTCAATCTCTAATTATAGCGAAATGGAAAGGATGAAATTTGACTGATAACATAGACGTTTATATAATGATTAAAAAATGAAATGGAAGTGGCCAACAATGGGTAACGCTTTTGTTTACGGAAACACCCCTTGTTTCCTCAACGGAGAAAAAATTAGGCCGAGAACCCCTTTGCACCACCTCGATGCCGTTGTCTATGGGATTCCATTTGAAGGTGGTGTCACCTGGGGAGATTATACCGGCTGTGAATTGGGGCCCAAGGTGATGCGGTTAGCTTCAAAACGATATTCCGGCTTTCTCCCTGAGCTGGATGGTATTGATGTGTTTCAACACTTAAAACTGGGCGACCTCGGAGATATCCCGGTCAATCCCAATGATTCGACTGAAACAATGAATCGGATTACCTCATTTACAAAGTCAAACCTATGGGATCATAACGTCTTTCCGATCGGACTGGGCGGAGATCACAGCGTTACCTATCCGATTGTGAAAGGGTTGATTGAAGCGCGCAATGTTAAAGTCGGCATCATCCATCTGGATGCGCATTATGACAACTACCCCGCTCACAATGATGATTTATATGCGCGTAACACGCCCTTTGCTCGCCTGTATGAGCTGGAGGGCGTGCGCAATGAAAGCATCATTCATACTGGTATTCACGGCCCCCGCAACAAACCAGAAAGTGGCCAACTGGCCAACAAAGCGGGAGCCGTCACCATCACCAGCCGTGATATACGGGAACACGGGAATTTATACCGGTTGGCTGACCAGATTTATGCACAGGCCAGCCGCGATGTGGATGTGGTCTATTTGAGCATCTGCAGTGATGTGATGGATTATGCCTTTAACCCCGGTGGCCCGCCGGATGGAAACGGCCTAACCTCCTATGAATGTTTAACCCTTATCCACGAATTCGGCAAAAAAGGGATCGTGGGCATGGATTTTGTCGAAGTCTACCCACAGTCGGATGTGAACCAATTCTCTGCCCACCTCGCTTCCACCATTATTTTGTATGTGTTAGCGGGGATCATTAAGCAAAAGCAGGGATGAAGAAAAGAGCTCGGTTCTTACACCGGGCTCTTTTTGATGTGGTTTCACAGTTGAGAGTCTCTCCTCATGGATATTTACTCGTTCCTCAAGTCCGAAACGGGAATAACTCTCGCACTTTATTATCCCTCAGCCAAATTCCTCCCCAAGCGAGAATTGCGATATAGACTGGAAACAACGTATGTGAAAAAAGCGGATAATCCATCCGAATTTGCGTAGCAACCGCCCCGCCAAAATAACCAGTCAACATTATCGCCCCTAAAACAGACGTGCGGGGAAGAGTGTAAAGAACGGTTGAAAGCAGTCCAAGTGTTCCAATCACTGCAATGTGATGCTCCCCATATCCGAGTTCAAGTGTTCCCTTTACAACCGCAGCAGGCTTAACAAATTTCATTACGCTGTCGAAAACCATAAACAGGATTACAACGCCACTCATGATATTCGCCGTCCAAAGCCTGCTTTTTGAAATGACTTTCGTCATTTTTTTACCCCCTTCGCAGTCGCTTCCCGGTAAGCTTACTTTAGCATCGAAAATGACTCGACGTTTCTTCTAATTTGCTGAATCAGAACTTATGCATTCATTCCTCTAGTTGTTACTGAACCTCACTTTGTGAGAGCGGAACTTACGATCCTTATTACAGTCTGTGTTGCAAACTTGTTTAACTTACTATAATCAAAAAAATAGCCGACACTCGCATTCTTTTGCTTGCACATGACCTTACGTCATATGATTCAATAAAAATGGGAGGAAAGGGATATGGATCAATCGATTTACACCGTTGGTGAACTTACGGCGAGTATCCTGATGAGATTAACGAAAGAATACTTGCATTTATTGAACGAAATTCCAACGACAAAAGATGATGAACCCCTGATTTTGTCTTTCAAAAAGAGCCCGGCTCCTGCTTCGGGCTCTTTTTTAGCCGATTTTATCCGTCAAGCACATCAATATTTCTGTGGACGTGAAGAGGAGAATTAAGTGGAAGATTCCATTATCGGATATGCCTTATACCTGTATATTTAAGAGGCAGCACGCCCCTGCCTTTGTTGCTGCTTTTCCACGTTTCCTTCAGAAACCTTGATCGCCCTTCCCGCCCAGAAAAAGAGAAGGGCGATCAAGGGGATGATCCCGGATTCTGGGGGAAGTTTTGGGATAAAGAGACGTAAACCATCACCGATCAACCCATACCATGTATGGGTGACTTCGTTTAACAGGGGAACATTTAGAGGGGTTAAGGATACCAGCACAGGCAAGTGAAGCAGCCCCCACATCACCATGCTGTTGCTTGTTGACTGGCCGTAAACATGAGCGGAAATGGAGCCAAAACCGGCATAGGCATAACAGGTGACAACCGCCACCATCATCACCATCCATTCCAACATGCGGGCGGCATCGTCGCCAATGGGAAACCATTGCCAGATCAACCATGGAAACACCCATTCTTTCAGGAGTATAATGGCTGTCAATACAAACACCATCTCTCCCAACATGGCTGTTCGTCTCCTCCGATGGCTTGACTCCATTTGATACACCCCCCTGCATGTACATCTATGTAACCACCGCATAAAAAAGAACCGCCCTTTTGGGGCGGTAGTAATGGATAGGAGTGGAGAGAAACCATACTATAAACTTATTATAAGCAGGGCATGATCCCAGGTCAAGAGTTTTTCACAAATTTTCTGATTCGACTTAACCATTCGTCAATCGATGGAGTGTATGCTCAAAGCCAGGGAACGATATATCGATGGCACCGGCACGCCCCACCGTAACCCCACCATCAGCAATCAGTCCTGCAATCGCAGTCGCCATGCCAATGCGATGATCACCGTGACTGTTACAGTGGCTACCTTTTAAAGGCGTGCGCCCTTCAATCACCAATCCGTCCGCCGTCTCTTCCACCACGGCACCCAATCGACGCATCTCTTGTGCGGTTACAGCGATACGATTCGTCTCTTTCACCTTCAACTCCGCCGCATCACGAATAACCGTTCGACCATTCGCCTGTGTGGCGACAACGGCCAATATCGGAATCTCATCGATCAGCCGGGGAATGCGATCACCTTTTACCTCGACCCCCTTAAGAGCGCTAGATGTTACTGTGATATCGCCTACCGCTTCACCAGACCATTCACCGGTCTCTACTATCTCGATGGCTCCCCCCATCTCACGGAACGAATCCAAAATGCCTGTGCGGGTGGGATTTAAGCCGACATTGCGAATCGTAATATGGCTGTTAGGCACAATGAGAGCCGCTGCAATCAAAAAAGCGGCAGAGGAGATATCCCCAGGCACTCGTACCTCCCCAGGGCTGGATAATTGCTGATCTCCGGACAGCGAAACCTCATTTTCGCTCTGTTGTAGCTCAATCCCAAATGCCGGCAACATCCGTTCCGTATGATCGCGCGAGCGGTACGGCTCCTGGATACGGGTGATACCGTCCGCCCGCAATCCCGCCAAGAGCAGACACGACTTCACCTGTGCGCTGGCAACCCGGCTCACATGTTCGATACTCGACAGATTGCCACCACGAACCCCCAAGGGGGTAAAAGAACCACCTTTTCTCCCTTCGATCTGTGCCCCCATCCGGCGCAAGGGTTCCACTACCCGATCCATCGGACGACGCGCAATCGATTCATCCCCGATCACTGCCGAATAAAAGGGAGACCCTGCCAAAATCCCTAACATCAGACGGATCGTAGTACCGGAATTCCCCACATCTAAGAAGGAATCCGGCTCCGTCAACCCGTTCCAACCACGGCCATGAATCGTGACCACTGTTTCCTCTTCCCGCTCAATCGCTACCCCCATACGGCGAAAACAATCAATCGTACTTAAACAGTCCGCACCGGGTAAAAACCCTGTTACCCGCGTTGTGCCTTGTGCCACCGCCCCAAACATCACCGCCCGATGCGAAATCGATTTGTCACCGGGTACCGTAACCTCTCCCTGCAGTGAAGCGGCGGGTTGTATCGTCAATGTTTCCACCATCAAACCCCCTTTAGTCCACCGGATCGGTATCCGGATCAAAAATGGAATATCCGTTTTGGGACAAACACGCTTTAGCTCGACTCCATTGTTCTTGATCTGCTAACACCAACCGCAGAGCCCCAGGACGCCCTTCCCTGCTTTGCATCACCCCAATGTTGACAATACTGATCTCCTCTCGACCGAGGAGAGTCGTCACCTCTCCAATGCCGCCGGGACGGTCAGGGAGATCGACATAACACTCCCAGGAAGGTTGGATTACCCCTTTCTTTCGTTCCGGCAATCCTTCCCGCGCCTGTTTTGCCTCTTGGAAAAAGGATTCAATCGTTGCTCCCTCTCCCTGTTGAATGGCACGCTGGATCGCTTCCATCTCACTTGTCCAATCCGCCAACAGTTCAAGAAGAGCCTCTCGGTTGCTCAACAAAATATCTCGCCACATTACCGGATCACTGGCAGCAACCCGGGTCAAATCGCGAAACCCTCCCGCAGCCAAGCGATGGTACCATTCATTTTCCTGATTGTAGCCCGCAACTTGATTAACCAGTGCCGCCGCCAACACATGCGGAAGATGACTAATCGCCCCCACGACGCGGTCGTGATGATCGGCTTTCATAATCACCAGACGCGCCCCCGTGGAACACTCCAAACACTCACTTAACCGTCGCACTTGATCCATCGATGTATCCACTAATGGTGTCAATACATAGTAAGCATTTTCAAACAGATGGGCACGTGCCGCCTCCACTCCTGATTGATGGGACCCCGCCATCGGATGTCCGCCGATAAACCGCGCTGCCAATGCCGGGTGGGAAACAGCTGTACGCAAAATGTCACCCTTGGTACTCCCGACATCGGAAATGATGCATTGATCCTGGAGCGGCAACTGAGCCAGCTCTGTTAAAATGGCGGAAGCCACTCCCACCGGCACCGCCAGGAAAACCACATCCGCCTCACGTACAGCTGCTTCGAGGGATGTGTGACCGTGATCGATTATCCCTAAGGCTTCCGCCTTTGCCACCGTTTCTGGGGAAGCGTCATAGCCATGCACCGTCACGCCACCCCTCTCTTTTAGACCCAGCGCGAGAGAACCTCCGATCAGGCCAATCCCAATCACCGTCGCTTGTTTTATACGATCGAACTCGGCTTGTCCAGACATGCCGCTAACCCCTCCAAGAACAGCCGATTTTGTTCCGGTCGGCCTACCGTCACCCGAATGGTTGTCGGATATCCCAGAGCGGAACCTGCGCGAACAATGATCCCCCTTTGTAGTAATCCTTGAAACACCTCATCCGAGGATCGACCCGTATCCAGCATGATAAAATTGGCTTGTGAGGGGAACCAAGACAAGCCCCATTGTTCCAGTTGTGATTCAATCTGCTGCATGCATTGACGATTAGCCTGCTTGCATAGCTGCACAAACCCTTGATCCCCCAATGCCGCCAAAGCCGCCCGCTGGGCGAGACGATTGGCGTTAAAAGGCTCCCGTACCCGCTCCAACTCCATTACGATCGCAGGATCTGCGATCGCATATCCGATGCGGAAGGAAGCCAAGCCGTATATTTTTGAAAAAGTACGCAACACCAGCAAGCGCGGATCCGATTGCGCGAAGGCCAATGTATCCGGGTAGTCTTCTGCCACCACATATTCGTAGTATGCCTCATCGACGACCACCAGAACTTGTGGAGGAATACGATCTAAGAATTGTCGTAAGGCCGCTTCAGAAAAATAAGTTCCGGTGGGATTATTGGGATTACACAGCCAAACGATGCGTGTCTTTTCATTGACCGCAGCCGCCATCGCTTCCAAATCATGCGTACCGTCTACCAGCGGAACCGTCACCGGACGGCTTCCCTCAATCCGAACTTGTGTATCGTAACGGGGAAAAGTGATCTTTGCCATCACACTCTCCGTACCTGGCTCCAAATAAGCGCGGGCAATCATTTGAATAATTTCATCGGAGCCGTTGCCAAAAACAAACCGCCCTTCCTCGATACCGAGGTGATTGGCCAATTGCGCACGTAACTCCGGTGCTTGCCCCTCCGGGTATAGAGCCAAGTTTTCCCGCTCCTCCAGCAGCGACTGCCACACACGCTCCGAGCAGCCAAAGGGATTTTCATTGGAGGCTAATTTAATCACTTCTGTTAATCCAAACTCCCGTTTCACTTCTTCCAGGGGCTTGCCGGGTTGATAGACTGGCAAGCCTTGTACCGTCGATTTTGCTTTCATCTTCAAGCCTCCTGGTTTTTCTTTTTCTCTCTATCTTACAACAGTGCGAAAAAAACCCCAAGAAAAAACCCTTGAGGGATAAGGAGAATCGAGCAAAGCTGCTCTTTAGTGAATCATAAGTGAGTGTAGATAAGAGAAGCCCGGTGTCTAACGGAAACACCGGGCTTCATTCCTATGTTACCTTCCCCCCGACAACACATATTCCGCAACCACTAAGATCACGCCCGATCGGTTACCTTCCTGATGTTACCCTTCCCTTTTTTCCTACCAAGTTGCGGATCATCTGCCTTACCTCATCCAAAGCGGCTGCACGACTCTCCTCCTGTTGCAGCCGTTCACCCAACGACTCCAGTAGCCGCACCAAAGCGCTTCCCACCACAACAGCATCGGCGTGCTTTGACATTTGTTCTACATGGTGTGGTTGGGAAATGCCAAATCCGACTGCGATGGGCACCGGACTGGAGGAGCCAACCTCATCCAAAAACGATTCCACCCCATCGCTAAAATGCTGCCGGATACCGGTTGTACCAAGGGAGGAAACACAGTAGATAAAGCCACCTTTGCGTTTCGATACAATCGCGCGGATGCGTTCATGCGAGGTGGGTGCTACCAAGGGAATCAAGTGCAACTCGGCATCGGTGGCCATACGATCCAACGCCTCACTTTCCTCCAACGGAAGATCCGGAATGATAAAACCGTCAAAACCGGCTTCTTTCGCCGCAGCCACCAACCGCTCCACACCGTAATGCAGCACGGGATTGTAGTAGGTAAACAAGATAAGTGGGGTTTGTACTCCAAGCTGGCGTGCTTGCTGCGCCAACTTCAGCACACCCCTTAAATTCATACCAGCAGCGAGTGCACGATCCGACGCCGCCTGGATAACCGGTCCATCCGCCAAGGGGTCGGAAAAAGGAACCCCTAGCTCAATCGCCGTCACACCCTCTTCATCCAACAGTCGGATCAACTCCAGACTGGTCTTGGCATCTGGATCTCCCGCCGTGATAAAGGGAATCAAACGATAGCGGTCGTTATACCTTTGGAAAGCTTGATCAATCCGATTCATCATGCAACCCCTCCAACCCCTGCCGAATCGACTCCACATCTTTATCCCCTCTGCCGGAGAGACAGACGAGCACTACATCCTGATGCGAACGGTTTGCAGCCAGCTTTAACGCTTCCGCAATGGCGTGCGCCGACTCCAACGCCGGCAAGATCCCTTCCTGCTGGCATAATGTCTGTACGGCTACCAATGCTTCCTGATCCGTCGCTGTTGTATAGCGCACACGCCCACTCTCCTTGAGATAAGCGTGTTCCGGTCCCACCCCGGGATAATCCAACCCCGCAGAAATCGAGTGGGCGGGCAACACTTGCCCATGCTCATTCTGCAACAAATAACTGAGGGAACCGTGTAGAACCCCTGGACTTCCCTTGGTTAACGTGGCAGCGTGACGATCGGTATCCACCCCGGCACCAGCCGCCTCCACTCCCGTCAGTCTCACCTTGTTATCGGAGAGGAAAGCAGTAAACATCCCGATGGCATTGCTGCCGCCTCCGACACAGGCAATCACCTCATCCGGCAAGCGCCCTTCCCGTTCCAACAGCTGCGCACGGGCTTCATCCCCGATCACCCGCTGAAACATCTTTACCATCTCCGGATACGGGTGTGGACCAACAGCGGAGCCGATCAGATAAAACGTATCTTCCACATGAGAGACCCAGTGACGGATTGCCTCATTGGTGGCATCTTTTAAGGTGCGGGTGCCGGAGCTGACCGGGACCACCTCTGCTCCTAACAGCTCCATCCGAAACACATTGAGCCGTTGTCGCCGTACATCCTCTTCTCCCATAAACACACGACACTCCAACCCGAGCAGAGCCGCCACCGTCGCCGATGCCACCCCGTGCTGACCGGCACCGGTTTCGGCGATCAGCTTTTTTTTGCCCATCCGTTTTGCCAGCAAACCTTGGCCTAAAGTGTTGTTGATTTTATGAGCGCCGGTATGGTTGAGATCCTCCCGTTTTAAATAAATCTTGGCCCCACCGATCGACCGGGTTAAATTTTCCGCCAGTGTTAATGGTGTCGGGCGACCGGAGTACTCCGTCAACAATCGGCGTAACTCAGTTTGAAAGGCGTGATCCGCCAGCGCCTCACGATACCCCGCCTCCAACTCCAGCAAAGCGTTCATCAGTGTCTCCGGAACAAACCGGCCGCCAAAAGAGCCAAACCGGCCCCGTTTATCTGCTTTTTCCTGCAATCCCACATTGCTCAACCTGTCTCACCCTCTCCACCAATCGTTTCATTAAAACCGGATTTTTACGGCCAGCCGTTTCAATCCCGCTGGAGACATCCACCCCGTCCAGCCCATAGCCCAACAGCTCTGTCACATTTTCTGGATTGATGCCACCTGCTACCCATAACGGAACCCCGAGGGAATGCCACTGTTGGCGGATAGCGGGAATCCGCTCCCAGGCAAAACGCTTACCGCTCCCCCCGTGTACGCCCGCCACCACAGAGTCGAGCAATGCGTGATCGATCCAGGGGGCATACGTCTCTGTGTCCGAGATTTCATCCGATTCCGCTTTCATGTGAAACACCTTGATCACATTGACCCCCATCGCTTTCAACCTGCGGCAAAAGGCAGGGGATTCTTCACCATGAAGTTGGATGCCATCCACCCTTACCGTTTGCAGGAGCGACTCTACTTCCTCCGCAGTGGGATCCATCATGACAGCAATCGTACGCACCGATGGCGGCAATAGCACCTGTAACCGCCGGATACGCTCTGGCGTCACCGTCCGTTTGCGTTGCGGCACCAGAATAAAACCGGCTGCATCCACATCCAGCTCTTGGATCACTTTTACATCTTCCTCAACTTGCAATCCACACAGCTTAATCATCGTGCGGCTCATACCGTTACCTCTGCCAATAAGTTTTCCACTCCGGCACGAGGAGAGGATTGCCGCATCAGATACTCGCCGATCAACACACCATCCACTCCTGCCGCCTGCAAGCGCTGCACATCTGGTAAAGATGCCACCCCGCTCTCGCCGATCACCGGGATTCCAGCAGGCACCAAGGGACGCAATCGCTCCGTCACTGCCAAATCGGTTTCAAAGGTGGACAAGTTGCGGTTATTGATGCCCAATACATCCGGTTCTGCCGCCAACGCCCGCTCCAACTCATCTTCCCCATGAACTTCGATCAATACTTCCAACCCGTAAGCGCGAGCTTCACGCCGTAGTGCAACCAGTTCTTGTTCCGTCAACATCGCCGCAATCAATAAAATCGCATCCGCCCCCAGATAACAGCTTTCTTCCACTTGCAACGGATCCAGGATAAAATCTTTGCGCAACAGCGGCAGCTTGACCGTCTTTCGCACCTGTGCCAGTGATTCTTTTTTTCCGCGGAAAAAAGGTTCATCCGTCAGTACCGAAATCGCCGCCGCTCCTCCGGCTTCATACCCTTGCGCCGTTTTTACCGGATCTACTTTACTCCGGATCACTCCCTTGGAAGGAGAAGCCGGTTTTACCTCCGCGATTACCGCCAAACCTGGAGCAGCAACGGCTTTTGCCAGTGAGCGTAGGTCGTCTTTTGCCGCGGGGAATGGGTTCGCCTCCACTTGCCGCCGCAACGCTTCCACCTCTACCCGCTTCGCCTCCACAATCCGCTTAAGAAACATGGGTCATCACCTCCGCCATCTCCGCCAACTTCTCTTCCGCTTTTCCGTGATCGATCGCCGTCGCTGCTCTTTCAACACCCTCACGCAGAGAAGAGGCGCCACCGGCGAGAACAATCACTGCCCCAGCATTGGCCAATACCACATCCCGGGGGGCACCGAGCTCACCCTTCAACACACGACGGATAATGGCGGCATTAACGGCGGCGTCACCACCTGCCAATTCTGATAACGCATGCCGCTTTAAGCCCAATTCTTCTGGGGTGATATCGATCGTGTGGATGTTTCCATCCTTGGCTTCACTGATGCGGGTCTCCCCGGATACCGAAATCTCATCGATCCCTTCCAATCCCGCTACCACCATAACGTGTTCCGCTCCTAAGCGCATCAACACTTCCGCCACCGTTTCCGTTAAGGATGGATCATATACCCCTACCAGTTGCCTTTTTACCCCTGCCGGATTGGATAAAGGGCCCAGCAGATTAAAACAAGTGCGAAACCCCAACTCGCGCCGGGTCGGCATCACATGTTTTATCGCCTGGTGAAAAAGGGGGGCAAACAAAAAGCAGATCCCCTGCTTCTCCAATACTTCCGCCGCCTCTGCTGGCGACAGCTGCACCGGCACACCCAGGGCTTCCAGCACATCGGCACTGCCGCTACGACTAGAGACGGCGCGGTTCCCGTGCTTAGCGACGGTGACTCCCGCTGCCGCCGCCACAATCGCCGCTGCAGTGGATATATTGAAAGTTTTGCCACCGTCACCACCGGTGCCGCACGTATCAACCGCAGCGGGAACTGCCTGTGGCAGCTTTACTGCATGAGCGCGCATCACCGCTGCAAACCCGGTTAGCTCCTCCACCGTCTCCCCTTTCATCCGCAACGCCGTTAACGCTGCTGCGATCTGGGTTGTCGGCACTTTTCCCGTCATCATTCCGTTCATCAACACTTCCGCTTCTTCCTGCTCCAGATTGCCTCCAGTCACGATTTTTCCTAAACTCTGCTTCAACTCATCCATGCTCATCTCTCCTTTGCTCCTGTTGCCGTAGCGGATAATAGTTGCTCCGTCATGGCCAAAGCCCGTAACATACCCCGTGCTTTATTACGCGACTCCTCGTATTCATTTTGCGGCAGAGAATCGGCTACAATCCCGCCGCCGGCTTGGACAAAAGCATCCCCGTCGCGGAAGTGAATCGTGCGAATGGTGATACAACTGTCCAAGTTGCCATCAAAGCTGAAATATCCGATTGCACCACCGTAACTGCCCCGCGCTTCCGGCTCCAACGAAGCGATAATCTCCATTGCCTTCACCTTAGGCGCTCCTGTCAATGTGCCAGCGGGGAAACAAGCACGAAAAGCATCCAATGGCGAACGATCCGGTGCCAGCTCCCCCTTTACATGGGAAACCAGATGCATGACGTGCGAATAATTTTCCACCTTCATCTGCTCCGTCACCTGAACTGTCCCATAACGGCACACCCTGCCAAGATCGTTCCGCCCCAGATCCACCAGCATCACATGCTCCGCCCGCTCTTTTTCGTCTGCAAGCAACTCCTGTGCCAGTGCTTCATCTTCCGCAGGAGTGCGACCCCGTGGGCGCGTACCAGCAATCGGGCGGGTCTCCACGATCCCGTCCGTCACCTTGATCAACATCTCCGGTGACGTTCCCACAATCGCCTCATCCCCCAAGGACAACAGATACATATAGGGAGACGGATTTAGCGTGCGCAACACCCGATAAACGGCGAGAGGCGGCGGGGCATCCTGCCAACACCAACGTTGGGACAATACCAGCTGAAAGATATCGCCTCGGCGGATCGCCTCCTTCGCCTCCTCCACCGCTTCACAAAAACGATCCCGGGTGGTATTGGAACATGCGCGATCAAAGTCGACCGCCATCTCCTGCCAAGCGCCCGACAGCGGCGGTTGCCCGTCTTGGCGCGGTGCCGTCAGCGATTTTCCCCATTCCAGCAAACGGTCGCAGGCCATACGGTAGCTGCTTTCTAGATCGATCTCAGCGGAAATATGCAGATTGATCACCAGCGTCATTGTCCGCTTTAAATGATCGAAAATAATCAGCTTATCACAAAACATCAAATGGATATCGTCAGAAGCGGCTGCCGTAGCACGGGGGACCGGTTCCAGCTGGGTGATGGCTTCATAGCCGATATATCCCACCGCCCCACCCAAAAACGGTGGAAACCCATGGTAGCGGGGAGCACGATAACGTTGCAACAGTTCTGCCAGTGCATCAAAGGGATTCTCCACCACCACTTCCCGCTCACTGCCCTGCTCGGTGACCTGGATGTGATTGTCACGGGAGCGAAACAGTAAAAACGGATCAGTACCAATAAAAGAATAACGCCCCTGCCGTTCCCCGCCATCCGCACTTTCCAGCAGAAAGGAATGGGCGGGTTCACCCAAACGTCGATACAGACTGACGGGTGTTTCCGTATCCGCCAACAAGGTATAACATAAAGGGATCATCGTGTACGCGTGGGAGAGATCCTGTACACGGTCAAATGAGGGTTCAATCACGATATCGCTCCTCTCGGTCATCGTTGCCGAGTTGAGTCAAATCGCGACAGAGGAAAAAGAAGAAAAATTAAAAACCCAAACACAGAGGGTTTGGGTTGGAAGTCCGTACTTATGGCTCCGCTCTCCTCTGCTCGACTTACTCATCTCATCTAAAATCTCAGCTCTACTCACTTACTACATACTGTAACGAAGAAAAGGATTACTGTCAACGCTTAATCTTCCGCTAAATCCGGTCGTAGACGCTTCGCTTCACCTAGATAGACATGTTTTACTTCACGCTGAGACTGGGTGGTATCAGTCAGGATCAACAGGCGGATACAGCGGGGAAGACTGCCGGGAACATCGATTTCACTGGCACACATCAAGGGCACCCACTCCCATCCCGGCATGGTACGAATCGCTTCAGCGGGGAAAGTGGCGTTTAAATCGGAACTCATGGTGATAAAGACACTGGCGATATCATCAGGCTCCACACCGTTGGCAGCTACGATTGCTTCCAGCAACTCCCGCGTCGCCGTCAAAATGACTTCCGCATCATTGGCAGTAACGGTCGTCGCCCCTCGAATCCCTCTCACCATGATAGACCCTCCCCTTTCAATTGTGTCAGCACCTGACGCACCGCCGCCTCCGGTACCTCTTTCACGATTTCCACCGAGCCGATCCCTCGCGGCAACACAAACGTAAGCGCGCCTTGGGCCGCTTTTTTATCCCGGCGCATCGCGACTAGTAACTCATCCACTTCTGCTGTTGTCGGTAGCTGATACGGTAGACCGTAGGATTGAATCAGCGCCTGCGTCCGTTGGGAGACATTAGTAGTAAGGCCTAACCGTTCTCCCAGCAACGCCTCCCCTACCATGCCGATAGCTACCGCCTCCCCATGAGTAAACTGACCGTAACCGGCGACCGCCTCCAACGCATGGCCAATGGTATGACCATAATTGAGAATGGCGCGCAAGCCTGACTCCTTCTCATCCTGGGAAACCACTTCCGCTTTCATGCGGCAGCCGCCTGCAATCGCCTCCACCAACCGAGCGGCATCCAGCGCCATCAGTCCCGCTCGATTTTCCTCCAGCCAACGAACAAAGGTTTCATCCCAGATGAGCGCTTCCTTGATCACTTCCGCAAACCCGGAAGCAATCTCCCGCGAAGGCAAGGTTTTTAGTGTATCCACATCAAAAACCACCAGATCGGGCTGATGAAACGCTCCAATCATATTTTTACCCAAGGGGTGATTGACGCCTACTTTTCCGCCCACACTGCTGTCATGGGCCAACAACGTGGTGGGCAACTGCACAAAGGGGATGCCACGCATAAAGGTAGCGGCCAAAAAACCGGCGGCATCGCCGACAACCCCACCACCGAGCGCCAAGATGCCGCTTTTACGATCCAACCCCTGGCGGAGCGCCTCTCCCGTCATCTGTTCCAACGTTTGTAGCGTTTTGGAGGATTCCCCAGCGGGAAATACCACACTTCCCACCGTATAACCCGCTTGTTGTAACGTAGTGACGGCCTCTTTCAAATACAAAGGGGCTACCTGCGTATCCGTCACCACAAACAAGCGGCGCTCCGGCGTCCAGCCCACCTCCTCCAACAAAGACGGCAATCGTTGCAACAACCCGCTCCCGATCTGAATCGGATAGCGGTGCGTCGTTGTTTCCACCCATAATGTCCGCATATCAGAAACCCTTCGCTTTCTCGCGACGGGCTTGCACAGCCTGCACCAACTCCTGCAAGGTATCGGCAGAAAATTGCTCTACCAGCGCTCGTGCCACTTCCCACGCAACCACATTTTCCGCAACCACCCCAGCAGCGGGGACAGCACAGTTGTCGGAACGCTCAATGCTGGCGGCAAACGACTCCTTGCTGTCGATATCCACACTTTTCAGCGGTTTATACAACGTGGGGATCGGCTTCATCACTCCACGGACCACAATCGGTTCACCGGTGGTCATGCCACCCTCAAATCCACCGAGGCGATTGGTCGCCCGATAAAACCCTTCTTCTTCTGACCAGAGGATCTCATCATGTACCTGGGAACCACGCAAGCGCCCCGCTTCAAATCCGATTCCAATCTCCGCCCCTTTAAAGGCATTGATGCTGACCACCGCTTGTGCAATGCGGGCATCCAATTTGCGATCCCAGTGAACATGGCTGCCTAAACCAACCGGCACATTTTCTACGATTACTTCCACGATCCCTCCCAGGCTGTCACCATCCTGTTTGGCCTGATCGATCTCCTGGATCATCGCCTTTTCCGCATCCGGGTCAAGACAGCGCACGGGGGAGGCCTCCGATACCCGTGCAATCTCCTCTACTCGCCATTCTGCGCTCGGCTTCGCCTCAACCGAGCCGATTCGCACCACATGACTAGCAACGCGAATCCCGCATTCCTCCAGCAGCAGACGAGCGACAGCACCGACGGCGACACGGGCGGCAGTCTCACGGGCACTGGAGCGCTCCAGTACATCGCGCATATCGCGATGGTCATATTTAATCGCTCCATTTAAGTCGGCATGGCCGGGGCGCGGACGTGACACCCGTCGTTTTTCCGCCTTCTCGCCATCCGGCTCAGGGCTCATCACTTCCACCCACTTGGCCCAATCCTTATTTTCAATCGCCAGTGCCACCGGTGCCCCAGTTGTCTTACCAAAGCGAACGCCGGACAAAATCTCAACTCGATCCGTCTCAATCTGCATACGGCGTCCGCGGCCATATCCTTTTTGCCGTCGGGACAGCTGTTCATCCACCTTATTTTTGTCAAAGGGCAGCTGACTCGGCAACCCTTCCACGATCAATGTTAGTTGCGGTCCATGGGATTCTCCCGCTGTCAAATAACGCATCTGTTTCCGTCCTCTCCATCCTAGCCTATTTTTGCTTGCACAGTAGCAGCACGAAGAAAGTTAGAGTTATCTTAACACAGGTAACAGGAGGAGAGAAATCTCTTTTTTCTATTTCCGGTTTGTAAAGCAAACTTGTTTACATTGTCCGGTCGCAAATAAACCCCCGCTCAAGCCGGAAGGGGGCGAGCCTCTCAATAATGGAAAAACACCTGGAATAAAATATCCCAGGTGTTTTTCCTTTTTAATTTAAGCAATCAGTATACCCAACGATTCAATAACTTCTCCCAGGATGCGATCTCCTTTTCATCGAAGAAGAGAGCGATCTCACGCTTGGCACTGGTGGGAGAATCGGAACCGTGGATAATGTTTTTGCCCACGGTGACGCCATAATCGCCACGAATCGTCCCCGGCGTTGCTTCAGCCGGTTTCGTTTTGCCCATCATCTGCCGAGCGGTCGCAATCACATCTTCACCCTCCCATACCATGGCAAATACAGGGCCAGACGTGATAAAATCGACCAACTCGCCAAAAAAAGGTTTATCTTGATGTTCCCCATAATGCTGCTCTGCGACAGAGCGGGGGATCACCATCAGCTTGGCGCCTACCAACTGAAATCCTTTGTTTTCAAAGCGGGAGACAATTTCACCGATCAATCCGCGCTGTACACCGTCCGGCTTAACCATCAGGAATGTTTTTTCCATGTTTAAGCTTCCTCCATCTTAACAATATGTATCGAAAAGCGATTCGTATTTACGCCATCGAAATTGTAGCAAAAAGAGAAACGAAAAGCAATGGCGGTCACAAGCGGCGCTTTTCCGCTGGAACTGTCAATACGAGCGCTTCCCTATAAATTGAGCGATAATATGCAATGAATGGCGTGCCTCACCTGGAGGGAGCCCCTCCAAGCACTGGAGCGCCTTATCCAGATAGCGGCGGGAAACCGCATTGGCATACGCGATTCCGTCGGAGCGACGTACCCGCTCTAATACATCTGCGATGCCAACACCTTCCCCCCGAGCAGCCAAGTAATCTCGAATCCGCCTCACATCGTCCTGGGAACCGTGATGCAGCAGATAAATCACTGGCAGAGTCACATTACCCTGCCGCAAATCACTGCCGGCCGGTTTACCTAACTCTTTTTCGTCCCCGGTTAAATCCAACACATCATCCGTAATTTGAAACGCCATCCCTACATAGTACCCATACAAACGCAACCGCCGAACTACCGCTTCCTCCGCCGAAGCGACCATCGCCCCCACCTGACAGCTGACCGCCATCAGCAGTGCGGTTTTCCGTTTGATACGCCGCAGATAACAGATCAGATCTTGATCGGGATTGTAAAACTCCCGAATCTGTTCAATCTCACCTCGACACATCTCCCGAATGGAGCGGGACAGTACTTGATGGACACGAGGATCGTCCAATTGGGAGGCAATTGAGAGCGCACGTGCAAACAGAAAATCGCCGGTATACATCGCCACCCGATTATCCCACTCCGCTTTTACCGTCGTCCGACCCCGACGCGTCTCGGAATTATCGATTACATCATCGTGCACCAGCGAAGCCATATGGATGATTTCCAAGGGAACAGCCACCTTTTGCAGCCTGTCCATATCGTAATCCCCAAATTGGCCCGCCAACAACGTAAACACCGGGCGTATACGCTTACCGCCGGCTTCCAACAAATGAGCGGCAGAACGGTCCAGCTCAGTGTGATTGGAGCGGACTGAACGAGACAGCTCCCGTTCCACTACTCGCAGATCTTGGCGCAGATTTTTATAGATGTCCACTAGCTTCATGTTTTTCACCTTGGTTTGCACAAATCTCGGCCCCTCTCGCCTTCCTTGGGGGTGCCGTCCATCAGCGCAGGAAAATGGAGGGGCTGATCAAACCCCTCCTTTGACCCGTCCGACATGCAATGCGGCAATGCCGCCTGTCAATGGCTTCACTTCCACTTGTTCAAAACAACCGTCTTCCTCCATCACCCGGGCCAGCTCCTTGTAGTCCGGAAAATTGACCAGTGACTCCGGCAACCATCGATACTGTTCATACCGATCGGCAAACCATTTTCCCAACCAAGGCAGGATCCGTTGAAAATACAGATAATAGACAAAGCGGAACGGCGGCCACGTCGGTTTAGAAAGCTCAAGGGAAACTACCTGCCCCCCCGGTTTTACCACGCGGGCCATTTCCTGAAGCACATGGCGGTAATCCGGCACATTGCGCAAGGCAAACCCGATGGTGGCATGATCAAAGGTGTCATCGGGAAAGGGAAGCTCCATTGCGTTGCCTTGAATTAACTCCACCTGTTCCGTCCGCTGTCGAGCCGCCACCTTTTTCTCTCCTACCTGTAGCATATTGCGACTAAAATCTAATCCGACCACCCGCCCCGTCGCGGAGGCTTCCGCCAGGGAGATGGTCCAATCACAGGTGCCGCAACAGACGTCGATAGCAGTATCCCCCGCTTGCACGGCCATTTTTTTCATCGCGGTGTTACGCCAGGCTTTATGGCGGCGAAAACTTAAAAGCGTATTCATGCGATCGTAATCGTCTGCAATGCTTTCAAACACCTGGTGTACAAACTTTTGTTTGCTTTCGCCTGTGATTTTCGTCTGTCGGCTAATATTGCTCACCCTTCCCGCACCATCCCTTCATGGACATGGGGGGCGATCGTTCGCTGCATATGATGCAAAAGCTCATGACGCACATCCAAGGGACGCACTTCCTTCGCCAATCGCCAGGTATCCGCGGCTAAGCTTTGAAGTAAGTGGTCCGGAACACCCACTACAACATCCGGTGCTTGGTTCATCCGATCCAACGCCATTAAATGGCCCGCCAATGATGGCCACGGGTCCAATTGGTTGCCATCCTGACAAAAAAAAGAAGAGACCGCTGCGATCAACCCACCATGAATCCGTCTCATTAAATCGACAACCATCGGTCCCGAAGGTGACTCTACTTTCCGCAGGTAGTATAATTCCATCTTTGCTTCATTTACCTTACAGACTGCTTCGGATAAACAGGTGATCCCCTCAATTTCACCAGCCTGAGACAAGGTTTGATAAAAAAGGCTGCTAAAATAATCGCCTGCCAACACCGTCAACTGGCGTGAGTAGAGGCTGCCGTTTTCATCCGCTGAAATCCGCTCGTGAGTATCGAGCGCCATTTGCAGCAGTGTAGTAGTGACGCAATACAAATGCACACGTTCCAAAGACAACGGACGCGAACGAAGGGCATGATAGAGAACCGTAACAAAGAAGGCCGGCACTCCCGGTCGCTGGATATTCTGATCCACGAAGGTATGGCTGGCCTGCCTCTCAATATCTGCTATGATGAGATTGATGCGGTTCTCCGTCACTGTCATTCGTTACGCCCCCTCCACCCATTGTCCAATGCCTATCCTGTAATCGCCACTTAAGTATAACACAATTTCAAGAAAGCGGCACTGAGCCTTAATCGTCCCGGTCCGCCACTGTCAGGTGAAAATTTCGTTGTAAATATTCTTGCGGAGTAAAGCCAGTACCATTTTCCATCTGAGTATCATGTCCCAACTGTTGGCGGGAAGCGCGCAGAACCAAGATCTTTGTCGAATCTCCCACAGTTGCGCTCACATGCAGCTCCTCCACATTAGCCGTATAGACGAGAGCGGAGCGGGTTAAGCGAAATAAATCCTCATATACCCCATCACTACTGGAACCGCTCCACCTTCCGACCAGCTCCAAGCGGCCATCGTTCCAGTCCGCTCGTTCCCACTCCCAACCTTCCCCTTCTTTCACCAAAAAATCAACCAGATTTCCCGCTTCCAACCGATCATCTCCGGAAGGGCCGAAAGCAGGCACCTCCTTCTCTGTGTTTACCTGATCCAACAGAGGGAGCATGGATAACAGTGCCGCCAGCAATACCGACACAAAGACAGAAGCGAATAAACGACGGGCGATTCCATACACGCGACCCATCCCTTTCCAATCACTTTGTCTTCATTGTATCGGCTAAAACGCTTGTTCATGACAACGTTAACTTTCGTCGCCAGTTTCAACCGGCCCAAAAGGCGTCACAATCACCGCACGCCCCCGTACTTTAACAGCGGAGGTGTGTTCCGTAAATTGCACCACCATCGCTTCGCCCTTATCCAGCTTTTCCGAATGATGAAAACGGGTATCCTTTCCCCGTGTTAACCCGATGACGCTGACACCGTTTTCCTTGGCTTTCACTACAAAATAATCATTTAAGGGATTCTCCATCGCATAAAACCTCCTTGTTCATATCGAGATCAAGGAAAAAGGCCCTCCATGCCTGGAGAGCCTATCATTTGGTCGGGCTAGCCGGATTTGAACCGACGACCTCTTGCGCCCCATGCAAGCGCGCTACCAAGCTGCGCCATAGCCCGACAATTTCCCGTAAAGTTTGCTTTCAATTGAAGCGACAATGATTAGTATATAGTGCTTCAACAGAAGTGTCAAGAGGGTTTGTCGGTTTTTTCTCTCATTATGGCCAGCAAGGGCGCTGTTCGATTATTTACCGATTCCGATCAGGCTAAACACTTCCGCCCGGGAAGCGGGATCTTTTTCAAATACACCGCGAACCGCGGAAGTAACCGTTTTGGCACCGGGCTTCTTGACTCCACGCATCGTCATACACATATGTTCCGCCTCCATCACCACGACAACACCATGCGGGCGTAACGTTTTCATGATGGAATCAGCCACCGTGTACGTAATCCGCTCCTGCAATTGCGGACGCCTGGAGATGGCTTCCACGGCACGGGCCAGTTTACTTAATCCGGTCACACGTCCGCTTTGAGGAATATACCCCACATGGGCTTTCCCGAAAAAAGGAACCAAATGATGCTCACACATGGAGAAAAACGGGATATCCTTCACCAGTACCAACTCTTCGTGATCCTCACTAAAAATTGTTGAAAAGTATTCCTCTGGATCTTGCCCAATCCCCCCAAACACCTCTTCATACATACGAGCCACCCGTGCCGGTGTATCTTGTAACCCTTCGCGATTAGGATCCTCTCCTACCGCTTCTAGGATCATTCGTACCGCTTGTTTGATCTGTTCATGATTAACTTCCATATGTATCTGCCTCCGTCCATCCCTAGCATACACTTATCGAAAAGAGTTCCCCTCGATATTGTGGTTGATACCCGAAAAATTGAAGAATAAACGCGCCAAAAAGAAACAAAGGCCCTGAGGGCCTTTGCCGCTATCGGGCCACCTTTTGTTTCATACCGCAGAAAAACGGATTTTTCTCTCCGTTTCAACGACGGCTTGTGGCATAACCGAACACTTTACTTAGAAGTGTTCACTTCTTCTTTCAGCGCTTTACCCGGTTTAAAAGCCGGAACTTTGCTAGCAGCGATTTGGATCTCTTTCCCGGTCTGCGGATTGCGGCCTTTACGGGCAGCACGTTCACGGACCTCAAAGTTGCCAAAACCGATCAGTTGAACCTTGTCCCCGGAGCGAAGCGCTTCGGTGATCGTGTCTAACACAGCATCGACCGCTTGCGTTGCATCCTTTTTGGTCATGTTGGTCTTTTCAGCAACTTGGGAAATCAATTCCGTTTTGTTCATGACTTCTCACCTCATATCCAACGATTCGTGACTCAAATCCAAGTCTTATCCGGCTGACCGCAACTTATTCGCAGATGTGGGCATCACGGACAAACCTATAGTAATACAGGAAACCCGCATAATTCAAGTGTTTCGGCGTTTTCATATGAAAAAAGCAAAAAAAAAGCACTCTAAACAGAGTGCGAAGCTGCTGATAAACCATTGATTAAAGGGAAAAGGGAAGCGATTTCCACTACAGAAATCGGGACCCGAGCCCATTTTGACAAAGGGGTATCCGCAATTTAATCAAAGGATGATCGCAATCAATCCCCCTGAACCCTCATTGATGATTCGTTCCAACGTCTCCTGTAATTTATAGCGAGCATTTTCCGGCATCATCGACAATTTCGCCTGAATTCCTTCCCGTACAATCGAATGCAGCGAACGGCCAAAGATATCCGATTCCCAAATGCTGAGCGGGTCCTGTTCAAAGTCACGCATCAAGTAATTGACCAGCTCCTCGCTCTGCCGTTCCGAACCGATGATCGGTGCAAATTCCGAATGGACATTGACCCGGATCATATGAATGGACGGTGCCGTCGCGCGGAGGCGCACACCAAAACGGGGGCCCTGCTTAATCAGCTCCGGTTCATCCAGTGCCATCTCCTCCAACGTCGGAGCCGCTACCCCGTAGCCAGTGGTACGCACCATCTGAATCGCATCGGACACTTTGTCGTACTCCCGTTTGGCATTACTAAATTCCTGCATCAACTGCAACAGATGATCCTTGCCTTGAATCTGAACACCTACTACTTCGGTCAGGATTTGATCATACAGATCATCCGGTGCATACAGATCAATCTCGGCCACACCCTGCCCCATATCCATTCCTGAAAGGCCAGCACGCTCGATAAAGTCGTACTCCGTAAATTGCCCAACTACAAAATCGACATCGCGCAAGCGCCGTATATCCTTTACCGTGTCACGGACAGAACTTTCGAAATCCCTGCGCAGCCAATGGTCTTCATCCAGTACCATCACCCAGCTGGGAAGATTAACATTGACTTCATGTACGGGGAACTCATACAGCACTTCTTTGAGTACGGCATATACTTCTTCTTCTCCCATGGTGGCCACACTGATCGCTAAGACTGGGATATCATATTTCTCGATCAGCTGATCCCGCAACTCCTGTGTTTGATCGCTGTAAGGACGGGTGGAGTTGAGAACCATGATAAACGGTTTGCCCACTTCCTTCATTTCCTCGATAATGCGTTCTTCTACCTCTTCGTAGTCATGACGGGGGATGTCCGTAATGGAACCATCCGTCGTCACCAACACACCCAAGGTGGAATGCTCCTGTATCACTTTACGTGTACCGACTTCCGCCGCTTCTTGAAACGGAATCGGTTCCTCATACCACGGTGTATTGATCATACGCGGTCCGGCCTCGTCTTCGTACCCACGAGCTCCCGGAATCGCATATCCCACACAATCCACCAACCGTACATTAATGTCGATCCCCTCATGCACATGAAGCCGAACTGCCTGATTGGGCACGAATTTGGGCTCAATCGTCGTAATCGTTTTTCCTGCCCCGCTCTGGGGCAATTCATCCGTCGCCCGTACGCGATCCGCTTCCTCGCTGATGTTGGGGATTACCACCTGCTCCATAAATCGCTTGATGAAAGTAGACTTCCCGGTGCGGACCGCACCGACCACACCCAAATAGATGTCTCCTCCTGTGCGTTCCGCAATATCTTTGAAGATATCGACTTTCTTCACGAATACCCCTCCCTCGAATAATCCGACTGATCAAGTGTGTCGTCGGTGCGAAGGCAGCCCGCCTTCTCATGCGCTCCGCAGGATTTGGACACTATAAATATATGAGGGGGGGACCGCTTTATGAATCAAGAGCACGAAAAAATGAAACGAGCGGTCACGATGACCGCTCCAATCCCTTTACTGATTTATTCCGTTGATAAAATCGGCTCGCCATCCTTCTCTTCCATCAGCGGAGAATAGGCGGGTACATACACGGAGTCCTCCCATAAGCGTTCACGCAAGTCCGCTTTTTTCTCCGTATCTTTGTCTTCCTTCTCCAACAGCTGCATCACTTCTGCACGATAGTCCAGGAATAATTCTCCATCCGCATTGATCAGGACAGATAAGGACCCTTGGCCGGAGTAGGGGCTGGGAATCGTCACAGGATCGATCCCCAACTTTTTATAATCCAAACGGTAAAACTCTTCCCCCTCGCGCTCCCCTTGAGGCCATTCTCCATTGGAGCGTTGATAGTGATCCACCCGGCGATTGAGATCACGCAACTCTTCTGTCACCCGTAAATCCAGCACCCGCACCTGATAATTCTTCCCTTCACCCGGATTGGCCACAACGAAGACAAAGCTTCCACCCTTTTCAAAGGAATTGGCTGGACGTGATCCCAAGAATGCGTCCAATTGTTTTAAATCCAGCACATACTTCTCATAAAAAGAGTGTCCCTGCGTCGATTTGATGGGCAATACCGGTGTTTGCTCCATATACTGATCCAACGCGGTTTGGACTTGTTGCACTTCCAGTGGTAAGTCTTGCATCACCCGTTGGTTAAATTCCTGTGTGCGGACATTGCAACCCGCTACAAGCAAACTTACAATCACAGCCACCATCGCAACCTTGATGCGCGTCATCCTCTTCCCTCCCGGGAAATCGTTTTCCGTTACAATAGCGCGCGGATACCAAACAACACCGCCGGCAACAAGAGCAGAATCGCAACCGTCATCAGGAGCACCCGTATCCATCCGCGACTCAGTTGGCGGGTCCATGCCATGATAAAGTTGGCAATCAACAATAGCATAATACTAATTAACGCATCCATTCCGTTTTCACTCACTCCCTGCCAGTATAACACCAGTATAGCAAATCCGCGATCGCCCACCAATGATACGGGCTACTGCCCCAATCCAAAACGGGACGAACGCATAGGATAGGGAGACAACAGCCCGAAAGGGAGGCGATGGATTTGTCGAACCCCCGCACACCTACACGTCCACGCCAGGTGCGTAAACCCCGACCCCGCCGAGCAGGGCCACGAGCAAAACAACAACTTCCCCGTCAGTCGACAAACCAATCAAAAAAAATTGATCTATCCTCTGTAATCAATGGTTTTTTCACCTTTCGCACAACCGTCAAAGATTTGAGTCTATCGTTGCAGCGGTTGGAAAACATTATGGATAATGCTTTTCGGATGTTTGAGATGGCCACAGGTTGGATGGGCCAAAGAAGGCCAGGTCGTCGCCCTCCACTCCGCTTGATCCGACCCCGACAGGAGCTGGATGAGGATATTCCACGCCTCGATCTGCCGCTGGACGATTCTCCGGGAATGGGTAGAAGACAGACAGGCGGAAACCCCCTAGCTAAAATGATGGAAAACGTGGATATGACACAATTGTTTAAGTTGATGCAATCCCCGATCGTACAACAACTGCTGAAAGGGATGATGCAAGCGCGCACTTCCGACGCCCAGACGAGACAACACAAACCCAAACCGCGGGCACGTAAACAGGGGTAACGCAAGCAGCGTTACCCCTTTCTACGAATCCGAACCCTCAAGCGGCAACTGGTCCCTTTCCCTTGCTAAGAGCTCATAATTGGGAAGCGGATTCGTTTGTTAAACAGCTTATGATCCAACTTGACCAATTGCGACGATAAAAGCCCACGTAGAAATTGATTTACGGCAATGGAGATTTTTGTACCATATCATTCCATTCATCCGTCTCTCCCCGTGCCATGAGATCCTCTACCGCTTGGCGCGGATCTTTATCTTGAAACAAAACGGCATACAACTGGTTGGTAATCGGCATCTCCACACCATAGCGGTTGGAGAGATCATAGGCGGCCTGGGTGGTCTTTACCCCTTCCACCACCATTCCCATCTGATCCAACACTTGCTGCAAGGTATGTCCTTGGCTCAATAGATTACCCGCACGCCAGTTACGGCTGTGTCGACTGGTGCATGTGACAACCAGATCACCCACACCGGACAAACCGGCAAAAGTGATCGGCTCTGCCCCCATGGCCATGCCGAGACGGGCCATCTCTGCCAATCCCCGCGTAATAAGAGCCGCTTTGGCGTTGTCTCCAAAACCCAATCCATCCGATAAACCGGCACCTAAGGCGATAATGTTTTTTAAGGAACCGCCTACTTCCACACCGATCACATCCGAATGGGTATAGACGCGAAAGGATTGATTGTTGAGAAAGGATTGCACCGCTTTGGCCGTGCGTTCATCTTTTGAGGCGACCACTACCGTCGTCGGTGAGCGGCGAATCACCTCTTCCGCATGGCTGGGCCCCGAAAGGACTGCAACTCTTCCGCGGTGGTGGTGACACTCTTCTTCCAGCACCTCGGAAATTCGCTTTAACGTGCTCCGTTCAAACCCCTTGGAAGCATGAACCAACAAAGCATCCGCCGGAATATGGGGAGCCGCTTTCTCCGCCGTTTCTCGTACCGCTTGTGAAGGTACCACCATCAAAACCAGTTGTGCTCCATCCAATGCTTTTGTTATATCAGTGGTTGCTTGAATACCGTCGGGGAGCTTTGTATCCTGCAGATAGCGCTGATTTGTTCTGTTTTGATTGATTTCTTCTGCGATTCGGTGTGAGCGAGCCCAGAGGGTAACTGCGTGTCCGTTTTCCGCCAGTACGGCAGCCAGCACCGTTCCCCAACTGCCGGCCCCTAACACCGTAGTCCGTTTTTTCAATGTCGACGCCTCCCCTTATCACACATACCGGAGTCCGGAATTGTTGAATATAGTCTAACTTTTGGCGCCTAGCTTACTCTCTGTCCCCTGCAGCAGCCGCTTAATGTTGGCGGAGTGACGGATAAAAGCCATAACCGTGATCACAAAGCTAAGATAAACGTATGAAGTCGGATAATCAAACAGAAAAATGGCAATCGGCAAACCTGCGGCAAACAGCAATGATCCCAGAGAAACATAACGCGTGATCAATATGGCGAAAATCGCGACGGCACCAGCCACCAGGGCCGCGGTAAGCGTTAGCAGTGCCGTCACCCCGATCGTGGTAGCGATCCCTTTTCCACCGCGGAATCCAAGAAAAATAGGCCAGTTATGACCCACGATTGCTGCAATCCCGGCACTCATCATCCAAGTCGGTTCTCCAGTCAGAACCCAAGCCAATCCTACCGCAACCATTCCTTTCACCATGTCCAACAAAAAGACAGCCAGTGCCGGTCCTTTTCCCACTGTGCGCAACATATTGGTGGCACCGGCATTTCCACTGCCTTGCGTACGAATATCGGTTCCGCGGAGGATTTTTGTAATCCAGAAGCTAAAACTGATTGAGCCCAACAAATAAGCGAGCCCAATTGCCAATGCCTCTCCCACCTCTTCTCCCTCCTCTCTTCTAATCTTTATTCTTTTTTCGCAACATCAGACGAACAGGGGTACCTTTAAAGCCAAAAGCTTCCCGCAGTTGGTTCTCCAGATAACGGATATAGCTAAAATGAAACAGCTCCGGTTCATTGACGAACAATACGATTGCAGGGGGTTTTACCGCTACCTGGGTTCCATAAGAGAACCGTGCCCGCCGTCCCTTTGACGTCGGAGGCGGAGTCGCCATCACCGCATCCTGTAGCACTTGATTCAACACTGAGGTGGAGATCCGCAGCGCATGCTGCTCCGCTACTTCCTGCACCATCGGCAACACTTGCGCAACCCGTTGTCCCGTTTTTGCCGAGATAAACAGGATCGGAGCGTAATCCATAAACGAAAAATGATCCAGCACTTCCCGGCGAAAGCGGTTCATCGTCTTTTCATCTTTTTCTACCGCATCCCATTTATTGATGACAAACAAAACCGCCTTACCCGTTTCATGGGCGATCCCAGCCACGCGTTTATCCTGTTCCGTTACCCCCTCCTCTCCATCCAGAACCACCACAGCCACATCGGAGCGATCAATAGCGCGAAGAGCACGGATCACACTGTATTTTTCCGTGGATTCATATACCTTCCCTCGCTTACGCATCCCGGCGGTATCGATAATGACAAAATCCTGGCCCTCACGTGTGAGCGGCGTATCGATCGCATCTCTTGTCGTTCCTGCCACTGAGCTTACAATGACACGCTCTTCTCCTAAAATCCGATTGACCAAAGAAGATTTACCCACATTGGGCCGGCCGATGATCGCCACCCGAATGGTATCGTTATCATAAAACTCCTCCATTGCAGGAGGAAAATGGGCAATCACTTGATCCAACAGATCCCCGGTCCCCGTCCCATGCAAAGAGGAAAGGGGGATCACCGCTTCAAAGCCCAGTTGATAAAACTCATACATCTCATCATAATGCTTCACATGATCGAGCTTATTTACCGCCAGTACTACCGGTTTTTTGGAACGATGCAACAGGCGGGAGACTTCCTCATCCGTAGCAGTAATCCCTTCGCGGCCATCCACCGCAAACACGATCACATCCGCCTCTTCAATCGCCAATTCCGCCTGTTGGCGAATATGATCCGTCACTTCGTCCGCCTGCCCAAACTCCAAGCCGCCCGTATCAATCAGGTGAAACTCGCGCCCGGACCAATCACCGCGGCTAAAGATCCGGTCCCGGGTTATCCCCGGTTTATCTTCCACAATCGCAATCCGTTCACCGGCAATCCGGTTAAACAAGGTGGACTTTCCAACATTGGGTCGCCCCACAATCGCAACAATAGGTAAAGTCATTAGTATGTCTCTCCTCAACCGTCGGAGAAAACTCCCTCCCGCTTCAACAAAATGTGCAAGCTTGCCATCATGATTCTACCACACGTGATTCGCAAATCATAACCCATCTCCATATAAATCCCGTTTTACTCCATCCACCAATGCCAATAACTTGGGGTAACTTCGCCGGATCCCCCAAGCCGCTAACGGCCGTCCCACAGCTGGCCAACCGTAGTGTCGAGATAAGGAACCGCCCACTTTGGTCAACCAGGTAATGGAATCCAAAGCTCTTACCAAATGGAACCCTTCCGCTCCGTGAATTTCCAACATCGAGCGTAATGCCCGCACTCCCGCTTCCCAATGATGCCCAAATCCGACGGTATACACCATAGTGCCGCGTTGATCTTCTCCTTTGAAAAAAAGCGTTCCAATCTCCTCCGAGCGAGCGCGATCAAAATCCGGCAGATGTAACACTTCCTCTTTGGTAGGCAGCCGCTCCGTTGGAAGCCGTCCCAAGTGAATGGCTGCCGCCACTACTGAAGAATGGGCACTACCGTAACAATGGTAGATTAAACGCTTTGTCATCCTTTTCCCTCGCTTTCACCAAGCGGGTATATCCCCGGCGAAATTTTCGCCAGGAATTGATTGACGGCGCTGAAAGGGACACGTTTATAAACTGCCAACGGTGAGAATCACCTTGGATCAATGGAAGTAAATGATTCCAAACGCGAATCAAAATAGCGGGATCTCCCGGAAAACCACACACATACCATTTTTCATCCTCATCGGTTTTTACGGGGCAGAGAACACCGGGCTGCGACCAGGAAAATTCTTGTCCTTGCCCCCATTTCATCACCTTCTCTACCGGTGGAGGGTAACCCTCTTTTCCCCATCGATCCCATGCCGCCGCCAACCAGGCTCCCGCCCCGTGATCGCTGCTGATATAGATACGATTCATCATCAATGTCTCACAATAATCATCGTGTCGGGATTTAATTGATGGGCCATGCCGTCTAGGATTTTCTCCAACAAAAACGAGAGTTGTTCCAACTCCTCGCGATCGCTGGCGAAAAAAATGGGAGCCCCACCTCCGACCGAAGTTGATTCCAACGCAATGACGGCTAAAATCTGATTTTGCAGGATCACGTTCACAGAATCACACCCTTTTCGATCAGTCAGCGTATCTTAAAATGCTTTTCTGGTCTCTCCGTCGGCATACGGACAGCACTTTCCAATACAGGCACCTTTTTAATCACTTGAATCACCCGTTCAGGATCCCGATTTTGCGGTAACACCAATATTCCCAGCCTCCCATCATCCAGATCCAACTTGGACAACGGAACCAGAGAGGGTTCCCCCGTATCCCGAAATACCCCCAACACAGAAGACACATCAAATAAAATCGCTTGTCGTTGTCCGATATTGGCTAACGTGAGGGCACAATTTCTATTTTTCGGCGTTGCAACCACCCCTACCCCCTGTTCCATAATGCGATCGCGGTTATCTTGTAAGCCGATATTCATCAGATAAATATTATCGACATACAAGTTGGCACCTTCCATTCGCAACGGGGCCAACGACACATCCGCAATATGCTCCAAATACTTGCCCGAGCGCAAGTAACCAGCCGCCACGATCGCCACCACTCCAACCGCAATTCCCCCGTACCAGTGTGCCAGAACGACGGTGAGAGAAACGAGAAACGCGGATAATATCACAAGATAATTACGCCCCTCAAATACCAGGGCGATTCCTTCGATATAAGAAGCTCCCCGTTGTACCAGCTCCATCTCATCCAGCTTTGATAAGGTTTCCCGTTCCATATTGCGTACATCGCGAAACTGCTGTGCCGCCAACACCAGAAATGTGATGGCGGTATAATCCTTTGTCAATAAAGCCGGTACAGCGATCGCTCCCAACCCCGCTGCGATAAATCCCAAAGATAAATGGATGATTTGCCCGTGCAGGTATGTGGGATATTGGCGGTAATCCGTTCGCAGCAAACGGATTCGCACCATTAGACCGGCGATCACACCGATGATAATCGCCCATGTATAGGTCCCCATGATGCCTTCACTCCCTTCGATACTCAGCTGGAAGGATTAGGATTCCCCATACGGACACTTATCCAGCGTAAGGCATAATGGAACAGAAAAATGCCGCTCAACACCAGCCAAAACCGATCAAGCCATGCACTTTCCCCCAAAATGACGGGGGAGAGCTCATCGCGATGAATCAGCAAGCGCAGAAACTCAGCCAACATTGTCCCTCCACCTCCGATCAACATCCGCTCATACAAGCAGGTGGATGTTATCATGGCCACCGGCAACGTGATCGCCAGCCACGTTCCCGGAATATCCCCCCAACTAGTCGACGATTTCAACCATAACCACTCCTGCAACAACAACAGACAAGAGCTGACCATCATCAATGCAGCAAACACGGCGACACTTGAATTGCTTCGTACCCCTCGCCATAAAAAAGGAAAGAAACCGAGCCACAACAGGGTTCCGATGTGAACAACCCAAGTTCCCAACGGTACATAAGCAAATGTTAAACTGCTTTGCAGCAGCATGAATACCCCCACTATCCCACGGGAGATTGACAAATCCTTTTCTAATCCCTGAAACCATCCCGTCTGCACAAGAACGGCCAAGGACAACGCTGCTATTAAAGCCATACTACCCGGCACCCACAAGGTTACGACTCCTCTCTCTGTTCGTTCATGGGTTAGTATGGCTGGATACCATCCGTTTCACACAAAAAAACAGACCGCTAATCGCGGCCTGCTGCTGTATCACTCTTTACTTTAAGCGACGAAGCTGATCCCCAAACACATCGCCCAAGGTAACGTTCATGCTGTTGTTTTGATCCAGATTTTCGATTTCCCGACGGTCCTCTTCTTGCTCTGCCTCTTTGATGCTGAGGCTGATCCGTTTTTGTTCCGGTTGCATATCGAGGATTTTCACTTTTACTTCCTGCCCTTCTTCCAATACTTCGGAAGGGGTGGAAATGTGACGACGGGAAATCTGAGAAATGTGAACCAATCCTTCTACACCTTCATACACCTCAACAAAAGCGCCGAAGGATACCAGCCGCTTCACTGTACCGGTAACCACATCACCGGTTTGAATCGCTTCAGAGACACGTTCCCAGGGTCCTGGTTGAGTTTCCTTGATGCTGAGGCTGATCCGCTCATTCTCTGCATCCACCTTCAGCACTTTCACCTTGACTTGATCCCCTTCGGACAGTACCTCAGCGGGATGTTCTACCCGGTTCCATGCTAGCTCGGATACATGGACCAGACCATCGACCCCACCGATGTCCACAAACGCCCCAAAGTCGGTCAGCCGTTGAACAGTACCGTCCAACACCTGATCTGCTTCCAAGCTGTTGAGGATCTCCCCTTTTTTCCGTTCCAGCTCTTCTTCCAGAACGGCTTTACGGGAAAGGATCAGTTTGTTTTTGACTGGATCGATTTCGATCACTTTAAGAGTCAGCGTCCGCCCTTTATAATCGGAAAAATCTTCTACGAAATGGCGTTCCACCAAAGAAGCGGGAATAAATCCGCGAACACCCAAATCGACGACCAGACCACCTTTTACGACATCGGCGACGGCAGCTTCCAGGTTTTCGCCGCTTTCAAACTTTTGTTGGAGTTCATCCCATGCACGATCAGCATCGACCGCTTTTTTGGAAAGAACCAGTTTATCTTCTTCATCATTGAGGCGGATCACTTTTACTTCCACCTCATCCCCTTCAGCTAAAACATCGGATGCTTTGTCCACGTGCAGGCTGGACAGTTCCGAAATCGGGATGACACCGTCAAATTTGTAGTTGACATCAACCAAAACTTGATTATCATCCACTTTAGTCACTTTTCCTTTGACTACATCACCGCGGTTTAGCGGGGCGACTTCCGCCATTTCGGATTTCATTTCTTCCACCATGACGACAACCTCCTCATTTACCTGCAAACTGATCATCCAAATTTATACTCCCTGATAGAGGGAGAAAAACAAGTCAACGACTCACCATTGGAAAAGGTGAGCTTGTAACGATCCAGTCATGCGAGCGTCTTTCGACTCTGACCTTAAATGGATGTTACATCAGGGTAGGTTGACCACTACCCGCACTCGACCAGGCCTGCTGACCGAGATCCTGCACAAGGTACTCAACTTCCCAAAGGTGCAGAATATTTATAGCTTCAGTAGAGCATTTCCTACTGTAACTCCCTAGAAATTCATTTGTCGGAACAGCTTATCGTTGTTCCTGTAAAGCTCGGATCTCGTTCATCACCCGATCCGTCACTTCTCGCACCGATTGGCTGTTGGTGCGATCTTGACGATAAACGGATAGATCGATCGGATCACCAAAACGGATGCGAAGTTTACGGAAAGGGCGATAAGGACCGATAATCGCCGCCGGAACGACCACCGCCTCACCCCTTAGGGCGATAAATGCAGCACCGGTGTGCGCCTCACCCAAATCCCCAGTTTTAGAACGGGTGCCTTCGGGAAACACACCTAAGAGCTTCCCCTGCTTTAACAGTTCCAGCGAAGTCTTTAGCGCCTGTCTGTCGCTTTTGCCCCGACTGATGGGAAAAGCGCCAAAGCGATGGAGCAACCAGGAAAGTACCGGAATGCGGAACAGCTCTTCCTTCGCCATAAAGTAAACTTGACGGTGAAGCGACGCCCCAACTAATGGCGGATCCAAATTATCGATATGATTGCAACAGAGAACAACAGGCCCTGTAGCGGGAACTTTCTCTTTTCCGATCACTTCCCACCGGAAAAAAAAGAAAAAGAAGAGGTAAAAACACCGGCGAAAAAATCGATACCACATCTTACTCCCCACCGCCCACTTTGGTTCGACTCAGATCCAAGATCGCTTGAACGACTTCAGGAATCGTAAGCCCTGTCGTATCCAGATGTACCGCATCATCAGCCGGTTTAAGCGGGGAATGCTGCCGGTTTCGATCTTGTTCGTCCCGATAGCGAATCTCTTCTTTTAACTGCTCCCAATCCAGCTGATACCCTTTTTGCACCAATTCATTGTATCGACGTTGGGCTCGTTCTTCGATGGAGGCGGTGAGATACACCTTTAACTCGGCAGCGGGCAGGACATGGGTGCCGATATCACGCCCGTCCATTACAACCCCGCCTTCCTCGCCCATCTCCCGTTGTTTCTGAGCGAGGATCTTTCGTACCTCTGGATTTCCCGCCACCGCTGATACATGTGTTGTCACCTCTGGGGTTCGAATTTCCTCGGTTATGCGTTGGCCATCGACAAAAACATCCAGTTCTCCATCTGCGGGTGTTAATGCGATATCCATCTGGTTGGCCAAACGGGCAACCGCCCCTTCATCGGTTACATCGATCCCTCGCTTGAGAGCTTGGAGGGTGACGGCCCGGTACATGGCACCGGTATCAACATAGGTTAAATGTAATTGCTGGGCAACGAGACGAGCGACTGTACTTTTTCCAGCTCCCGCCGGACCATCGATCGCAACTGATATTGACCTCATAAACGACAAGTTCCTCCAAAAACGGGATAAAAAATCGAGCAGGATTGGCCTGCTCGATTTGGATGAACAGTATTTGATTCATCTCAGTATCAAGGTTGATTCCCAAACGGAAACCTGCGGCCAGCAACATGTCACGGATTTAGTAATCCGCTATGTATTCCTTTGTGAGAATTCTTTGTGAACGCCTCTCATAACCACCCCACAAGAGTGGTTCCGGCTATTCCCTTGATTTTGGGATGACCGTTCGTTTGCGAAAGGAACTCTTCCCGTCGCTTACCATTACCATATCACAAAGTATCCCTGCATGCAACGCCAGATCTCGTTTTTTCGAGGTTAAAAAGCAATCTGACCCGCTCCGAGAGAGTGCGGGTCAGAGGATTTGTTATAAGCGGTTTTGATCCGCTTCTTTAATCTTTTCCACTTTCTCTTCTTCGCCGTTCTGTGCATTGATAAACACGCGATACGGGCTTTTGCCCAGGTTACCCATAAACTCATAACAGAGCGTTTCCTGACCATCGTCATTCAAGATAACCGCCAACCGGCTCTCCTTCACCTTTAGGCGAGGATTTACATTTTTCCGAGCATCCGCTTCGCTGATAGTGGGCTTCGTGTTTCGCTTTTCCTTGAAATTGAACACATAATTCTCCGCTTGATACCCTAACACTTCACCGTTATCCATCGCGACTTTTACGACGAGAGTCTCAGGATAAATCAAGGCCTTATCCTGTTTGCGCATAAAGGTAAAGGAGGCGGTGTTACCCACATCGTCGTATGCCGTCGCCTCCATCTGCGGATATCCCAGTTGATCCAAGAATTCAATTCCTTTTGCCTGCGCTTCTTCCAGCTTTAGCTTTCTTTTTTTAACGGTGCGGTCATTCATCATCCACACCACATAATTTCCTGTTGTCGTCAGATCGAAATGGCTTTCTCTGTTTCCTCGTTTGGCACGAACACTGTAAGTTTCATAATCCCCTTTTCGGTTTTTGACTACATCCATGCCTTTCGTTTCGGACAGATCCAGAATATCGGCCACTTTCTCCTTGGCGTCTTCCGGCGTAGCCATTTTTCCTTTTAACTTGGTATAGCGATTACGTTGTGCCGCTTTTGCGTTGTTCATCGTCGGGCCCCAGTCGATTTCGTCAAGTCCCTCGGATAATTTATCCACTTGTTTAAAACCGTCGATAATGGAGTTATCCATTTTTTTATCTTCCGATGCCATCGCCATTTCGACATCCATCCAGCGCAAATGTTTGGTCAGCACTTGATTTTGCACTTTTTGCAGATCGTGTTGCACCGTATTGGCCCGTTTATACAAGGTGCGAAGAGTTTTGTATTCTTTTTCCGTCAACGGTTCACGATCCAAATCCCGCACACCGACCCGATAGGTGAAGTTCCCTACATTCGTCAGGAAATCCTCTGTTTTATCAAAAGGGATCAAGGTGAGTGGTAGCTGACCGATATCGTTCTGGGCCGAATAACTAAGACGCCACACATTGGTCATACAGGTGGATAGTTGGCGACGCGTGTTTAAGGCTAACGCTTTGCCCAGTTCATCCTGTAGTTTGTCCATATGGAAGTTTAGATCGTGAAAAGCACGCTGATACTGATTTTCTGATTTAATCAGTAAGCTGTTTTTATCCTGATTCTCCTGATAGCCCCAAAAGCCTAACCCAATAATGGCAACCAAAGCTACGGGAAACAGAACGGCGGCGATCCGTCTATACACGACAGAGTCACTCCTTTGTTTCTTGAAGTATGGGGAAACCGGGTATCCCACCGAAAGAGAGAAAAAACCATCCGCTCCCGGTTTTCGTGGATAGTCTGAGCAGCCTTGCCAACATTTATGCAAATAAAAAAGACGCCCACCGTTCCAGCCATAAAGAAAAAAGCCACACTTCTTTGAAGAAGCGTGGACATTTATGGAAGGGGTTTTTGAAAAGCAAAGTGCCTTTGCTGTGCCACTCAGCGGATAAAAGATCCAATGATGGGATAATCGAAGCGGCGATCTTGCAATGCTCTAATTATCCCGATAATCGGGGCGATTAATCCGATCAGCCCAAAAATGATCAGAAACGGAATCCCGATCAGAACGATGGAAAAGAAATACGAAATCGAGACCAACAACCAAATCACAAAATGAAAAACAATCGCTTGCAACGACAGTCGTTTTAGGTCATCTTCTTTTGCCAGCAGCCACACGAGCAACGGGACCAAAACCGGGGCGAACCAAGTACTGGCATGAATCAATATTTTTACGACCTTCATCATCACCCCTCCTTTTTTCTAAAAAGTATTACCCATCGATGATCACCGGCACGGCCTTCCCCCAATCCATAGAAAAACGATCAAAACCCCCTTAACCGGGGGCTTTAAAGCTTTTCCGTCAGAATTTCAAATTCTGATTCGTTATTGCACAAACACTGTTTAAAGCCGGTTTCTACCCTGTCTTTTTTATAACTGCCCTTCAGTATAAATCGTTCGCCGCACTGTTTGCAGCGAATCCGTACCAAATAACGTTGAACTTCCAATCGATATCGTCCTTTCCCGTTTCTCTTTACAGTTTGGACGAAATCGGCACGCTTTAACCCCGGCAAGCGCGAATCCAATTGATGGCCGCGCTTGCCGTCAGCCGGGATCAACATACGCTGATGTTTACCCTCAACCCGTCGCCGTCTCTATCCGCTCCTGAATGTGGGCGGCGATTTTACCGCCGTGGAAGCGTCCATTTTCGATAAAGATGGAATTAGCGTCAAATCCAGCGGCAATTACACCGGCAATATACAATCCGGGCACTTCTGTCTCCATGGTATCTGAATCGTGTACCGGTGCACCGGTGTCAGAATCGATGGTGGCGCCAAGCCGGTTTAGCATCTTTGTCTGTGGATGGTATCCGGTCATGGCAAACACCGTATGGTTGGGCAATGAAAAGATTTCTCCCTCTTTTTCCAAAACTACATGCTCGGGGGCGATCTCCTTCACCACCGTATTCCAGTGCATGGTGATCCATCCCTTGTTGAGAGCACTCTCAATTACCGGCTTTACCCACGGTTTGACGCTTTTTGTAAACGCCTCCTGCCGATAAGCCATCGTCACCCGCGCACCCGCTTGATAAAGATCCATCGCCGCATCGACCGCAGAATTTTTCCCTCCGATCACCAACACATTCAAGCCGGCGTAGGGATGACCGTCCGTGTAGTAGTGATGAACTTTGGGCAACTCTTCACCCGGCACTCCCAGCATATTGGGGGAATCATAATATCCCGTCGCCACGACCAGTTTGGAGCTGTGGTATGTATGGGTGGTGCTCTGTTTTTCAGTATGGACGGCAAATCCATCCGCTTCTCGCTCAACACCGACGACTCGTTCATAGGTATTGACACGCAGAGCGAAGGCTTTCACCGCAGCGCGATAATATTTTAACGCTTCATGGCGGGAAGGCTTTTCCCCTGCTGTCACAAAGGGGAGACCTCCGATTTCCAACAGTTCCGGTGTACTGAAGAATTGCATCGCCGTGGGAAAATGATAAACGGAGTTTACCAAGCTCCCTTTTTCAATCACAAGCGGATTTAGCCCTCTTTTTTTAAGCTCAATCGCCGTCGACAACCCACATGGGCCAGCACCGATCACAATCACATCTTCCATCCAAACTCCTCCTTTTTCTCCCGAAACAGAAAAACACCCTTGTTATCAGGGTGTCTTATCTGCCTTTCCCTTATGCGAAAGACGCCCGCCTTCGGCTACACCCAACCTCTGAAGCGAGAAGCCTCTGCCATCTTTCTTACCCCAACCATATAGGCGGATAAACGCATATCCAATTTACGCGACTGCGAGGTTTGGTAGACGTTCTCAAAGGATCGTACCATGATCTCCTCTAAGCGCTTTTCCACTTCTTCTTCCGACCAGTAATAACCCTGGTTATTCTGTACCCACTCAAAGTATGAGACCGTCACACCCCCGGCACTGGCCAACACATCGGGAACCAACAGCACTCCTCGTTCCGACAGGATGCGGGTTGCGTCTAAGGTCGTGGGACCGTTGGCCGCTTCCACCACAATATCTGCCTGAATGCGATGGGCATTGGCTGCTGTGATCTGGTTTTCAACAGCCGCAGGAACCAGAATATCGCAATCCAGTTCCAAAAGCTCCTGATTGGAGAGCGTCTCTTTAAACAGATTGGTTACCGTTCCGAAGGAGTCCCGGCGATCCAGCAGATATTCGATATCAAGACCGTCTTCATCATGCAACGCGCCGTATGCATCGGAAATGCCAATCACTTTGGCTCCCACATCGTCCATAAATTTGGCGAGATAACTACCCGCATTACCAAAGCCCTGGATAACCACACGGGCCCCCTCCAGGGGAATCCCCTTCTTCTTGGCCGCTTCCCGGATCATAATGGTAACGCCTTTGGCCGTAGCCGTCTCTCTTCCCTTTGATCCACCCAGCACCAGCGGCTTACCGGTGATAAATCCAGGCGAGTCAAATTCGCGAATCCGGCTGTATTCATCCACCATCCAAGCCATGATCTGCGAATTAGTAAATACATCTGGAGCGGGGATATCCTTGGTCGGGCCGACAATTTGACTGATTGCCCGCACATACCCGCGGGAAAGGCGTTCCAATTCCCGGAACGACATTTTGCGGGGGTCACACTGAATCCCCCCTTTACCGCCACCATATGGCAGATCGACAATCCCTGCTTTTAAACTCATCCATATTGAAAGCGCCTTCACTTCGCTCTCAGTTACATCGGGGTGAAAGCGCACCCCGCCCTTGGTTGGGCCTACGGCATCATTGTGTTGAGCACGATACCCGGTAAAAACTTGCACACTTCCATCATCCATCCGCACCGGGATTCGCACATGCATCATCCGCAGCGGTTCTTTCAATAGATCAAATACATGCTCAGGGTATCCCAACTTGCCCAATGCACGTTTAATAACCGTTTGTGTAGAGACAAGCACATCGAGATTTTCATCGGTTGACCGATTGGGCGTATCAGACTGCTGTTCCATCCCTAACCACCTCAAAAAAGTAAGATCCCATGAATCCATACAACAGTATACAACATTTGGCGGGGGAAAGAGAATACGAAACTTTGAACAGTATACCCGCTTTTCTTCATGGGGCAATCATGGTATGAATGAAAGAGGCTCCATTTCGATATGATTGTAAATGTTGACCTGTTTTTACCATTCGATAATCGAGGAGGAAACGGAAGCGCCCACCTTTAGCGCACCCCGATCAACCTATGAAAAAGCTCGCATTTGTATTTGCTCACCCTGACGATGAAACGTTTGCCTGTGGCGGTACCATCGCCCGTTATGCCGCCGATCCCCAGTGCCGGGTCACCTTGTATTGTGCCACTCGTGGAGAAGCGGGCAGCACCGGCCACCCCCCTTTGTGCCGACCGGAAGAATTGGGAAACGTGCGGGAGCGGGAGTTAATGCAAGCAGCCGCCATTTTGGGACTGGATCACGTTTATTTGCGAAACTTCGGTGACGGACAGCTGCAAACAAAACCGATGCAACCGTTGATCGCCGATGTAAAACATTATTTTGAAGAGGAACACCCCGATGCTGTCGTCACTTTTCCTCCCCACGGCATTTCCGGTCATCCGGATCATAAGGTTATTCAGCGTGTTGCCGCAGAAGCCATCCGGCTAACGGAGCGGTCGATTGGGCTTTATCATATTGTTGTCCCAGAAGTCAACCCTCAACCATCGCAGTATCGTGACACGATTACGAACACCATTGACATAACCAACCACCGACATCAACTAATAAACGCGCTACTAGCCCACCGTACCCAACACCGCTCAGTGGAGCGAGTATTTCCCGCTGCGATAAAAAGGGATGTCAACCGGATGCGAACGGCGGAATATTATCAAGCTGTCCACTCGATTGCTGGAATACCCGACGATCAACTCTTATAAATATAAAAACAACCGCGTCCCTGTGGATCGCGGTCTACCATATTTATGAGAAGTAGCGAACAATTTCGCCCACTGCTTGGGATTCCCAGATTGTTTTTCCGTATTCAGCTAAGACATGTTCAGTGATAGTGGATGGTTCCGCAAACTCTGTTAAGATGGCGATCGCTTGTTTTAACGTCTCTGTTTCCATATCCGTATCGAGGACTAAGTAATACTGCCCTTGATAGGCGAAAACTTTACCGCCGTCCCCCATAATACGCTGTAGAGTATGAGCGGTCTGAACCAGATGTTCAAAGTCGGCAAATTGGAAGATCACTTGATCACTTTCTTCCAATGTTACCTCTAGTTCGTACATATCATCTCCATCCAGATCATCCAAATCGGATGGAGAGGGTGTACGTCCCCGTGTCACCACAACGACCATCCCCTGGGCCGGAAGGGCAAACACTTCCACCGCGACTGGACCCGCGATTTCAAAACCCAGCTCTTGATAGGCCTGATCCATCATATCGTTAAAAAGTTCATGCACCTTTGGAATATCCCGCCACATATCTTCTTTTTCAATCCCTCGTTCCATTAAGTCATCCAAGGATAAAAAGAAGCGGATTTTGTCTCGGCTCAGTCGCTCGACACGCATGGTTTACCCTCCCTCGCTGGAGACCCGCAATACAGCGTATGAGAGTGAGGCTTTCATCGTTACGCGGTCAGGTCTCCTTTTTCTTTCATTTTACCCCATCATACACGATAATTTGACCGGATGCATCAATCCCCTTTCCCCATGCAAAAAAAGACTTCATAGGTTAAAGATGCGTCAATTTTTTTCATGTATGAAAAAACGCCCGACCGCCAAGCCGGAACGCCATCATCATAACTGGCGGAGAGAGCGGGATTCGAACCCGCGCGGGGCTATACCGCCCCCTAACGGTTTAGCAAACCGTCCCCTTCAACCTCTTGGGTATCTCTCCCTATCAGTGACTGGATAAACACAAAAATGGCGGAGAGGGAGGGATTCGAACCCTCGAGACGGTGGTAACCGCCTACACGATTTCCAATCGTGCTCCTTCGACCTCTCGGACACCTCTCCAGAAAAAAAAACGAACGATATGGAAGTGTTACGATCGACATTTTATAATACGTTTCCACTGCTTGTCAAGGTTCTCACCTCATCTTTTTTCCCCATCCACTTTCGACGAGGAGGCGATGACTCCTTAGCCAGCGCAACCACTCCCGCAACATAAACAAACCCAGGATAAACAATGTATGCCCCGGTAAAAAAGTGAACAGAAAAACCCCAGCTCCCACAGCGGTAAAAATCATCAACCCCGGTCCGAAGCGACGGCGGTCCACCAACGGTAACGGCACATCCAACACCCATCCCAACCAACGGCGCACACGGGAGGCGAGCAGCCAAGAGGCCCATATGAGACTGGCTGAACAGAGCGCATAATCGAGCGACACCCACCGCCACCAACCGGCAACACCCGCTTCCGGTTCTGGTGGAAAACGCGCCACAGCAACCCAGGCCAATAGCCAAATCCAACCGACGATCAACCATCCATGCATCCAACCCCCCCTCTCCTCCACAGCATATTCGGGAGTAAAGAGGAAATATCACTTCCACCCTTTTCGGATCAGCACACCAAAAATAAAATCAATGGTAAAGTGTGCCGCGATTGCCGGTGCAAGTGATCCAGACCATTCCACCATCCACCCTAACACCGAGCTGATCACAAACAGCATAATAATCAAACCCCAATACCGCCAATAGCGAAAATGGATCATCGTAAAAAGAATACTGGTTCCCACCACCCCTAACCAGTGTTGCAGAGCCCCGCGAAACAAGAGTTCTTCAGCGACAGCTACACCAAAGGCGATTACTGCGATCACAGGGATGGGTAGATTGTGAAACAAAGCTTGATTGATACCCCCATCATCCACCCAGGAAGGCAACACAAAGCGACTTAAAGCCCAGTCAACCACCACGATACACAATCCAACGCCAACTCCTAAGAGCCAAGCGGAGACATCCCCCCACCCGAACAACTGCCAATGGAGTCGCCCTTGCATCCACAGCAATCCTACCGCCACTGTCCCAATCATAACCTGAGTCAAAAACAGATTCCACAGCAGCCATTTTTGTGAAAAGCGAGGTTGGGAAGATGCTTCCATACAGTTTTGCTCATCCTCCTGTAAGGGGACATTCTCCTGATCGATCATACGGGATACCGCTCCTTACTAGGCTTGAATTTCCGTCGCTCTCGTTCTACAATGAAGAGTGATTATAGACTGGATACTGCATTTCTTAAATGATGGGAAGGAGATTGTTATGCGCACTTGGGTAGATAAAGATACATGCATCGCATGCGGTGCTTGCGGTGCCGCCGCCCCTGACGTCTATGATTACGATGAGGATGGAATCGCCTACGTAATCTTGGATGACAACGCCGGGACCGCTGAAATACCGGAAGAATTACATGAAGAGGTACGGGACGCTCAGGAAGGTTGCCCCACGGATTCAATCAAAGTAGAAGAGTAAAATAGATACAAAAGCTGCTCCTCAGTGGGCAGCTTTTTTGAACACCTTCGTTATCGCGATCCATCCGCTCCTGGTGGTAGATCTTTCTCCTCTAGGTGAAGTGCTACCTCCGCCAGTCCCCCGTTTACATGAACAAGGTCCCACTGTTTCAGCTCGGCTAACCATTGAACGGCATAAACACTACGAACCCCATGGGCACAAAAGACAAACAATTCTCGTCCCACTTCCAGCTCGGGCCACCGTTGCGAAAGAGAATTTAGCGGAATTAGCACCGATCCAGGCACATGGTAAACTTTCCATTCCCGCGGTTCCCGTACGTCCAGCAAAAGAGCGTGTTGCAGCTCCTTTTTTTTTATTTTATCTGCAAACATTGCCGCTGTGATCTCCCGTATTTGAGACACAAACCGACACTCCTGTTCTTTCGTTTTAAGCTGTCCGTTTTCTTTGACCTTCTCCATTGTAACACGGACAGGGAGAGTACGTTGATTCTATTGAAAAAAGGGTCTACAATAGGGTGGATAGCGCACTCTTGGTAGGGTGTCGGTACATAATGAAACCTTGAGGAGGTTACCAAAATGGCAACAAATGAATTGATCGTCGACGCTTTTATTGAAATTCCCACCGGAAGCCAAAACAAATATGAATTTGACAAAGAGAGCGGCGTCTTTCGTCTCGACCGTGTACTCTACTCTCCCATGCATTATCCGACTGAATACGGTTACTTGGAAAACACCTTGGCCGAAGACGGTGATCCGTTGGATATCCTCGTCCTAACCACCTTCCCCACCTTCCCGGGATGCGTTATTGCAACGCGCGTCATCGGTGTACTGCTGATGTCCGACGATAAAGGCAAAGATGAAAAACTGCTCGGTGTACCAGTCGATGATCCCCGCTGGAACGATGTCAAATCCCTGGAAGATGTGCCCGCCCACACCCTAAAAGAAATTGAACATTTCTTCCAAGTATATAAAGACCTTGAGAATAAAGAGACCAAAATCGAAGGCTGGAAAGGCGCCGATGTCGCCGACGATCTGTATCAAGCTTCCCTTTCCCGCTACAAAGGCTAAAATAGGAGCGTACCGCTAGGTGCGCTCTTTTTTGATACAGGTGATTGACGAATTAACGAACTTTAATTAGCTGTTGACACCATTCCTTTACCGTGTTAGAGTAATCTCAACATTTTTCATGACATTGTGACGATGAAGGAGCCAAGCCCAAATGGGGAGCCTCAGAGAGCCGGTGGTTGCTGCAAACCGGTGCCCCCAATGGGTGGAGCACTCCCGAGTTGTTCGGCTGAATCCCAGTAGGCCGGACCGGCGATCCGTTATCTCAGGGTTCCCACGAGCGAACCCACAAAGGCCCGCGGCTGTGAAGCCCGGGCAAATGAGGGTGGCAACACGGCCTTTCGTCCCTCACTTCCCCACGGGAGGTGTGCGGTCGAAAGGCTTTTTGTATAGAGCAAAAGGAGGAGAGAAACCGTGAGCATGTTACAAGACAAATTTCGTCTGCAAATTCCGGGACCTACTCCCGTCCCCACACGGATTCAACAAGCGATGTTACGACCCATGATGGGCCATCGCGATCCCGAGTCATCCGAATTGGTGACCGCGTGTAGCCAGCGCCTGCGGCCACTGTTCGGCACGAGCCAACCGGTCCTCATCCTTACTGCCAGCGGCACCGCCGCACTGGAAGCCGCCGTCGTCAACAGCGTAAAACCCGACGGTGAAGCCGCTGTCGTCGTTACCGGCGCCTTTGGTGACCGCTTTGCCAAAATCCTAAACAAAAACAACATTGTCACCCATCGTTTGGATATCCCCTGGGGAAAAGCGTGCACCCCGGAAGAGTTGTCTGCCTTTTTAAAGGAGCGACCACAGGTGGAAGCCGTCTTCTTTACCTACTGTGAAACCTCCACCGGAGTGTTAAACCCGAT